>JBLIGS010000011.1:0-20829 GCA_047637095.1 Neolewinella sp. | reverse complement strand
TCCGAAATTTTTGCCGTCGAGTTCTATGAGTGTAGCTTGATTTTTTTCTACCGAATCAAGGGTGCTTATTTTGTATTCGCCTATTTCAACGCCACTTCCGCATGAAAACATTACTACCATTACACATACAACAAGTCTCTTAATAAGGTTTTTCATAACAATTAACTTAGCCATCCTTAACCCATTCCGGCACCGGGCCACCGCTAAAAAAGACGCGGTGATGTCTGTTATCAATCTCTAAATTAGGGAGATAGTAAAAGAGAAGACCGGAAACTCCCGGGACTTTCCGGAAACTCCCGGAAACTCCCGAAAGTTCCCGGAAAGTCCCGAAAGTTCCCAGAAAGTCTTCCTCTCCCACCCCCTCATTCCAACAAACACACCCATGTTTTTCGTTAATTGCAGCCAGACACCCACACCCCACAGCGTTATAAAGCATAAATACTAAGAAAACCCTACCCGCCCGTAAATGCGCCCCTACCCTACCGTTCTCCTCCTCACCGCCCTTGCCCTAATCGGTTATTTGCTTTTACCGCAGCTGAGCATCCGTTGGCAGCCGAGCGCAGCAGCTACCGCCCCAACTCTGAGGCCAAACGCCTCAGCATGCTCATGAGGCTGGCCGTCGTCCTCATCTTTTTCATCTGCGCCCTCCTCTTCGAATCTCTCCGGCAGGCCCTCAAGATCGTCCTGCTCATCCCCATCTCCTGCATCGGCATTCTCCTGACCTTCTACTGGTTCGATTTACGGTTGTACCAAGGCGGTTACACCAGTTTCTTGCTGGTGATCGGCCTGGCCGTCAAAGGCCTCATCCTGGTCGTCAACGAATTCAACTGGCTCCGCAAACAGCATCGGGACTGGAGCGAAACGGCGCTCTACGCCATGGCTGTTCGCCATAAGACTTTGCCCATTGTTCTTACTGTCATCAGTACCGCTGCGGGCCTCACCCCGTTCCTAATTGGTGGTTGGAACGAAGTGTTTTGGCACGCCCTTGCTGCGGGGACGATTGGGGGATTGTTTTTCCCGGTAGTGGTGATTATGGTGATTAGTCCGGTATTCTTTTTGAGGCGGGGGTGACGCGTCGCTCTGCGCGCTTACGGGTTGCGAGTTGCGGGTTACGAGTTGCGGGTTACGAGTTGCGGGTTACGAGTTGCCGTCGTTATAGGCTGCCGCACATTGAAGGTCGCTGCGCGACGCTTTTTGTCATTAAGACATAAAAAGGCATTAAGAACGCTTCGCTTTGGAAGGTGAAGCTGTCTGCACATATACGTTTGTACGTTTGGGATGGGTTGCGCCTCCTGCCTCTTGCCTCTCTTGCGGGTTGCCGTCGTTGGAGGCTGCCGCTGTTACGATGTTGCAGGGTACGGCCCCGGCTAACGCGTCGCTCCGCGCGCGACCGGCCAAAGTGCTCTCCGAGCGTGCGGTGGGGATAGGTGACGGATTATGTCATAGCCCGCAGGTGCTTCGTTCATTCAGCCCCGGTCTTTAGCCGGGGACAATTTGCGACTGACGGGCACCAATGGGATAAATCGGATAAGTAGGCATAAACACACAAAAAGGCAGCAAAAACCAATGTTCCTACTGCCTTCTTTGCTAATCTAACAATCATCGCACCTGCGTCCTCGCCCAGAGTTGGCGCGAGCGTAAGTCGAAGAGATGGATTAAAAGCCCCGCTTATAATATGAAAAAAATTGCCCCTAGCGGTAAAACTCATCCCTACTGAGGCACTTTTTTTGTTTAGACATCAAAGTAAAGAGTTATCTAAAAACAAGCATTTTATTCATAATGCCCTTTGAAAGAAGGTAAAAGTATTAGGGCGCAAAACAAATCGCAGCATAGGATAAATCGCAATATGTATCGAGGTTAGTATTCTAGCCAACTTGAGGATTTCACGAGCTAATTTTCAGGATTTAGGTGCGACAATTTGGTTTGCGCCCAAATATTACTACATTTAGAGTACTAAGCACCCTACAATAGCATTTAATGAGTTTCTACGACACCTTTTTAAGACTAGAGCGCCTAGCTCGAATGATCGAGCGAGAGCATACCGGAACCGCCGCCGCCATCGCCGATAAACTGAAAGTCAGTCCCAGAACAGTAAAAAATCTCCTAGACCAACTCCGCAACATGGGGGGGGGGGAAGGAGAAATACTTTATTGCCGTAAGCGTAACACTTTTTATTACACGCCAGCAGTAAAAACAGATTTCCAATTTTTTAGTAAGAATTAATTTTATTTCTTCCGTGCAGACTTTTTGCACCAAGCGGCAATTATTTTGCTACTGTTCCAATCAAGCTGATGGGAATACGGGGAATGTCGAAAACAGGGAAATAGAGTAGGCATTGTTTTATTCAATTCGTTTCATATGAAGACTTTACTTACCTGCGGACTAATTGCTTTGACCTCCCTCCTCACCGACCCTTGTGCACTAATGGCTAGTGGCTACGTAGAAGGAAAAGTTGAGCAATTCCAAATGGAATACGGACTCACACTTCCTTGTAACGTTCAAGAAGCCCTTTATCAAAACTATCTAGGAACATGCCAGGGCAACCAGCAATAAGCTAGAAACCGCTAAAGTTATTAAACCCCAGATTTCCACTTACATCTGTGCGCTACAAGATTAGGTGAAAATTTGGTGTTTATAAAATATTAAATTTGTAGCCCACCTAATTAATCATGAAACTCCTTTTACCTGTTATAATCATAACATTATCCTTACTATCAGCAACATCGACTTCACCGTCTTCGGAAATTATTAAAATACACGGAATCGTAACTTACGATTACTACATCGACACATTACAATCCGAAGCTTCTTTACAGCAATTAAAGCAGGAAAAACCTGAAACTTATGCTCTTTACGGTGAATCTTTCCGTGCGAGTAATAAATATCGAGACAATCTAAAATTCAATCTGAATTTCAATGAATTCTCGTCACTATTTCAAGTCAACGAACAAGCAGGGTTTAGTATTGACGAGGACTTAGAGCATACAACTGCAGTTATAATTGCGACTAACGCCCGCGACCGCTACTTCCTCAATCATAAAGAAAAAATCCGCCTTACCCGTGCGAGTATTGAGAATAGCCCGGTCAACGTAGTCGAATCATATAAAAAGCATACATGGACCCTAACTGGAAATGAAAAATGCGTCGAAGGACGAAAGCTACTCGAAGCAACTACTCCAAATATCACTACCGATAGAAACGGTGACGAAGCAATTCACCTCGTCCGCGTCTGGTACGCTCCTGACCTCCCTTTCTCATTTGGGCCACTTGGTTACGACGGGCTCCCTGGTCTAATTATGGAACTCCGCTTCGGGCCAAAATTCACCTCAGGTTTTACCGCAATTGAAATCGACATTAGTAAACAAGAGAAGGCCAAGCCGATCCGTAAGCCAAAGGCAACGGCAGATATAACTGAAGGTGATTTCCAACGCAGAATATTAGAACTTCGCCAACAACGCGGCGGCTAAACCATATTGAATGATTTGCCAAATCGACGAGCAAAACCCGCTACTATTCTTAGGACTGTTCTTACTACTTTGATAAGACTTGTCGGCAATTACATCTATCATTTAAACAAAAACCATGAGCAATACAATCGCTGTTGTACTTTCTATTTTCTTATCTATAGTACTTCCTTACCAATTAAATGCTCAAAAAGTGATATCCAGCATTCAAGGTTCAATACAATACGATTACTACGTCGACACCTTATCGGCAAAAGCGAATTTAGAAGCATACAAGCAAAAAGAACCTGAAGCCTACAAGCGATTCGGTAATCAGCTAGAACTCCTTAATGGTTATACGGATGATTTAAAATTCACCTTAGAACTGAGAGAAGACGAGTCCTACTTTTCAATTGATGATCGGATAACCCCGGATGACATCATGGAGCAAATGACTTATCAGGCAGCAATTATTGTTACTCTAGGCGCAAAAGAGGGATTTTATGTCAACTACGATAAAAAGGAACGCTCTTTTTTCACTAAAATAGAAAACTCGAAAGTTGAGGTTACGCAGCCATTTAACAACTGTTCTTGGTCATTAACCGGTGAGCGAAAATTTTCACAGGGACGAGTCTTGATGGAAGCAACCTGCATGCTTCAATTACCGACCAGGCCGGAAGGAGAGCAGACACTCGTCAGGGCATGGTACGACCCGAGCATTTCGCTCCCCTTTGGCCCTGCCGATTTCCATGGCCTTCCGGGCCTTATCATAGAACTGTACATCGAAGGAAAAGAAACGAAAGGTTATGTGGCCACCTATATCAACATCAATAAAGGAAATAAAGCCCCCATAAAGTTACCAAAAACGATTGCCACACTCACTTACGAGGAGTACGCAGGAAAAGTAATGGAGCGTAGCAACAAATAACTTACTTGGTGCCAGAGAGCTACCGGCCACCGCCACATTAATTTCAACCTTTATAATGAAAGTAAGACGTAAAGAACTTGGTTTCTGGTGGCTACTTTTCGGCTTCACCCTACTTTCTACAGTGGCCTCTGCGCAAACACTCTCGACGCCCTTCGCCGTATTCGACACGACCGGCAGCCCCGTTGAGTACGCCATGATCGTCGCTACCGATACCATCTCCGGCCGGATGATCTTCGACCGTACCGACGCTGTCGGAAAGGTAAGCCTACAACTCCAAACTGGTGTCTACTACCGCCTCGAGGCCAACAGCCTCGGCTATGCCCCCTACCAGGGAAATATACGGTTGGCCGAAGCCCCGGCAGAGCCCTTAGTCATCTCTCTGAGCCAACAGACAACCACCCTCGGGGAAATTCTGGTCCGCGACACCCTGCCGCCAGTCTCCTACCGGCCCGATACCGTTACCTACAACGCCCGCGCCTTTTACACCGGTCAGGAACGTAAGCTCAAAGACCTGATCGAAAAAATGCCGGGGTTACACGTCGACAAGGACATGAAGGTCACCTACCTAGGACAGGACGTCTCGACCCTCCTTGTGGAAGGTAAACCCTTCTTCGGTGGCGACGGCGAACTGGCGCTTAAGGGCCTGCCCGCCGGGGCCGTCGGCCGGGTGCAGTTACTGGAAGACTACAAACCGCTGGGATTCACCCTCTCCCCCGGCGCACGGAAGCGCCGAGCACTTAACATCATTATTAGGGAAGAGAAAAATAACGTCTATTTTGGCGAACTCATGGCCGGAGCTGGCATGCCCGACCGCCACCTGGCCAAAGCCGACCTCTTCCGCTTCAACCGCCGCACCAACAACTACCTCTTCGCTGGCAGTAACAACGTGGAGCAGGAGCTTCTATCGATGCGGAGCATCATGCGCCTGATCGGTGGCGACCAACTGTTCAGCAACGGCGGCTTCCGGGAATTTTCCGACCTCAGCCTCCGGCTATCTCCCCCGCTTTACGCCCGCGACGGCAAAAACCAGCTCTTCGCCTTCGGCAGTAACCACGACATCAGCAAACGCAGCACCCTCGACACCTACCTACTCTTGCCCCGCAAGGTATGGTCGGCCAGCCGCCGCACCGAATCGGTATTCCAACCTACTGACCTCGAAGAAATAACCACCGCTAACTCCGGCGTCCGCCAGCAGTTCGGGATGCTGCGGGCCACCCTGACCTCTAAGCTCCCGAAGCAATTCGTCATTCGCACGACCGCCCAACTCCATGGAACTGCCGAAGAACGAACGGAGATGGAAGACTACCGCTCAAATTTAGGTGACCGCGCCACCAACAACCAGCGCTCCCTCACCGACTATGAAGGGCAACTCAACGCTGACCTCGTCAAGCGCTACGAGTCCGGCAACCTACTCAAAATCAACGCTTCCGGCCGCCAGCAAAAAGAAGAAGAAACACTACGCTTAACCAGTGACACTACCTTTCTTGGCAGCCTCTTGGCCTTCACCGACGAAGCCCCTTTCGCTTTCGTCCAAGAGAGCGTCCCCCTGCGGACCGATTACCACCTCAACTACCGTTACCACTATCGTCTGTCCCGTAAGGTGTACCTCGAACACGGTGCTGGTTGGAATGCGACCGGGCAGCGCCAAACCATCACGGCCACAGAACGCCCAGTCGCCCGTCGCACAACAGATTACCAAACCCTAAAGACCGACCTCGGTGTCGTAGTGAAGTGGAAAGAAGCCGATGGGCTGATCCGCCTCCACCTCGACCGGCCGCTTGGTTTTGACGATGGCGAGCGTGTCTTTTCCAGCTCTTACCTCCTCCCGGAGGCGCGGTTGAAATTTCGTGCAGGACCCGGCGGCCATGTAGAGACAACCTGGCGGTCGGAGGCTACGCCACCGCTGCTCACTTCGCTGAACGCCGGCCCACTGGTCAATTCTTTCAATTCCTATAGGTTCGGTCTGGACACCCCTAGGCCAACGCTCTCCCATTCTGGCTCGGTGAGTTACCGCTACTACAATCCGATTAAGAACTTCGGGTATAACCTTTCGGGCAGCTTTGGGCAGCGGGGCGGCCCGTCGGTCATCTCTCAGTTAAACGTAGTAGGCGTAGATCGCAGCTTCCGCTACCTAGTGGTCGATGCGCCGGGGCGGACTTGGAGGGCACTTATCGGTTTGCGCAAAGAATTCGGTAGTAAACGACTACGGGTAACGGGCACCTGGCGCAAACGCCAGCAACTAACACTTCTGGGAGAAGAGGTAATTATCAGCCCCGTTGCCTCGCTACAACTGCGCAGCGAATTCCAGCACGAGGCAGGCGAAAACCTGAGGCTAAAATGGTGGTTTCAGGCCGACCGGTCTACCTTTGGAGCAGTCAACCGTAGTGCCCTCTATAACGGCCTGCTTTCCGTAGACGCCTCCTATAATCTGGGACGGTGGACGGCAGAAGTAGATGCCTCCGGCCAGCTCTTCGACGTAACGAAAACGGCGGCCTTTTCCGGGCGAATAATGGGTAAAGTACGGTACCTATTTCCAGATAGCCCTTGGGCTTTCGCGCTTATTGGCGCTGCGCCCCTCGGTGGGCAAACCCTCCGTAATTTCCAGCAATCGGACCTTTTTTTCACCGCCACGGATACAGAAATCTTCCTAGCTTTCCTGAGCCTGAACATTGCTTTCCAATTTTAAAGCGTGCCAATATTAACGGCCAATCAAAAAAAACAAAAAGGCAACAAGAACCATCGTCCTCATTGCCTTCCCTGATTTTAAATCAATTCATTGCACCTGCGCTCGCGCCCAAAAAATAGGCCAGAGGCGGTAGTCTTGAGGCATTAGGCCCAAACGCTACAGACAATCACTCGCAGACACGAAAGGCTTCTCTCTATGACTAGTACACTGTAAACTAAGTTTCATCGCCAAATTCGCGGTGCCTTTTACCGTCTAACTGCGTTGGAAAAATCCTCACTTAGCTACGGCTAGGCTCCCGTTTTTCCGCCTTGTTAGTCGGCAAAATCCACCAGCTACTTTGTCGACAAACTTAAATCACACTGTACTAGAAGCCGTAAGTTAAACCAACAGCCGTGTAAGACTGCAGTCCAGGAGGGAACTCGAAGCCTGCCTTGCGGACACCCACGGTGAAGCCAACACCTACCCCTTTCCAGAGATCAGCAATGTTGAAGGAGTTGATCCAGCTGTATTCAAACAGGCCTTCTTCGCTGGTCTGTTCCACGCTGTCTTCGTCGAAGTACATGATGGTGGTCTTGTCGCTGCTGTATGGCATGAAAACGCCCAAGTTAGAAGACCAGGTTATTCCGCCCGGAAGGTCTAGGTTGTAAGTCGCCTTAACCTTGGCACCGAGTGCCGACTGGCTATCTACGCCATCGAAGCCAGAGAAGGCAAAGTGGTAAGTGATCGGGTGAGCAACAACTACCAAGTTTGGAACAGATGAAGGCGTCCAAGTTCCACCGATACCAATATCAGCAGTACCTGGGCTAAGGAAATTGAATACCGAAGTATTGAGGTCGCCCAAAGCCGTTGCCGCCAAATCCGGTGTGATGCGCAGACCGTAAAGAGAAGACAAGATGAGTACGTCACCGTTGCGGTTCTCTAAGAAGCCGGAGCCATCCACGTCGTCCTTGGTGTCGTTATCGAGTCCCTGCCAGCTGATGTTAGTATTAAGGTTGTTCCTCCAGAAGGTCTTCTCCTTGATGTTATTGGCGTAACCATTGATGCCAACGTTCAGCACGGAAGACGAGCTGTTGCGGTTAGCGTTTGCCTGCCAGTTGTTGGAAGAGCCAAAGTTGAGACCTAAGAGGCCGTTAATACCGGTCTGCCAGCCTGAAAGTAGTTCAATTTGCTTTGAAAGGCTTCCAATATCGCCATCAAAAGCGGCAGCTTCTGCCTTCTTTTCGTTTTGCTTACCGACCAGTTCGGCCTTTTGCGCTTTGAGTTCTTCAATTGTTTGTGCCTCCAGGCCGGTAGCAGCCAGTACAAACACGAGAATGAACGTAAAAATGTTCTTCATAAAATAAGCATTAGTTGAATAAATACAAATTCGGAAAGCGGTTTCTAACCACTTTCCGAAATGTTTGACACAATGTGTGTGCCAAGAGTCACAGTAAATAAAGAGCATTTTCAACAAAAGGCAATACCATTGGCTCCTTACTTCTTGCCCTTCTTTTCTTTCTTCAGCTCTGCAGTAGCGTCCAGCAAGTCCTGAGTAGCCTTTTTCAGCTCTTCAACGTTTTCTGGAACCTCTTCGGCTGCAGGCTTTTCATCCTTCTTCTTACCACGGCTGCGGCTGCGCTTCCGAGCAGGCTTAGCTTCGGCTTCGTTCTTAGCGTCGGCCTTAGCTTTCTCCTCGAGGGCGGCTTTGGCGGCAGCGGCGGTTTCTTCGTCGACTTCGGTAGCGGCCTGCTTCTTGGGGAACGGCTTTTTACTAAATACAAGTTTCTCCTTACCTAAATCGACGTAGATGGTGTCTCCTGCAATGAAGTTGCCGGAGATGAGGTCCTTGGACAACTCGTCGGCCAAGTCGGACTGCAAGGTCCGCTTCATCGGCCGAGCACCAAACTGCGGGTCGTAGCCCCGGTCAGACAACCAGTCGAGGGCGCGGTCACTCACCTTGATAATCATACCCTGGCGGGCCAACATCTTCTCGATCTTACGCAGCAGCAGACGAGCAATCTTCTTAATCTCCTCCCGGTTGAGTGGCAGGAACATAATCCGCTCGTCGATCCGGTTAAGGAACTCCGGACGGAGGTCTTCCTTAAGGGTTTCGAAGACTTCCTCTTTTGTGGTAGCGATGATCTCGGCGCGGTGTTCTTCACCGACGCTGGCCAGGTCTTCAAAGTTCTCCAGAATCGTCTCTGCTCCCATGTTGGAAGTCATGATGATTAGGGTGTTCTTGAAGTTGGCCACTCGGCCCCGGTTGTCCGTCAAACGCCCATCGTCCAGTACCTGGAGGAGGATGTTGAAGGTATCGGGGTGGGCCTTTTCGATTTCGTCGAGTAAGATTATGCTGTAGGGACGCTGGCGAACGGCTTCGGTCAGCTGACCACCTTCGTCGTAACCAACGTATCCCGGAGGCGCACCGACTAAGCGGCTAACGGAGTGACGTTCCTGGTACTCGGACATATCGATCCGGGTGATGGCTTTGTCGTCGTTGAAGAGGACCTCGGCGAGGGCCTTAGCCAACTCCGTCTTACCAACTCCGGTGGGGCCGAGAAAGATGAACGAGCCGATGGGTCGGTTCTCGTCCTGGAGGCCGGCGCGGGAGCGCCGGACGGCATCAGACACGGCCCGAACAGCTTCGTCCTGGCCAATCAACCGCTTGTGCAGTTCATCTTCCAGTTTGAGCAATTTTTCCCGCTCACTCTGCAGCATCCGTTGAACGGGAATTCCCGTCCAGCGGCCAACTACTTCTGCGATGTCATTTGCGGTTACTTCTTCGTTGGTAAATCGCTTGTCGTCCGGTAGATTTTCAAGCTCTTCGTCGGCTTTGTCGATCTGCTTTTTCAAGTCGGCAAGTTGGCCGTAGCGGATTTTGGCAACGGTTTCGAAGTCGCTGGCGCGTTCTGCTTTATCAGCAGCCAGCTCCAACTCTTCCATCTGTTTCTTGAGGTTCTGGCTGGCATCCACCATGTCCTTCTCATTGCGCCAGCGGGCGCGAAGGCTGTCCCGTTTTTCCCGGGCGTTGGCAATCTGTTCCTCGATGATCTTTTGCTTAGCCGTGAGGCCTTCCCGCTTGATGGCTTCGCGTTCGATTTCGAGCTGTCGGACTTTTCTGTCGGCTTCGTCAATCTCTTCCGGGACGGAATCAAGCTCGAGGCGGAGGCGCGCAGCGGCCTCGTCCATTAGGTCAATGGCCTTGTCCGGCAAGAAGCGGTCGCTGATGTAGCGATTACTCAGTTCTGCGGCAGCGACGAGGGCTTCATCCAAGATTTCAATCTTGTGGTATACCTCGTAGCGTTCCTGCAATCCCCGGAGGATAGAAATGGTGTCTTCGACACTCGGTTCTTCAACGCGAACGGTTTGGAAACGGCGGACGAGGGCTTTGTCCTTTTCGAAGTACTTCTGGTATTCGTCCAGGGTGGTCGCACCGATGGTACGGAGGTCTCCCCGGGCCAAAGCCGGCTTCAGGATGTTGGCGGCATCCATAGCGCCGTTGCCACCACCCGCACCGATGAGGGTGTGGATTTCGTCAACGAACAAGATGTATTGGCCGTTACTATCGTTGACTTCCTTGATGATGCCTTTGAGGCGCTCTTCGAAATCACCTTTGTATTTGGCGCCAGCGAGCATGCCGGCAATGTCCAGTACAAATATCTTTTTCTCCCGGAGGCTCTCTGGCACATCTCCTTTGACGATCCGCCAAGCGATGCCTTCAACGATGGCGGTTTTACCGACACCGGGTTCACCAATCAGGAGTGGGTTGTTCTTCTTACGGCGGCTGAGAATTTGTAGCAGGCGACGAATTTCTTCATCCCGACCAACAATCGGGTCAAGCTTACCGCTCTCCGCCCGTTCATTAAGGTTGATGGTGTACTTGTCCAGCAGGTTGTAGACATTGTCTGCACCGGGATCATTAACCGTCTTCCCTTTACGGAGGTCTTCGATGGCCGCACGAATATTATCGTTGGTGGCGCCCATTTCTTTCATGATCCGGGCACCTTTGTCACTGGCTCCCTGGATGATGCCGAGCAACATCAGTTCAACACTTATATACTGGTCGCCAAAATCCTTGAGCATCTTCTTCGACCGGCTGAGGGCGCGGTTGGCATCATTAGTGAGGTACTGCTTTTTAGCGCCCTCCACTTTTGGGTATTCCTCAACGGCCTCGCGAATTTCGCGACGGACCATTTCTGAGTTTACCCCAACCTTCTTAAATATAAAGTCAGCTACTGCCTCATCAACAACGATGATGCCAGCCAACAAGTGGGGTGTATCCACCTGCTGCTGGTCTTTTTCTTTAGCGATTTTCTGGGCCTGAATGATCGCTTCCTGGGCTTTAGTTGTAAAATTTTCGTAAGTCATAGGGCCGCAAGATAACATACTGCATCGGGACGGGGAAACGCTAAAGACGTGGTAGGATAAAATGACGACGAGGAGGGCTATATCATCGACTAGGTTACGGTGTTCTTTTATGTGGCGGGTTTAGAACATCAATTCAATAACTGTCGCTTTTCGGCCGTAAGCTTACTCAAACACTACCTTGAAATACACCCTCACCGCTTCCTCTCCCCGCATTACTTCCCAGATGGAAGTCCGGGCGATGACGCCGCCGATGTAGTCCATGGCTTCCTGGCTTGGTTGGCCGCGGAAGACGAAATCTTCTAGGGTTCCGTCGGAGTTAACGAGGAAGGAGAGTTTTACTTTTCCTAAGGTAACATTGTCGGGCCGGCCTGCTTCGATGCGTTCGCGGAGGGCGTTATAGCCTTCTTCAGGAAGGGCGTATCCGGGAAGTTCCGGGCCGACGGGGATGGTGACGGCCGACCAGGAGTCGCTCCAGGCTCGGTAGTCGAGCTGGTCTTTTTCTTCGAGGGTGATCTGGATGTCTTCCCTGCGGTTGGAGATGTCGAGAGATTCATCCTCGTAGTCGGGATGGCTGATGTTGATGACGGAGGTGGTGGCGTCGGTGTTGAGCAGGAAAATGCCGTTGGTGTCGGTCCGTTCGCCCAAAGGTAGGCCAGGAAGTCGGATGAGGGCATCGATGATGGGCTCGCCATTTTCGTCAGTAATGCGGCCGATGAGTTTGTTGGGAGTTCTTCTTATCAAGGCGCCATTGGCCAAGCCGTTGAGGCGTTCTCTTTTTTTACGCGCCGCCTGGTTGGCGGTTTCGCTGGCATTGCGTTCGGCTTTGGCGCGGATTCCGGCTTCGTCTTTAGCGATGGGTTGTATCGCTGCGGGCAGGGCTTCAAAGGCAACATCTTCCATCTCTTCGGCGATTTCAACTTCATCGGCCAAAGCACCCGGCACTGTAATTGCAGGTGGCGCTGGAGCTGCGGCAACGGGTGCGGCAATAACAACAGCTTCTGGGCGCGGACGCGGGTCCAAGGTTGAGGACGGAGGAGCAGGAGATGATGGCCCGTCTTTGGTATCAGCATCAGCCTCTGGCGCAAGTTCGATGGAGAGCTCTTGGTCGTTGCCAGCCTGTGGGGTGGGTACTGGAGCAGGGGCAGGGGCGGGGGCAGGGGCGGAGGCGGGAGCCTCCGTTTTCATGGCCAGTTCTTCGGAGGAGTTGTTGAATAGTGGAAGCAAAAAGACGGATGCGGCCAGAAGCAACAGTACGGATGCGGCCGCCAAATAGCGGCCCATCGGGCGAACCTTTGCTTCCTGCACCTGCGGCCCCGCCTGAACCTTCTTGAGTACACCAGCCATCATCGCTTCCACGTTGACGGCATGGTCTTCCTCCGGAAAATCCATCAGCCCCGCCAGCGCATCGGCCAGCACCGGATCCGACGCTGCGCGCCGCTCCATCTCCGCCTCCTGCGGAGCCGTGATGGTCCCGCTGATGTAGCGGTCCAGCAACTCGTTCGTGGGTATGTTTTGGGCGGACACTATTCGTTTTCGTTTTTCTCCTCCAGGCACCGCTTCAGGTTCCGGCGGCCGTTCTGCAAGTGAGAACGCACGCGGCCAACCGTTAGGCTTAATTCCTCAGCAATGGTCTGGTAACTTTCGCCCTCGCGCAGGTAAAAAAGGTTGATACAGCGGCGCTGCTCCTCCTTTAACTGCTTCATGCAATGGTGCAATGGGCGTGTATCGGGATGATGATTCTGATTTGATTCGTCTGATAGATGCAGCAATCGGTCGGATTGCATAATGTCTTCCCCACTGTGCTTCAGCGGGTCTCTCTTTTCCTTCCGCAGTTGCATCAGGCAGTGGTTGCGGACCGTCGTCTGCAACCAGGAGCGAAAGTTGGATACTTCGTGCTTTGGTAGCTTGTTCAACAGGATGCTCCAGATCTCCATGCCAGCATCTTCGGCCCGCTGGGCCGAGCCGAGGTAGCGGAGGCCCAAGGCGTAGATCAAGCCAACATGCCGTTGGTAGAGCGGCAGCAAATCATCGCCCTCGCCGCTCCGCTGGAAGCGGGCGAGCAGGTCGGCGTCGGGAACGTCGGCCAGCGATTGGGTTTGGGATTTGAGTTGGCGCAGCATGTTGGAAGGCCAAGATACAGCCTTTAGGCATTAGCTATTAAGCTCCCGCAATAAATCTCCAATGCTGTCCCTTTGGCCCACTGTCAATTCCGGCACAACACCTGCTTAACCCTATTTAGATGAAAGCTTTTTCTTTCCTACCCGCAGTAGCTTTGCTACTGCTGGCCTCCTGTCAAAGTGTCTCTTTCGAAGACCAAATCACCAACGATCTCCAGGTAACGCTGCCCGCCAGCCATTGCAAATGGCTGCCCGCTGGAGCGAAGATCACCAACGTTAAAGTTGGCAAAATTGTCGACATCGGCCTCGATGGCATGACCGACGTCTCCTACGAACTCGACTACGAAGTCAAAGGAGAGGCCACCCATTACTCCGGCGCCATGCTCTACATCAAAAGTGGCGGCCGCTACACCCTCGCTTCCCTTGGCGGCGATTGTGACGAGCGAATGAAGTAAGCTGGTATGGTTTGGAGACTTAGCTCCGGAGGCGGGAGTAGGGAGGTCGTCGTTGCAGCTCCGGAGGAGCGCTTTTCTTAGCGTGGGGTGCAGGTCCAGAGGAACGCAATCCTACGGTCTGGTGGCGCGTCCGGAGGACACTTTATCGCGCGCGCAGCAACGCGTTAGCCAACAGACAGAAGACCAGCTTTCGCCAATAACGAAGTTATCGTCTAATGTCAGAGAAGAAGCTTGAACCGCCTTAAACAAGGGTGGTCTGATAAGCTCTGGTTCTTAATGAGCACCACTTTTAGTCAATTGAATTTTACGCGTTCGTAATTCACTTCTCGACGGGAAAAAAGTGACCAAAAAGGTATTTGTGCAAAACGGTAAGAATCTAGTTCTTCGGGTTCATCCCCAATTACGTCCTCCCCCGCTTCAAATCCCTTACCTTGCACCCGCGTCCGCGCCCAACTGCTCGTCCGCCCAAAAGAACAACCGCCCAACAGACTCTACCGCATGTCCAGACAGCTACTTGAAACCGATCAAAAGGCCCTCGAGATCAACCTAAACCCGAAGGTTTACGGCACTTTTGCCGAAATCGGAGCGGGCCAAGAAGTTGCCCGCTATTTCTTCCAAGTCGGTGCAGCAGCCGGTACCATCGCTAAAACGATGAGTGCCTACGACAAGGTATATTCTGACCAGATCTACGGCGTGGAGCCCACCGGGCGTTACGTCTGCGAAAGTCGGATTCACAAGATGATCGACCACGAGTACGAACTGATGGTAGACCGCCTACGTCACGACCGGCCGGACACTAACTTCTTCGTTTTCGCCGACACCGTCGCCGCCATCAACTATAGCCGCACCATCCCCGGCAATGGCTGGCTGGGCCTCCGCTTCCAACTCGACCCCACCAACGGCACCCACAACGACCTGCTGCTCCACGTCCGAATGCTCGACAACGACAACCAGCTGCAGCAGCAGGCCATCGGTATTCTCGGCGTCAACATGATTTACGGGGCCTATCATTACCAAGATGATCCGGAAAGTCTGATCATCAGTTTGCTGGACGGCCTTAAAGGCCGCGTCGCCATCGATATGATCGTACTGGACGGCCCAGACTTTCCCGTCGACAACCGTCTCCTCAGCCTCTGGCTGGTAAAACACGGCCTGACGGACATCACGATGTTCAACCCCGCCGGCCGCAGCATCCACCCCAGCGAATTCCTCTACCGCAAGTCGGTCATGATCGTCCGCGGCAGCTTCCGTCCCGTCACCCTCGTCAACGAAGACATGCTCCGGGCAGGTTACCAACAGTTTCGATCGTCGGAAGGCATCGACCCCACCAAGAGTGTACTCCTCACGGAGCTGACCCTGGACAACCTCCAGAACAGCGCAGAACTCAATGAACGGGACTACCTCCACCGGGCATCCCTGCTCAACGCCATCGGCCAAACGGTAATCATCTCCAACTACCAGCGGTACGGAAAACTGGTGGACTACCTGAGCCTATATAGGGTCTCTCCCGTCGGCATCGTGCTCGGCGTGAATGAGCTACTGCAGCTCATCAGTGCGAAGTACCACGAGAACCAGGACGGCCGCCTATTGGCCGCCTTCGGTGAGATCTTCACCAAAAACGTTAAACTCTACGTCTACCCCGCCCGCCAAGACGGCTCAGCAGAGTTGATGACTGCTGGCAACCTCCCCATTCCCGAAGGCGTAAAATTCCTCTACCAACACATTCTGGACAGTAAGCAGGTGGTCGACATCGGAAACTACCATCCCGAAAACCTCCACATTTATTCCAAGGATGTTCTGGCCATGATCAAAGCAGGCGAAGACGGCTGGGAAAAGATGGTACCGGAGAAGGTGGCGCGGTTGGTGAAGGACCAGAATTTGTTTGGGTACCCGAGTGAAAGGATGGCTTTTGAGTACTAAATGAATGGGGAATTGATAAATGGCTACCGCATGAGGCAGGAGAGATAACCCGGTAGGCTGCCGCTTGAGACAGGCTCCGCATGGCGAGGGAACTCCATTGCCCGTTTATTGGATATTCGACACGTAATTGCAGTGTGTAATATGCGATTTTTCTTCGCAGAAAAATAAGGGCGTTTCAAAAGTTGTTTTGAACAACACATTTTAAACAACTTACAGCTTTGGCATCAAATAATACTTAAAGCATACACTTCCAAAACGCCCTCTCTTAAACAACACATTTTATAGAACTTACGGATGGAAAAACACCCTTATTTTCTTTTAGATCGTGCCTAAATTTAGCACTTTGGGCTCCCTGCGCCGGATAATATCCTGAACTGCGTTGTTTCATCGGCCACTTGGCTATGGCCAAGCTCCCTCTTTACGCCTTGTTCAGAATATTATCCGTCAGCAGTCGCCTCAAAAGCTAATTTTAGACACACCCTTAGTACCAACATGTGCTGGTGTATTATCATTGAAAAACCCTTTACAAACGAAAGGATTAAATTGGTCTTAATAGCATCGTGTTCTTCGAATCTATATGTAGTCTTACAAAAGTAGAGAGACCCTCTAACAAGGGAACAAGGCACAATATCTAATCGAATTCGGCCTAGCCCAAAACTATTAGAACGCCTCTCTACATAAAGCTCTCATGAAAAAAAATAGACCTAAAAAATATGATACAAATGTGCTAGTTCTCTACTTCTTTCACAACAGAAAGATTCCTGAACGTGTCTATAGAAAGATGAACGAGCCTATTTACCAGACATCTCATAATATTTCCGGAGGCTCCTAACCTCTTTCACTAGTCCCAAGGTGGTTCTCTTTGAAAAATATTAGGATTAAAAGCGAAGTAAAAAACTGGTTGGTATTGATCAAAAAGCCTCGTCCTCAACCACCCCTAGCTTCCGCTCCAACGAATCATGCCAGCCATGGTAACTCACAATCCTTCCCGTTTCATTCACCGCGATAAAATAGGGTAGATAGGCATTGCAATTTAGCCTCAGGCAGGTCTTTTCCGTTGACTGGTAGATGGGGAATTGGATGTCGTGCCGGGCGATGAACGCCCGCAGCGAATCGGGTAAGTCGTAGCGGCTAATCAGGGCGATGTCGACGTCGTCCTTTTTGTCTTCTGGAAGAGCCTTGTAAAGGCTGTCGAGGCGAAGGATTTTCTGCGGGATATATCCGCCAAGGGTAAAGAAATAGGCGGCAAGGTCGCGGCCAGGTCTTCGTTTGACGGTGGTGGGGTTGCCATCGAGGTCCTTTACCGGAATTTGCTTGTAGTAAGTATCCAGTTCTGCGACGAGGGGCATGCCTCGGGCGGCCTCCATTGCTTCGACGGTGATACTACTATAGTCTTCCGCTACCGATCGGAGGACGTAGTACTTCCGGCCAACCCGGAACACCGTTTGCCGGCTGATGGCCCCAACGTTGTCCTGGTCGATGGCAATGGGCACCATATCTTCACCAGCAGTGGTAAGGAGCAAGTAGTCTGGGTGGTTCAGTTCGAAGTTCTGCCAATCAAAAGCCTTGCCCAACACCCTGATGATGCCAATCCGAAGGGAGTCCCCTCCTAGCACAATATTAGCAGCAGGGACTTCTACAATCACCCGTTGATTGTCCAACATTCGAATAATGCTCTTCCGAAGAGAAACGGTGTCAATTTGCCGTTCCCAACCCGGATAGTGCTGGCTGGCCCGAAGTCCATCTTCAGCTATTCTGGCTTGGTACCATATCCCTCCGCTTCTAAGTATCAAGCTACTGCTGTCGGTTGCAATGCTGTCTGCTGCTGCAACGGTTGCTTCCCAGCGGGCGGTGTCTTTGACCGCCCAGTAAATCTGCAAGTGCGTGGGCCCGGATGTTCGGATGCTGTCCGTTAATTCAATGGTATACAAGCCGGGGTTACCGCTGCCGCAGCTGGAAATAGCCAACGGGCCGTAGATTAATAACAGTGCAAAACAGGGAACTAATAATAGGTGGGTAAGGCGCATAGCGCAATGTCGGGACTCTGCGGGCGGTGAGCAATGGTTGGGGTGTGAATGTTTGTTAATGAGGGTTAACCAGTTGTTGCAGTTGTTGCAGTTGTTGCAGTTGTTGCAGTTGTTGCAAACGTCGGAGGCGAGGCAGGAGTTATCCGCGAAATGGAATAATTACCGTCAATCATGACAGGTAACGATAGAATGGTAGGGGTGGGGCTTGCCCCTACCCCAATGGTGCGGGTTGCAGGTTTACCGCAAAGATTCCACAAACTCCCGCACGCCGTGGTGGCTAACTGTTTCGCCCTTGAAGTGATCTTCCGTTTTACGCCGCTCTCTAGGTGTGGCATCGAAGGATGAAAGGATGTTCTGGAGGTGCATCTTCATGTGTCCTTTCTGGATGCCGGTGGTAACGAGGCTTCGCAGGGCAGCGAAGTTTTGGGCGAGGCCGGCAGCGGCCATGACCGACATCAGTTCGTGGGCACTGGGGTTGCCCAGCATTTCCAGTGAAATTTTGGCCAGGGGGTGCAGCTTGGTCAGTCCGCCAACGGTACCAACGGCGAGGGGCAGGCTGACTTCGAAGTGGAAGTTTCCGTTGCTGACTTCGCAGCGGCTGAGGCCTCGGTACTGGCCGTCTTGGGCTGCGAAGGCATGGGTGGAGGCTTCGATGGCCCGGAAGTCATTGCCCGTGGCGAGTACGACGGCATCGACACCGTTCATGATGCCTTTGTTGTGGGTAACGGCTCGGTAGGGATCCTGGCGGGCGATGTCGACAGCAAGCTTGAAGCGGCGGGCAAAATCGGCCGCATCGATCGTGCTTCCATTGATGTTCATTTCCTCGATGGGGCAACTTACCCAAGCGCGGACGAGGCAGTTGGGTGTGTGATTGCTGAGGATGGCCATGATGACTTCGAGGTCGCGTTCGTCCGCGGAGAGCTCTGGGCAGTTGGCCGCCCAGCGGCTGAGTTCGTCGCCGTAGGCTTCCAGGACGGTGTTGATAAAATTGGCGCCCATGCTGTCGGCCGTTCCGAAGCGGACGAGCAGTTGGTAATAATCCGGAGCGACCTCGGGGAGGTGCTTCCAGGTGAGGCCACGAACACCGCCTCCTCGACTCTCCATTCTGTCGGTAAGTTCGGCGGTTTGGGCGCGAACGCGGGTGCAAAGATTGGACAACAAAGCAGCGCGACGCTCCGGCTGGCCGGACCACCTAAAGTGCAGTTGGCCGAGTTTCTCCGCCGCTACCACTTCAGCATGGAATCCGCCCCTGGGCATCCAGTATTTCGCCGCCGCGCTCGCGGCGGCCACTACACTGCTTTCCTCAATCACCATCGGTACGGCGTAGGTCTTTCCATTCACCACAAAATTTGGCGCTACGCCAAACGGCATAGGGAAATTAGCAACCGTGTTCTCGCTAAAATTGTCCAGAACAGACTGCAAAGCCTCATCCGTATCAAAACGTTCAAGGTCCGTTCCGTCGCTAAGGAATTGCTCCTTGAGCCATTTGCGGCGTTCCGCTTTCGTAAGCTTCGAAAAGCCGTTGATCTGCTTGGGGTTCATCTTTAGTAGTCGGTAGTGTGTAGGCGGTAGTTGTAGTGTGGTAGTCTGTAGACGGTAGTGAATCGGCGAAATTACGGTATTACTTAACGACTAAGTAGGCGTAGGCCAATTCTAATCCCCTCAGCTGGGTCTCGATGTAGCGTTGGAGCGTCCCATAATCCTCTCGCGCGTAGCGAAGGAAGGCCGAAGCTTGGCCATAGACGGCGGGGAGGGTTGATTTTTGGATTAGGTGATAGCCGTCTAGGAAGTCCCGGACACCTCCGCTTGCTATTAAGTTCTTACACTGCACACTTCGGCTCCGCTCAGTGACCGCCTGCGTCCGCGCCAGAACAGCATCGTTGATGAAACCCACCATCTCTTCCGCAGAATGGCCAAGGTTAACCACCGGCTCGTAGGCCTGGCGAACCATCTCGTCTGAGCGCAGCAACTCCAACTTACTGAAGTTCGTACCGCCGTTGGCCGCCGTATCTACCGCCAACAAGGGCAACTCCAACAAAGCTTTCAGGCTGGCCGGCCCCATCCCCTGCCCTACCGCCTTGACGATAATGGGCAAAGCTGGTAACGCCGCCATCGTGGCCTTAACCGTCGCCAGCGGCGACACCGTAAACCGATCCCCCTCAGGCTGCATCGCCTCCTGCAAGGGATTCACGTGAATGATCAGGCCATCTGCTCTCAGCGCATCCACCATCTGCTGCAATTCCTTCTCCCGGCCATCATCCAACAGTTCCTGAATCTGGGCAACGCCCAGGTTCGCAAACAGTGGAACATCGTCGCCGGTAACCGGCCGAATATCAAAGTCGCGCAAGCGATCATGTCCATACAACAACGGTCGGCAAGAGCCCAAGCCCATACCCATACCAAATTCAGCACAGGCCATCCCGAGGTTCTGGTTGATGACGTAGGCTTTCTCCGTTCCGCCCGTCATGCTGCTCACCCAAAGGGGCGCACGCATGGTCTTACCGCCAAAGTCGAAGGCCGGCAATGACCCCGGCACCGGATGAGCCGCCAACATGGGTTCGTAGTAAAAACGATCGTCCAGCGCCATCCGATCCACCTGTGACCGGAATGCCATTTCAATGTGGTCTTCCTTACGGCTTGCGGCCGTAGGATCCTGCGGCGGATCGTTAAGTTCCATCGTGTGATTGTTATCGGACATAGTATCGGCAACGTAGGGGGGCGAGAATGGTTTAACAGATGTTGCAGTTGTTGTAAGGGGGACAGTTGTTGCAGGGGTTACAATTGTTGCAGTTGTTGCAGGGGTTGCGGTTGTTGCCGTCGTCGGAGGTGCCAGAAGCGTCGGAGGTCAGGTAAACCATCATCACAACCCAATAACATCGGTAGCATGGTAGGGGTGGGGCTTGCCC
>JBLIGS010000010.1:0-23048 GCA_047637095.1 Neolewinella sp. | reverse complement strand
CAGGCCGTGCGGCCAATTACCGTATTGTGGGTTGTCGACGTACTGGCAGTTGATAAAGGTCAGGCCGTTCAGGTTGTCGATCAAAAAGTGTTCGAGGAATTCGGAGAAGGCGGCGCTGTCTCCCGGTGGGCGGAGGCGTTCTGGTGGTTCAATAATCTTCGGCGTGGATGAAGATGCCGGTTCAGGAACTGGTGGTTGGATGGTCGTTTTCGGCGGAACAACGGGGCTTTCTGGCAGCGGGGCATCGCCGCAGCCAATTAGACCAAGGCAGATGAGTAATGTTAGTAGGATGTAGGGTTTCATCCTGCTAAGGTATTATTTTGGCGGGTGCGGGTGCGGGTGCGGGTGCGGGTGCGGGTTGCGAAGTTGCGGGGTGCGGGTTGCGGGGTGCGGGTTGCGTGGTGCGGGTTGCGTGGTGCGGGTTGCGTGGTGCGGGTTGCGAAGTTGCGGGTTGCGAAGTTGCGGGTTGCGTGGTGCGGGTTGCCAGCGAAATGGAATAATCCTAATCATTCATTCATTACCACCATCACTAGAATGGTAGGAGTGGGGCTTGTCCCTACCCCCGGGTTGCGGGTTGCGGGTTGCCAAATCACATATCAAGTATCAGGAATCGAATACCGCATATCATTTTACCTAACCGTCCACCCGTTCCCAAATCCTTCCGGTGGGCTGACGAACTGCAGCTTCCCTTCGCCGTCTTCGGCCATGAGGATCATGGCTTCGGAGAGGACGCCGGCCATCTTCCGTGGGGCTAGGTTGGTGACTACGCAGACGGTTTGGCCAACGATGTCCTCTGGGGAGAAGTGTTTGGCGATGCCGGAGACGACGGAGCGCTGCTCCGTCCCTAAGTCAATGGTCAGGTGCAGGAGTTTGCTGGATTTTTTGACTTTCTCGGCGGTCAGGACCGTTGCCGTTCGGAGGTCCATTTTCAGGAAGTCGTCGAAGGTCATTTCTGGTTTGAAGGGCTCGTGGGCGCTTGCCTCGGTAGCTGCTTCGGTTGTAGCTGCGGCTTCTTTGGCGGCCAGCGCGGTTGCCATCTTAGCCCGTTCGGCGTCGATGATTTGCTTGCGGCTGTCGTCTTTGCGGTCGTTTATTTTTGGGAACAGAACACCGGCCTGCCCCAGCACATGGCCGGAGGAAATAAGTGGGTGGCCTGCTGTGAGGGCGTCGAGGGCCAGCTGCCAGTCACCGTTGGTGGCGGGAGCTTGGTTGAGGGCTGCACGGAGTTTCTCGGCAGCAAACGGGACGAATGGTGTGCAGGTTATTGCCAGTGCTGCGGCGATCTGAGCGGAGAGAAACATGGTCTCTGCAATCTTCGGATTGCCTGGGTTGGCCTTGTACAAGGACCAGGGGGCGGCGTCCTGGAGGTAAGTGTTGCCGAAGGTGGCGAGTTCGACGAAGGCGGTAGCGGCGTCCTTGAAGCGGTAGGCTTCGATGTGGGAACCAATGGAGTGCACTGCTTCTGCAACCTTTCCTTGCACCTGCGTCCGCGCCTCGGTCCTCTCCCCCGGCCCCTCTCCATGTGAGAGGGGAGTAGATGGCTTCGGAACCGCTCCTCCGTAGTACTTGTGCGTCAGCACCGTTACCCGGTTGAAGAAGTTGCCCAGCTTGTCGGCCAGGTCTTTGTCGTAGTATTCCTCGAAGCCATCCCAGGTAAAATCGGCGTCCTGGTTCTCGGGCATGTTGCGGATTAGGGCCCAGCGTAGGGCGTCTTTGCCGTTCTCGAAGTCCTTAAATGTCTTCAGGTATTCGTGAAGTTCAATCCCCCAGCCACGCGACTTGGAAAACTTATCGCCTTCGTAGTTCAGGAACTGGTTCGCTGGTACGTTTTCAGGCAAATTGTAGTCGCCGTGGGCCTTGAGCATTGACGGGAATACGATGCAATGAAAAACGATGTTGTCCTTGCCGATGAAGTGCAGCAATCGACTGTCGTCGCCTTTCCACCAGTCTTCCCAGTTGCCGCCGTTCTCCAGCGCCCACTGTTTCGTGGCCGATATGTAGCCGATCGGCGCGTCAAACCAAACGTATAAAACCTTGCCTTCTGCGCCTTCTACCGGCACCTGTATGCCCCAGTCGAGGTCCCGTGTGATTGAACGTGAGTGCAGCCCGCCGTCCAGCCAGCTCATGCATTGGCCAGTAACGTGCTTCTTCCAGGTCTTGGGGTCGTGTAGCTGCACGCCGTCGACCTTGCCTGTCTTGATCCATTCCTTCAGCCATTCTTCGTGGTTGTCGAGACGGAAAAACCAGTGGGTCGTTTCCCGAAGCTCCGGCTTGGCGCCGCTAATGGTCGAGACTGGGTTTATCAACTCAGTAGGGGAGAGGTCTTTGCCGCAGTTTTCGCACTGATCGCCAAAGGCGTTGTCATTGCCACAGTTGGGGCAAGTGCCCTTAATGTAGCGGTCGGCAAGAAATTGCTTTGCCTCTGGGTCGTAGTACTGCTCGGTGGTTTTTACCTCGAACTGATCGCCCTGGGCCAACAATGTTTTGAAAAAATCCTGACTGGTTTCGTGGTGTAATTTCTCACTGGTGCGGTGGAAATAATCGAAACTGATGCCAAGCTGTTCAAAGCTCTCTTTGTTCAGGGCGTGGTACTTATCGATAATCTCGCGCGGATCAATGCCTTCTTTTTTGGCCCTTAGCGTAATGGCTGCTCCGTGCTCGTCGGAACCACAGACCCACAGCACATCCTCACCTTTCAGGCGCATATAGCGTGCGAAGATGTCGGCGGGCAGGTAAGCCCCGGCCAGGTGCCCCAGGTGAAGGGGGCCGTTGGCGTAGGGTAGGGCGGAAGTCATTAAAGTGCGCATACATATAAGTTTCGGAACGCGAAGGTACGTAGCTTAAGTAATGCGTGGAAGGGGAGGGGAAGTTTCGTTGTGGGGGTGGCAACTGTTTGATGGCTTGACTTTAAGCCTGCTTGGCTTTGGTGCCTCTCTAACCACTAATTTTCAATAGGACCACAATTGCTGTAAATGGCTTTAGCCTATTGCTGTGTCGCTTACAGCCAGGACTTCCTCCTGAAAAAATACAGTAAACCCACAGCTATCACCAGCATCACACCGACCAGAACGAAGTACCCGTTTTGGTAATGTAACTCAGGGATGTTTTTGAAATTCATACCATAAATGCCTGCCAGGAAAGTTAGTGGGATGAATATGGAGGAGACAATGGTCAGCACCTGCATCACGCTGTTGGTGCGATGGCCTAACTCAGACAGTAGTAAGTCCTGCAGACTGTTTAGGTTTTCCCGATAAGTCTCGGCCAATTCAACAACGTGAAAGGTATGGTCCTTCAAGTCCCGGAGGTACATGTCCATTCCTTCTGTCTTCAAGGGGCTGTCGCTATTTATAAAGGCGTGGAGCATCTCCCGTAGTGGCGTGGTGTTTTTACGGATTTTACTTACCTCTCTCTTCAGGCGGAATATCTCCGCTCTTTCCTGATTGGAATGACTTTCTACAATCCTTAACTCTAGGGATTCAATGACCTCCTCTATTTCTTCGAGGACGACGAAGTACCTATCGACAAGAAAGTCGAGTAATGCGTAAAGTAAGTAGTCCGTTGTTTTGCACCGAATCTTACCAGCAGACTTTTCAATCCGATTGCGGATCACCAAAAATAAATCCTCCTCCTTTTCCTGAAAGGTGAGTAGGAAAGCGTCACCTAAGTAAAAGGCAACGTGCTCCACGGTTACTTCCATGGTCTCCGCCGAAAAACCAAGGGACTTCATGGTAACGAAAACGCCTCTTTCTGTTTCTTCCAGCTTGGGCCGTTGGTTGGTGTCGACAATATCTTCAAGTACCAGTGAATGGACGGAAAAAACCTTGCCTATTTCAACAATCAGTTCTACGTCGTGAAGGCCACGAACGTCGTACCACTGCACCACTTCTTCGTTAGGAGCGTGGAACGTTTTAATCGATACATCTTCAACGGATTCCTGGCGGAGGTGCTTTTCATTGTATTCAACGTATTGAACAGCGATTTGAGTTACCTGCTGCTTGCCAGTGAATACGATTGCTCCTGGTGGAAGCCCTGTAGTCTTTCTTCGTTTTTTACTCATCTTACGACCAAGGTAGCAGTTTTGTTTGTGGGGTAAGGGCAGTGCTGCGAGGACAAGTTGCAACTCTGAACGAAGCGATCACGCGCAGCGTAAATAGGCAGTTATTAAATTGACGTTCCTTATTGCGGATAAATAAGTTTGTAACGATTGACTCGCCCACTCACTTTGTCTCTCAGGGAGAAGGAGCGGGCTGATTTCTAAAGGTTAACTGCTTCGTGCTAAGCACTAGGGACTAGCCTCTTTTCCATTTATTCGTATATTTGCAGCCGTTTCCAAAAACCCGGGTCTGGGAGGCTCCGGGTTTGGAACGCCAATTTAGCGATTGTATGGCCCTCTTCGGGGGGCTTTTTGTTGTCTAAGTTGGCAGCTTCATCATTTTTTTAAAGTGGTGGTCCCGTCTCTAATTTCGTACGGCGGGCCCGCACGAAACCTAAATTTTACAGCTATGCAAGGCAAGGGAATTATCAAATTCTTCCTTGTGGTTATGGTCCTGGTTACTGCTATTCAGTACCTCTATGTTTTGCCATCTAACAGCGTCGAGAACGCCGCTGCAGATTACGCAGAACAAGAATCAGGACAAACCGAAGGTGAGGTATACCGCGCATCCCGCGCTGGGTACCTCGACAGTATTTCCGACAAAGTAGTACTCGACGTACGCCTCTTAGGTAGTTTTACCTATCAGGATCTTAAGGCCAAACAGCTCAACTTAGGGCTTGACCTCAAAGGCGGCATGGCCGTCGTGTTGCAGGTCGACCTCCGAGAGTTCATAAGGTCGATGGCCAGGAACTCCGACGACCCCACTTTAAAAGAAGCACTCAACCAAGCCTCCCTTGCTCAAAAAAGCGCTCAAACTGATTACATCGCTCTCTTCGCCGACGCTTGGCAAGAGGTGAAGGGTGACAAGTCACTCGCTCCTATTTTCAGTGGCAGTGATATCCTTCAGGATCAGGTTGGACAAAACGACTCCGACGGACAAGTTATCATCACACTTCGTAAGCTCGCTACCGAAACGGTATCGCTTACGCACGACCAACTTAAGCGTCGTATTGATAAGCTGGGTGTTGTTCAGCCGAACATTAGCCTTGATAAGGACCGTGACCTTATTCTTGTAGAATTACCAGGTATCGAGAACCCTGAACGTGCGCGTTCATTCCTCATTGGCGCTGCCAACCTCGAATTCTTCGACGTTAAGCGCATTGATAATACCTTATTCAACGCCATCGTTCAAGCTGACCAAGTTCTCGAACGCCGTCAGAAATTGGCAGAAGGCCGCGACACTAGCATCCAGGAAGCTAAGGTATATCGCTACGATACGCTCTACGCTACCGACGCAGTTGGTAACCTTACGACCGGTATTGAACGTATCGACTCTGTTGAAATTACGGATCAGACTGCCGGCCCTCTCCTGAGCCTTCTCAGCCTGAATGGTACAGGTAGCTTCGGCCAGGCCGTTATCGGTATTGCGAAGGAAAGCGACATGGGCAAGATTAATTCCATGCTCAGGGACGCAGACGTAGCACGTCTTTTCCCTCGGGATGCCATCTTCCGTTGGAGCGAAAAAGCGCTTCCAGCAAACGAAGACGGTACTTCTGCCGATGTCCACCAGCTCTACCAGCTTCGCCTTCCACGTGACGGCAAAGCTCCACTGACCGGTGCTTACGTTACTACTGCTAGCTCCAGCCCCGACCAGACAGGTCAGCTGGCCGTTAACCTCAGCATGAACTCCGAAGGTGCTCGCATCTGGGCGCGTATGACGACGGAAGCAGCTAACGATAACAACCGTCAGGTTGCTATTCTTCTTGACTCTATGGTTGTTTCCGCTCCACGTGTGAACGGTCCGATCCCAGGTGGTAACACTGCCATCACTGGCGGTTTCAACATCCAGGAGGCCGATGACCTTGCCAGCATCCTGCAGGTAGGTCGTCTTCCTGCTCGTTTGGAGATCATCCAGGAAAACATAGTTGGTCCAAGTCTCGGTGCTGATAACATCAGCCGTTCTAAAACAGCAATGCTCATCGGTTTCGGTCTCGTACTGGTGTTCATGTTGTTCTACTACGGTGGTGCAGGTATCGTTTCCATCATTGCCCTGTTGCTGAACCTCTTGTTCATCTTCGGTACCCTTGCAAGCTTTGGTGCTGTGCTTACCCTTCCGGGTATCGCCGGTATCCTGCTGACCATCGGTATGGCGGTAGATGCCAACGTTATCATCTTTGAGCGTGTCCGAGAAGAACTCCGGTCAGGTAAGACAAAACTGAACGCCATCAAAGACGGCTTCAGCAACTCTTACTCCGCCATCATCGATGCCAACGTTACTACCTTCCTCGTAGCAATGACGCTCGCTTACTTTGGCCTCGGCCCCATCAAAGGCTTCGCAGTCGTTCTGATGGTAGGTGTTGTCTCTTCCGTATTCACAGCCGTTCTCGTTGGTCGTCTTATGATCGACTGGTGGGCTGGCCGCGGTAACGACATCTCCTTTTGGACTCCTCCAAGTAAGAACCTCTTCGCTAACGTAAACATCGACTGGATCGGTAAGCGTAAGATCACTTACGCCTTCTCGGCTGTAATGGTTGTCGCTTCTCTTGCCGCGATCTTCACCAAAGGCTTCGACCTTAGTGTTGACTTCAAAGGTGGTTACAGCTACAATGTTGTTCTTGACAGTGAAACGGATGCCCAGGCACTCCGTACCGCACTTACTGCTCCTTTCGGTGGTGAGCCTACCATCAAGGCAGTTGACAGCGACAACACTTTCAACGTCGTTACCGACTACCTCATTGACGAGACCGGTAAAGTTGAGGGTAAAGAAGCACAGGAAGTTGTACTCGCAGCCCTCTACGAAGGTGTGAAAACAGCTACTGGTGACAACAGCCTTACCTACGACAGCTTCAGCAATACTGAAGCTGAGTCTGGTTCGCACATCATCAGTGTCAGCAAAGTTGGTCCTACCATCGCGGATGATATCAAGCGTTCTGCTCTCTGGGCAGGTACGATTGGTCTCCTCCTGATCTTCCTGTATCTCCTACTCCGCTTCAATAAGTGGCAGTACTCTCTTGGTGCCGTTGCTGCCCTCTTCCACGATACGATTATCGTGCTGGGTATCTTCGCTGGCTTCTGGGGAATGCTTGGTTTTACCATGGAAGTAGACCAGGCCTTCATCGCCGCCATCCTGACCGTAATTGGTTACTCTATTAACGATACAGTGGTTGTATTTGACCGTATCCGTGAGTTCCTCAATACCTACGTCAGCCGTGGCAAGACCGAAGTAATCAACAGTGCCATCAACAGCACCGTTTCCCGTACCGTAATTACCTCCCTGACTACCCTGATCGTGGTACTCGTGCTCTTCCTCTTCGGTGGTAGCAGCATCAAAGGCTTCGCCTTCGCCCTGATCGTTGGTATCATCGTCGGTACTTACTCTTCCATCTTCATCGCCACACCGATTGTCCACGACCTCACTGCTGAGCTCGAAGCCAAGACGGTTGCCGAAGGAGCTGCAACACCGGCTAAAGCCTAAGCGTTTCCTCCCAAACGCTAAGCAGATAGCTTAGACTTGGAAAGCCTCCTTCACCTTCGGGTGGAGGAGGCTTTCTGTTTTTAGTTGGTGGGGTGCTGAGTCACTGAATTTGGGAGTTGGTGGGTAGGTGGCGCACGTGGTAGGCGGCAGGGTATGAATGGAGGAATGTGAGAATGGCTACCGCAGGGGGTAGGTGTTGGAGACTCCGCATTGGTAGGTATCAGGATGTGATCGCTCGTCTAGCTAGTTTTTGTCATTAGGGCCTGGGGGAGTATCTAATAGCTAAACCCTAATGTCTGTTTCCTGGCCGCGGCCGCAGGCGGTCACTGAGCGAAGCCGAATGTGTGCAAAGGAGGTTGAAAAGCAGGCTGTCTGATTTATCGGACAATCAGACATCCCCCCTGGAGGCCGCATTTCTATTAGGCCTTGTATCTTTTTGTGGATTAGGACGACGTGGTTTTATATGCCCGGTTTGATTTTTCGGTTTTTCGGAATTTCAGGCTGGTTGGCTGTTGCAGGCCTTTCCCTATCATCGTTTTATTCGAATGCCTGTACAACGGGTTTTAGCCAACACAGTACGCACAACATGCTCGTGGCAAAACCAGGGTTAATCCTGCTCTAAAAACATCCTTTGCACACATTCGGCTTCGCTCAGGTGACCGCCTGCGGCCGCGGCTAACTTGTCGCCTCCAACATGCGGCAGCCCAGCTGACAAATGTCCGCCTTCCACCGGATAACTCCGGTGCTAAAGCATAAAATCCTGGCGGACTACAGCGTCAAGATATTTCACCTCCACCGTTTTGACTCTCTAATCTCTACCCCTGCCTCTTGCCAGACTACTTCGGCTCATATCCCTGATTAATCGCCGGCAACGCCAATAACGCTCCCAGCCCAATCAGCACATTGCAGCCAATATTGATGGTAAAGAAGGAGATGTTGGCCCAACTGAAGGCATCGAGTGGGGCAATATTATAAAGCTTGAGGGCTTCGCCCGTCAGGAAGTGGTAGGTACCCATCCCTCCCGGGCTTGGAATGACAATGCCCCAGCCGCCGGAAACGAAGGTCACCAGCGCAGGCTCAACGCCCAGATTAGTCGTGGGCTGGAAGGCTAGGATGACAAACCAAGTCATCAGGATGTACATCAACCAGATGATGACGCTGTGCAGGATGAAAAGCACTGGGCTTTTAACCTTCATAATCGTCTGTATCCCTTCACCGAAGCCTTTGACGACGCCGATTACCTTTTGCCCGAGGGCGCTGCCCACAATGGCCTTGCGCTGCCACCAGGCGATGCCCAGAACGGCCAAGCCCGCCACAACACAGATGATTGCAAGCGTTTGTAGGGTGTCAACCTTGTCGCCCATGTCCGCAAGCTCGAGGGCACGGTTCCATAATTTTTCCCGGCCGAGGAGGAGCGCGACACCCGTGATGAGGAGTAGCATAAGAACGTCGACCATCCGGCCAACAACCACAGTACCCATCACCCGTTCAAGGCTAATCTTCTCGTAGCGGGCCATCGCCGCTGGCCGAACGATTTCGCCGAAACGGGGGAAACCCAGGTTGGCGAAGTAGCCGAGGTTGATGGTCAGGAATGCATTGATCAACCGTGGTGTTTTGCCGAAGGTGCGGAGCATCATGTTCCAGCGGATGGCCCGGCTGAGATTGCTAACGGAGAAGGCCACCAGCGTCATAAGTAGCCAGAAGGTACTGGCGCCGCGAAAGTCGGCAATGAGTTTGTCTAACAAGGAACACTGGTCCTCTGGTGTGCCGTCTAAGCGACACTGCTCCAGAAAGGCTGCTTGCTGGCTCCGGTACATCAGGAAAAGAATGCCGGCGCCAACGCCAACGAAGAGTAAGAAACGGAGAATGTTGACGAGTTGCTTGTTCATGCCGCGAAGGTAGTTAGTAGTAAATAAGTAAGTAACGGGTAGTTGTTGGGCTTACTCCGGAGTAGACTCTTTAAGACTTAATAAGGTTGCCCGTAGTGTTGGCATTTATGCCGATTGCAACAGGGGAGCCAACGCGACAGCGGCAAGTTGTTCACGCCATAACAACGCGGTAGGCGCTTGTCTTTATTCTCAAACGACATGCTCCGTTGTGAAAACGGAAGAAACGATGGAAACTATCGAACCTTTTAAAGTTTCCTACGTCTACGTGCTGTGAACGAAAACGAAACATTACTCGCTAAACTAATTTCTACCGCAGGGGAGATGTACATGAGCCTTGGCATCAAGAGTGTCAGCATGGACGAAATCGCCCAAAAGATGGGCGTTTCCAAAAAAACGGTCTACACTTTAGTGGGAAATAAGGAAGAGCTGATCACCCTTGTCCTGGAGGCTGATGCTTGTGAAGATCTCCATGTTATGGAGGCTAATCACCGTTCTGCAAAAGATGCCATTGATGAATTCCTGCTAAATAGCCGGTATTTCATCCGGCAGATGCGGAAGATTTCTCCGGCGACCATGCGGGATTTGCAGAAATACTATCCGGGTATTTTCCTTGAAAAAATGAAGGCCCACCATGATGAATTTCAAAATTCAATCATGTCCAACCTCGACCGTGGTATGGAAGAAGGGCTTTACCGGGATGACTTAGATAGTGAACTGGTCGCTAATTTCTACGTAGGGATGATGCTGATGGTTATTGACACCAAGCTCTTTCCTGCACAGGATCGACTCCTTGCTGACATTATAAAAGAACTAAGTGTCTATCATTTTCATGGAATTACCAACCAATTCGGTCGTGATCGCGTAGAACTGTACTTAAAGCAAGAAGCCCTCGAATGAGTATTGATACCCCATCAAACAAAAGCACAAACAGACAAACCGCCCATCAAATGAGAACTTTACTTTTCCGCTGCATGCTGCTACTCCTTGCCTTTGGCATGGCGTTGCCGCTTTCAGCCCAGACGGACAAAGTCTTCAGCCTTAAAGACGCTGTCGACTACGCCGTAGCAAATGCCACTTCCGTTAAAAATGCCCAAGTAGACATCCTCGATGCCGAGCAAACGATTAAAGAACGGCTAAGTACCGGCTTGCCTCAAATCAATGGTACCCTAGATTTTAACCATTTCTTGAAGGTTCCGGTACTTCCCCTACCAGAGGCTTTCGCCATGGGAGATCCCGATGCACCAACCTCCATTGCCTTCCAGCTGAAGAACAGTCTCACGGGCGGCATCAGTGCCCGAGGGATGTTGTTTGACGGCAGCTTCTTCGTTGGCCTGCGCGCTGCGCGCGCCAGTGGCGCTTATTACAATCTCCAACTGGAGAACACTGAGCGGATGGTTCGTAGCCAGGTCACACAGGCTTACTTCCCGGTTTTGTTGCTTAAAACCAATGTTGGTATTCTGGATAATAACATCTCTAATTTGGAGAAACTACTCTCCGAAACCCGCGCCCAATACGATGCCGGCTTCGTTGAGCAATTGGACGTTGATCGCCTTGTTCTCAGCCTCAATAACCTCCTTAACCAGCGTGACAATGTTGCCCAGCAAGGAGAGAATGCACTCCGTGCCCTCAAGTACACCATTAACTATCCCATGGACGAAGGGTTGGCGGTAGATGATGATCTGGACGCTGTAGAGCTCGACGTCGAAGCTGCTGCACTCTCCGGTGAAATTCCTTTCAACAACCGTCCGGAAATTCGCCTGCTGGAAAAAACGTTGGAGTTGCAAGACTTGAACGTGGAGCTGCAGAAGGCGGCTTACTTGCCAACTGTTTATGCCTCCGTCTCTGGCCAGTATCAATTTCAGGGCAACAGCTTTAGCGATGGGTTTTGGGCGCCGACGGTAGTGCTTGGCTTGGAGGCGAATATTCCTATCTATGACTTCGGCGGGCGTTCCGCCCGCGTGGAAAAGGCGAAGTTGGCCAAGCAGAAGGTCGTCAACCAGCGCAACGATGCCCAGCGTGGCATCCAACTGGAGGTCCTCAACGCCCGGTCTTCTTTCAAAACGGCTGCTGACCGCCTAAGTGTTAGCAAAGACAACCTCGCCCTAGCCCAAAGAATCTACGACGCAACCCAGACCAAATACCGGGAAGGCGTTGGCTCCAGCATCGAAGTTGTCCAGGCAGAGCAAGGTCTCTACGAAGCACAGGCGAATTACCTGAGCGTCCTTTACGAAGCACTTGTGGCTAAAGAAGAACTATCACTGGCCCTTGGCCAATAGGTAGAGAGCTAGAAACTAGAGAGCTAGAAACTAGTTTTTAACTCCTAGCTTCCTAGCCCCTGGCCCCTAACGTCCAGCCACCATCCCCACTAACCTACCAACTCCATCTTCCCCGATGAAAACTATACTTCCCCTCCTTTCCCTGCTCTTTCTAACCTTCCTTGCATCCTGCGGCCCCGGCACAGATGTCGAAGCAGTTCCGGCCGACTTGGCCGGTAAAAAGGAATACCTTAAAACCAAAAAGGCTGAACTTCGAACGCTGACACAGAAAGTCGAAGCTTTGGAAAAAGATATCTTTTCCGAAGAACCAAGCCTGGCCCCAAAAGGAGCCTTGGTAGCCTACGAGGCGGTGAAAAAATCTTCCTTCGAAGACTATGCCAACGTACAGGCAACCGTCCGAGCTACTGAATCAGCCATGGCTACTCCCCAAATTCCAGGCCGCATACTGAGCATGAAATTTGACGAAGGCGATGCTATCCGCAAAGGCCAACTCGTTGCCGTCCTTGACGTGGAAAACATTACCAGCCAACGGGCTGAATTGGAAACTGCTGGTGAACTTTCCAAGACTATTTTCGAGCGACAAAAGCGCCTTTGGGACCAAAACATCGGCTCCGAAATTCAGTACCTCCAGGCCAAGAACAACTACGACCGCGTCCAGAAACAACTGGCCAGTATCGACGTCCAATCGGCCAAGAAAAACGTCTACGCCTCCATGAGTGGCACCGTTGACCGCGTGATGATGCGCCAGGGAGAAAACGCCGCGCCCGGCGCGCCGATCCTCAGCATTCTGAATACCAACGACCTTGACGTAGTGGCAGATGCCTCCGAAGATTTGCTTACCAAAGTAAAACGGGGCCAGAGGCTGAAGGTGAAAGTCCCAGCACTCGACCTCGAATTTATGGCTCCGGTAACCCGTATCGGTAAAACAGTTGACCCCGCTAACCGGACCTTCGAAGTTGAAATCGACGTGCCCTCCAAATACCTCCGCCAGCTGAAGGCCAACCTGTTAGCAGAAGTCTACGTCCTAGATTTTAGCGCTGATGACATCATCATAGTTAACCAAGACCAGGTCCAACAAGAAATTGATGGCCGTCGTTTCGTGTTCCTCGCTACCGAAGAAGAAAATGGCCCAGTAGCCAAGAAAACCTATATCGAAACCAGTGCAAACTTCAATAACCAAGCCCTCGTTGAGAGCGGCCTGAAAGTTGGTGATCGCATCATTACGGCAGGCTCCCGTGGCCTGACGGACGGGCAGAAGGTATCCCTTAGCCAAAACCCTATCCAGTAAATTGGTCTGTTGGTTATTTGGCCTTTTGGGGCCGCCACCGGAGGTGTCACGGGCATAGAAATTTGCCCAGCCACGCCTCCAATATGCGGTAGCTCAAAAGACCAAAAGACCAACGAACCACAAGACCATTAACATGGAACAGAATAAAAGAACATTCTCCCTAACCAATCTCGCAGTAGACAACGCTACCAGTGTTTTCTTGCTGACGATAATGATCTTCCTCTTCGGCCTTTACGCTTACGATCAGGTGCCAAAGGAGCAGTTTCCAGAGGTGAAATTTCCCCAGGTTTTTGTCAACACGCCTTACTTCGGTAACTCGGCAGCAGACATTGAGAGCCTCGTAACCCGCCCACTGGAAAAAGAATTACAGGGGGTAGACGGGATAAAGAAAATCACGTCCACGAGCCTCCAGGACTTTTCGGTCATTACCGTTGAGTTCAATGCCGATGAGGATATTGACGAAGCAACCCGGCGGGTGAAAGATGCCGTTGATCTAGCGAAGCCAGAGTTGCCTAGCGACCTGGATACAGATCCAAACATACTGCAGATTAGTGCTGCCGACTTTCCCATCGTGACGATCAACATGAGTGGTGACTTTGACCCCGACGACCTGCGCCGTTACGGCGAAATGATGGAAGAAGAGATTGAGGACATCAAGGGCGTCAACGACGTTCAACTAAAAGGCGTGCAGGACCGTGAGATCGAAATTGCCGTCGACGTGCGTAAGATGGAAAGCCTAGAACTCAGCTTTCAGGATATTGAGAACGCGATTGGTAGTGAAAACCTAACGCTTTCCGGCGGAGAAATTGTTAACAATAATGTTCGTCGCGCCATCCGGGTTGTCGGTGAATTTGAGAATGCCGAAGAGTTGGCCAATACCATTATTAAGAATGAAAAACAACGGCTGGTTTACCTCCGCGACGTTGCAACGGTAAAGTTTGGTTACGAAGATCCTATCAGTATTGCGCGGGCCAATGGCCTGCCGGTAGTGAGCCTGGACGTGATTAAAAAGTCGGGAAAGAACCTGCTTACCACTGCTGATGAAATTCAGGAGGCGGTTGCCCGCGTGAGGGCACAACTGCCTGCTGACTTGAACGTAACCTTCTTCAACGACCAGTCCTATAACACCCGTGATCAGGTGGACAACCTGGAGAACAGCATCATTTCCGGGGTAATCCTGGTGGTGCTGGTACTGTTATTTTTTCTCGGTTTACGCAACGCCATCTTTGTTGGTATTGCCATTCCGCTATCGATGTTGATGGGTATTCTGTGGATTTGGCTGTCGGGTGTAACGCTCAACATCGTAGTACTTTTCGCCCTCATCTTGGCCCTCGGTTTGCTGGTGGACAACGGCATTGTGATCGTGGAAAACGTCTACCGTTACATGCAATTGGGTAAGCGATCGGACAACGCGGCCAAGTTCGGAGCGGGCGAGGTGGCCTGGCCGATCATCGCTTCGACGGCGACGACGCTGGCGGCTTTTAGTCCGTTGGCCGTCTGGCCGGGCATCGTGGGGGAGTTTATGAAATACTTCCCGATTACACTGATCCTCGTTTTGGGATCGAGCCTGATCGTAGCCCTCGTTATCAACCCCGTTCTTGCCAAAACCTTCATGAAGATTGATGAGCGCGAAGAGACGAAGAAGGGCCGCGTACGCGGGATGCGAAACACGTTGATTGGAGCAGTGGTGATGATGATCATTGGTGTGATCGGCCTACTGGTCGGTGCTAAATGGCTATTTAACCTGATGGTGATCGTTACGATCGTCACGATCGTGTACTACTTCTTGCTGCGGCCGGTATCCTTCGTGTTTCAGGACCGTTTCCTACCGTGGTTAGAGAATAAGTATAAGGGAGTGATCAACTCCTCCTTGCGGTGGGGCGGGACGATGCTGTTCGGTACGATCGGCTTGTTCTTCCTTTCCATCTTCCTTATCCAGCTTCGGCCACCAACGATAGAGTTCTTCCCTGAGGCCGACCCGCTGTACGTTAACGCTTTTGTGGAGTTGCCCCTGGGCTCCGACATTGAGGCGACGAACGAGGTAACCCGTCAGCTAGAAAATAAAATACTGGTGATGCTGAAGCCTTACGGCGATGTAGTCGAGTCAGTACTCACCCAGATCGGAGAGAATACTTCCGATCCCAATACTCCGCCAGAGCCGGGTGTAACCCCTAATAAGGCGCGGATCACGGTTAGTTTTGCACCCTTCCGAGAACGTGGTGATGTGAGCACGAAGAGCATTATGGAGGAGATCCGGCAGGCCGTTCAGGGTATTCCCGGAACCAAAGTCAGCGTCGGTCAGAACGCGAGCGGCCCGCCAACGGGTAAGGCCATCAACCTGGAGATCACTGGCGACGACCTGGAAAAACTCATCCCGCTTGGGGATGACATCATCAGCTACATCAACTCCCAGGGCATCCCTGGTATTGAAGAGCTGTCGGCCGACGTTAAGCTCGGTAAGCCGGAGTTGCTCGTTAAAGTGGACCGCGAAGCGGCCCGTCGCTATGGTCTCTCCACCTTCCAGATTGCCAGCACGCTTCGTACTTCCGTCTACGGTAAGGAGGTTAGTAAGTACAAGCAAGGAGAAGATGAATACCCCATCTTCATACGCCTCAGGCGTGAGGATCGTAACCAGGTGGACAACCTGCTCAACCAACGGATTACCTTCCGCGACCCGACTAACGGCCGCATCACGCAGGTACCAATGAGTACGGTGGCCAGCGTGGAATACACCTCTACTTACTCCAGTATTAAGCGGAAGGACCTAGACCGGGTGATTACCATCAGCTCTAACGTTCTTGATGGCTACGTTGGCAACTCCGTTGTCCCCCAGATAGCTGAAGCACTGGAAGGCTATGATATGCCACAGGGCTTCACCTTTGAATTTACCGGTGAGCAGCAGCAACAGCAGGAAGACCTTGGTTTCCTCCTCGGAGCTTTCGTAGTGGCCCTGTTCCTGATCTTTATCATCATTGTTGCCCAGTTCAATAGTATTAGCTCTCCCTTCATCATACTGACGTCGGTGGTTCTATCACTGATCGGTGTACTCCTTGGTTATTTCTTCTTTGGAGGAACACTTTCAATAGTTTTCACCGGAGTTGGCATCATTTCTCTTGCCGGCGTAGTGGTGAATAATGCGATTGTATTGATTGACTACACGACCCTATTGATGAAGGAAAGGCTGGAGGAACATAAAGTGAAGAAGATTTCTGAGCTTCCACTTGACGTTATCCGGCAATCCATCGTCGACGGCGGTTCGACCCGTCTGCGGCCGGTACTACTGACGGCAATTACGACCGTCCTCGGCCTGATTCCGTTGGCCATTGGTTTTAACTTCGACTTCTTTAGCTTCATTGCTAGCTGGGACGGACGTTACTTCCTTGGTGGTGACAACACCGCCATCTGGGGCCCGATGGCCTGGACGATTATTTACGGTATGGTCTTCGCTACCTTCCTTACCCTGGTCGTCGTGCCGGTAATGATGTGGCTGATTTACAAGACCCGGAGGAGTATTAAGTCTCTTGCCCGCCGGATTAGTGGTAAGCCGGAAGTAAGTTAATTTGTCAAACTATCTGTAATCTAAGCGGCGGCGGAATCCTTCAAAGGGGTTCCGCCGCTTGCTGTTTTGTCCCATTCTTTGCTCACGTTCGGCTTCGCTCACTGACCGCCTGCGTCCGCGGAAATTACTGCACTTGTCCTAGCGACTGAAATGATTCAGCTGGTAAGAATTCAAAGAAACGCGGTACAAAAAAGACGTTTATCACATACTTTTTACATTTTTGGCTGTTCCTGCTTTACATGTGTTGTAACGCACGGTAAACGCATTATTTAGCTTTGCAGCCCCTTTATATGCACTGTAGCGATTTCCCCGCTTCCTTGATGATTCTACTCTATGAAACGTATTCTCGCCATCGACTATGGCTCAAAAAAATGCGGCATCGCCGCCTCCGACCCTCTGCGCATAATTGCAACGGGGTTAGACACAGTTCCTACCTGGCAGCTCTTTGACTGGCTAGAAAAATACCTGGCCACTGAACCAGTAGGAGATCTGGTGGTTGGTGAAAGTCTGCACAAAGACGGAACGCCGAATAAAATCAACGAGGAAGTAGTCGGTTTTGAACGCAAATTCGCTAAGCTTTATCCGGATGTGAAACTGCATCGGCAAGACGAATACCTCACCTCCAAACGCGCCATGCAGGCGATGATTGACTCCGGCGTGCCCAAAATGAAGCGTCGGGAGAAAGAACGTGTAGATAAAATTGCTGCGACAATCATCCTTCAAGATTTCATGGAATCCATCCGTTAATCTATTTTTGCGGCGATTACAAAACCAAAACCAAAAGATGATTCTCCCCATTTACGCTTACGGTCAGCCCGTACTGAAAAAGGTTGCTAAAGACATTGGCCCTGGTTACGAAGGGCTGGAACAGCTCATTGCTGATATGTGGGAAACCATGGCCAATGCCAACGGCGTCGGCCTGGCTGCGCCACAGATTGGCCGCTCCATTCGCATCTTTCTGGCAGATAGCGGTCCGATGTTTGACGAAGGGGAAGAACACCAGGGGATCAAAAAGGTCTTCATTAACGCTGAAATCATTGAGGAGACAGGTGAACTTGGTGCTATGTCTGAAGGGTGCCTCAGTATTCCGGATATTTCCGGAGACGTGGAGCGCCTTGATGAAATCACGATCCGTTACCAGGATGAGGACTTCGTAGAACACGAAGAGACCTACACAGGTATGAATGCTCGCGTCATCCAACACGAGTATGACCATATTGAAGGCATTCTTTTTACAGAATTGCTGAAGCCTCTGAAGAAGCGGTTGGTGAAACGGAAGATGGAAAAGATCAAAAAAGGAGAAATTCGGGCGGATTACAGGATGAAATTCGTTAGAGCTAAATAAGCGACTAAGGGGCTTATTTAGACGGCCCTCAGTCTTGTAGACGATCGCTTCGCTCTCTTGTAGACGGCCTTCGGCCTTAGACGCTGCGCTTGTAGTGTCAGATCCGTGCGGTAGCCTACAAGGCCGAAGGCCGTCTACAAGCTGGCCGTAGGCCCGCGCCTACAAGCAAGCGCAGCGACCGTCTAAATAAGCGCCTTAAACGCTTACTTTCTTCCGAAGTCAGCCGGAATCTCCCCCCAAACCCTTGTATTCCACTTGTAAATTGGATTTGTCACCGGATTGGCCTTGAGCCATTTTTCTCCTCGTTCAATGTAGGTGTAAAGTTCTTCCGTTTTCTTGTTCTTGACCAGTGTCGTCTTGCACTTTTTTTTCTTGATCCAGCCAATGGCGATTTGTGAATCGCTGTAGATTGGAAGGTCACCCATGTCCTGGGATTTTAGAAAGGCGAGTGCGTGGACGAGGGCAAGGAATTCGCCGACGTTATTGGTTCCCAGTGGGAAAGCACGGTGGAAAAGCTGCTTTTTCCCAGCGGTGGTAACGCCTTGGTATTCCATTTTTCCGGGATTGCCGGAGCAGGCGGCGTCTACGCTAATACTTTGATTGAGTATTTTTTCTGTAGTTGGAGCATTGGAACGGCGGGGGCTTGGGCGCGGCCGCTGGTGCGAGGCAGGTTTTTGGAGCGAAGAATTGATATAGTGTTGGAATCCGTTGGCGTAGGCAGCTTCTGCCTGCCTTCGGTCAGGAAATGACTTATACTTCGCACCTTTGTAGGCGTCAATTTCCTTTTTGGCCTTTGACCACTCGGTATAAACCCCCGGGGTATGCCCGAGCCAGACTACGTAGAACTTCTTTTTCTTCGCCATAGTGCGAAGGTATGGCATCTACCAATTACGGTCTACCAAGCCGCCGACGACCAGATTACCATCTGCCAAGCTACCGACTACAAACTAATCCCCCCCTTCGCCCACCATTTTATAATAACCCCGCATCTTCTCCCCGCATGTACATAGACACGCATACTCACCTTTACAGTACCAAATTTGACAACGACAGGGAAGAGGTTATGTCAAGGGCCCGCGAAGCGGGCGTTCAGCTAGCCATTCTTCCCGCGATAGACCGAAACACCCACGAAGCAATGCTTCAGTTGGAGGCGGATTATCCGAATCAGGTGCTGGCTATGATAGGCCTGCATCCCGTCAGTGTCAAAGCAGACTACGAAGAAGAGTTGGCCATCATTGAAACATACCTGAAGGAACGCCTCTGGGTTGCCATCGGTGAAATTGGCATGGATTTGTACTGGGATAAGACGTACCGACCGCAACAGGAAGCTGCTTTTCTGAAGCAATGTCAGTGGGCCATCGACTACGATCTGCCGATCTGTATTCATGCCAGGGATTCGATTGATGAATTGCTGGAGCTAATTGCTGGCATAAACAATCCAAAACTCCGGGGAGTATTCCACTGTTTCACCGGAAACTTGGAGCAGGCAGAACGGGCCATCGGATTTGGTTTTTATTTGGGGATAGGTGGCGTTGCCACCTTTAAGAACGGCGGACTTGAAGAAGTTCTCCGTGAAGCTCCTAAAAACCGGATTTTACTCGAAACTGATGCACCTTACCTCGCGCCAGTTCCAAAGCGAGGAAAACGGAATGAGACGGCTTATATCCCGTTTGTCGCAGAAAAGATTGCAGAAATCTGGGAAACTTCCCCAGAGGCAGTTGGACGGCAAACGAGCCAAAATACTTGGCAACTCTTTGAACTTGACCGCTTTGTAAAGCCAGAACACCTCTGGGCTGCTCTGGGGACAGCAAAAAAGTGACTTATAAATTGGACTAACACCAATAAAAATTTTGTTTTGCGGATCGTTTTTGCAATTTTTGCGTCCGTTGCGGGAAATACTATCAACGGATAGTCTACTTTTACAACCGCAGCCAAAGAATAACTTTTTCACGAAGAGATGCTTGTAGGGGCAAAAAAAGCCTACATCGAGAGCCATCTCGATCTCTTCGCAACGCAGCCTTAATAGAGGCAATGTTGGTCGATTTAGTTAGGATTTTATTCACGGAGGGGTGCTCGAGTGGCTGAAGAGGTGCGCTTGGAAAGCGTATAGGCGGGTAACTGTCTCGAGGGTTCGAATCCCTCTCTCTCCGCATAGTGAATAGATAAGGAATTTTTCTTTTCTCTCCATCTAATGGGTAGAAAGGATTTCTCTGAATTCTACTTACCATAGTGCTTAGTTGGGAAAGATTTAATACCTTCCCACCGCACAACTTACCGCAACGGCGGTTATGCAAACAAAGGATTACATTCTGGCGAGCCGGCAGGTTTGCATAGAATTTACTTTTTCACGCACAAACTATTCGTTAAACCTAAACACGGCTATGCGACATCTAACTAAGACACTAGCGGCGCTTACGCTGGTAGCTTTCTCCGCCACAGATCTTATGGCACAGGAGTCCCAAGGATTCCAAGTTCTGAAAAAACAGTTCATCGACGGTGACTGGCGCTTCATGGCTATTGTACTCATCTGTCTGATCCTGGGCCTTGCGTTCTGTATCGAACGGATCATTACACTCAACCTTGCTTCTACCAACACAGACAAACTTATGTCTCGTATCGGTGAGCGTCTCGAAGAGAACGACATCGAAGGTGCCAAGGAAGTGGCCAAGTCTACTGCTGGCCCTACGGCTAGCGTACTTTACGAAGGACTGCGCCACGCCGACGAAGGCCCTGACGCTGTTGAGAAGGCAATCGTTTCTTACGGTTCCGTACAAATGGGCCTCCTTGAGCGCGGCCTTGTTTGGATCGCCCTATTCATCGCCATTGCACCAATGCTTGGTTTCATGGGTACGGTAATCGGTATGATTCAGGCCTTCAACCGTATCGAAACAGTTGGTGACCTTTCCCCTGCAGTTGTTGCGGGTGGTATTAAGGTAGCCCTCCTTACTACAGTATTCGGTCTGGTAGTAGCCATTATCCTCCAGATCCTTTACAATTACATCGTGAACAAGATTGACGGTATCGTCAACCGTATGGAAGAAGCTTCCATCGCCCTGGTAGACACTATGGCCACGAACAACGTTTTCAAGGCTTAATCAGTCCTCACTAAATTAAATCCAATCAAGCATGTACGCATTTGTAAATAAATACGGCCAGATGCTGGCTTTTGGGATTGGAGTGCTGATTACGGTCATTTTCCTCGGCACTATCTTTTCTGCAGACCCGGCTGTCTTTGACACCCTTCAGGGAGATAATCGTAGCTACGAAACAGACATCTTCAACTTCGGAATGGTGGCCTCGATAGCCTTGATCATCATTGCCTTCCTAGCAGCGGTAGTATTTGGAGTTATCCAAATCGCCAGCAATCCTAAGGGCTCGCTCAAAGGTATTGTCGGACTTTTGGCCCTCGCTTTGATCGTTTTCATTGGCTATTCTACTGCCAATGGTGAGATCGCTGCAGAGTCAGAAGAAATCCAGAACGCCATCAATAAGTTCACTACTTCTCAGGAAGCGACGTTCACAAGTGGTAACCTCAAATTTATTAGTGGTTCCATTTTGGCCGCAGTGATAATGCTCGCACTCTCCGTAATCACTCTCGTGGTATTCGGTGTCCGGAGCATTTTCCAGTAATCCGTTAAACTACAACGACCATGGCTAAGACCAAGACGAGAGACCGGATGAGTAATGAGATCAATGCAGGATCTATGGCGGACATCGCCTTCTTGCTACTGATTTTCTTCCTGGTCACCACCACGATCGCAGAAGACAAAGGTATCCTCGTAAAGCTGCCCCAGTGGTCGGAAGAGGAGCCTGATATTACCAAACTGAAAAAACGTAACGTTTTCTCTGTTCTGGTAAATGCACAGGACCAACTGCTCGTTCGTGATGAACCAATGGATATCGATCGCCTTCGGGAGACCGCCATGCGCTTCATCAGTAATAAGGAGAATGATCCAACCATGTCCGAATCTCCTGCGAACGCCATCATTTCATTAAAAAATGACCGAGGTACAAGTTACGAAACTTACCTCGCCGTTTATAATGAACTGAAAGGTGCCTATGAAGAACTCTGGGACGATTTGGCTCAGATCAAGTATGGCAAACCGTATTCCGATGAAATGCCCTTCGCACAGCGTAAGGCGATTAAATCGGAAATCCCGATGGTACTTTCGGAAGCAGAACCTACTTCCTTCGGTGAAGAAAATTAAATAATCCGGGCTGGCCTGCTTTCCGGCAGGTCGGCTCGTTTTTCTTCTACCACACCCACCAGCCGGGCATGTTCCGGCATCTTATGAACTCATTGAGTTCTTAAAAAACAATCTAATTATCCATCATGGCTAAGTTTTCCAAAAAACGGAGTAAGTCAGAACCGGCAATTTCAACAGCCTCCCTGCCCGATATCATCTTCATGTTGCTTTTCTTCTTCATGATGGTGACGGTACTCCGTGATTCCGATCTCAAACTTCAGGTGAATACACCTGATGCTACTGAGCTTACGAAGCTGGATGAAAAATCCCTGGTGAACTACATTTACATGGGACGTCCAACTAAGCAGTACGAAAAGGACTACGGTACTTCTCCTCGTATCCAGCTTGGCGACAAAATCTCCACCGTTGATGATATTCCATTGTTTCTCGAGCAGCACAAAGTGAAGCTTCCTGAAAACAAGCGTGGCCGTATTACTACTTCCCTTCGGGTTGACGGTACGGTGACCATGGGTATCGTTCAGGACGTAAAAGTCAAACTCCGTAAGAGTGGCCAGCTTAAGGTCAACTACTCTGCCGGTAAGCGCCCTGATTAATAAGGTTCGTGAGCCCTTTGGGGCTGACTTAATAAGAAACGTAAAAGCCGCTCTCCCGCAAGGAAGAGCGGCTTTTTGTATGGGAATTATTCAGGTGTAAAAGTAAAACTCCCTAAGGTTAATTACTCCGCCAGTAAACGCGTTGAATAACGAAGTTTATGGACAAATGCTAATTGTTAAAATCTAAGAAAGGGACACTAGCCAGCTCGTCTTAGCATTTCTACTATGTGCGCACCCTGATATACTCCAGTTTTCTTTGCTTGATCTCAACCATCCTTCCTGCCCAGGAATTCATTACTGGTATCACCCTATCGGCAGGAGG
>JBLIGS010000009.1:0-23154 GCA_047637095.1 Neolewinella sp. | reverse complement strand
TGTGAGAGGCTCGGGGGGAAGTTCCCCGGGTCTACTCGACTGACCGCCTGCGTCCGCGGAAAATTTGCCTTTTAGCTTACGAGACCATATGACAGCCCAAGCCTCCGACACGCGGCAGCCTCCTGCCTTTCTACTCTCGCCTCTCTACTGTAAAACGCGGTAGCCCACCAGACCAAAAGCCCAAAAGACCAAAGCGCCAACGCGCCAAAAAAACTACACCTCCTTTAGCTTTCTCAAAACCCGCCCAACCGCCGGGCAAACCAGTGTATTACGCAACGTCAGCGGCAAAATTTGCAACATGTTCTTCCGGTCCGTATGCGGATATTCCCGGCAGGCCCGGGGCCTTGCAGAATACACCGAGCAGTAATTGTCGGGTCCCAAAAACGGACAGGGTGCCACGTTCAAAACGTAGTCTCCTTCTTTGTCCATATGTAAATGTTGATCGATGAGCGCCGAGGGCCGGATGCCAAGGTGCTTGGACAGCCGGTCAATATCGATGTCTCTGAAAATCGGGCTCGTCGTCTTACAGCAATTGGCACAATCCAAACAGTCTACTTCGTCAAATACCTCGTCGTGAAGGTTATGAAACTGCTCATCCAGGTCCTTTGGCGGACGCGCTTTCAGCTTGCTGAAAAACTTCTTGTTCCCTTTATGTTCTTCCTTTGCCCGGGTGAGCTCCTTTTCGACGTCCATGGCTGCAATAGTACGGCTTTTAGGCAAAAACGCTCTGCGTTTTCACTAACCCCTCTCCTTTGGGGATGGGACAACTGGCGTGCTAAAAAAGCACTACGCTTCAACACCGTGAGAATTGGATGCACTGCTTAAAACCTATCCAGAAACCTATACAACAACGGCTTATCATCCGTCACAATGTTGGCTTCTCCCGTCATCAGCGGTGTTGCCTTTAGTTCGTTACCGGAGTTGGTAATTAGCCCGTCGGGGAAGGACACCGCTACCGCAAAAGCGTTCTCCGTAATCAAGTCGTCCACGGCGCTGACAACGCCTTCAACCGAGCCAAATTCCAGGTAAGGATAGCTGGCAAAGTGAACAACGACCCGCTGGCCCTCGGCAATTTTTGCTGAGCCTTTTACGGGTAACACCATCCTACCAATGATCTCTCCCGGGTTGGAGGGGATGACGAGGGCAACGTCGTCGCCCCGCAAGACAACGGCTCCTGCCCGGATATTTCGGTCCAGGAGAACCGTGCCAGCAATTGGACTAACGAGCGTAAAGTTTCTGTTCCAGGCATCAGAAGCTGACAACAAACTCTCATGGGATTCTCTTAGCTCTCGGGCTGCTTGGTTTAGTGTTCCTCCGGACAGTCCACTGCGGTTACTTTCGATCTGTGCCTGTAGGAGCTGTATCTCAAAGTTAGCTTCCCGAACAACCTTCCGGTTGGCCTGTAATCGATCGCTGGCAATGCCACGGCGCCTGCGTACATCGTTCAACTCGTCGGCTTCGAGCAACTTAAGTCTGAAATCGTCTTCAGCTTGCTTCAGGATAGCACCGGTCCGGAAGTCCGCCTCTTCTAGCACGCCCTGGCCGCGCTGGGCATCTCGGACTTTCTTCTCTTCAATTCTGATCAATTTCTCCAGTGTCCGCGTGGTTTTTCCATCCAACCGACGCTGGTAAATGTTTTGATAGGCCTTCTGTTTTTCTTGGAAAGCGTAGGCTGTACTCTGCAACTCTCCGAGATTCCAGTCGGAGTCAATGTCAAACAAAGAGAGTCTGTTGTCAGAAATCCCGATGGTCTTTTTCAGGGCTGAGGTAAAGTCGAAAACGTCGGCAAATCGGGCCTGGGTCTCAGCAACAACTAGGGCTTGGGTGGCCGTGACTTTCGCATTGTGGTGGGTGTTGACAAAGCTGACCTTGAAATCCTGTGGTGCCCGCAGCGGGCGTGGTGGATCAATTGTAGTTAGCGTCAACTCACCTCTGACAACAGAAGGGTAGTGGTAGGCCGAGGCCAATCCGGCCAGTACCAGCATTACGATCACTAGGAAGATGGTCCCATAACGGGCCAGCCAAATCGGTGGTGTGCCGATGATTTCCTCCATGTCCTGGCTACGCAGCGGTGTTGCTGTTGCGGAGCTTGTAGTTTCTTGTCCAGTCATTAACTGCCCAGCTTGGTTTGGTTGACAACTAGGCGGTAGTACCGTTTCTTCTCTCCCATCAGTGCTGCATGGCTACCCGTTTCTTCAACCTGGCCGTCGTTGAGAACAATGACGTTGTCAGCATGCTCAAAAGTGGAATGGCGGTGGGCAACAATAACGATGGTCGTCCCTTTGAGTTGGTCAAAGAGTTCGTCCATGATGGTCATTTCTGTAAAAGCATGGAGACCGGTAGTCGCTTCATCTAGGAATAGGTATTTGGGCTTGCGATAGACTGCCCTGGCGAGGAGTAACCGTTGCCGCTGGCCACGACTGAGTCCTAGGCCAGCTTCGCCGATCATGGTTCCATAGCCTGCTGGTAGCCGTTCAATGAAACGACCAATTTGAGCAATTTTGACCGCCAGTAACAACCGTTCCTCGTCAATGTATTCTTCGCCTAGGGCGATGTTTCTAGCGATGGTATCGCTGAAGATGTAACCGTCCTGGCTAACGACACCTGAAATGGACCGCCAGAAGCCTTTGTCAATGGCGTTAAGGTTTGTACCGCCAAGGAGGATTTCTCCCTCCTTGGGCTGATAAAAACCTTGTAGCAGCTTCAGAAGCGTCGATTTTCCACTGCCGGACACCCCCACAATGGCGGTGACTTTGCCGGCAGGAATGGAAATGTTGATGTCCTTCAACACCTTTGGTGCATTGGGCAAATTGTAGTGGAAGTTCACCCCTTGTAACTGGATGTCTCCAGTGCTGGGGATAACCGCCAGGCGGTGGGCCCGTTCTTCTTCGTCGTTTTTGTTGTGGATCTCATTCATCCGCTCCAGGCTGATCATACTTTCACGGAAACCGCGAGCGAATTCAGTGAAGTCGTCAATCGGGCTGTCTAACTGTGCTAGGATGTAATGAATGGCAATCAGCGTGCCCAGCGTTAGCTGGCCATCGATTACCAGCCCTACCGCCACCAGCGTGATCAGTAGGTTCTTGATTTGGTTGATGGCCGTGCCACCAGTGCGCTGCCATTGGTCAATGGTGCTGAGCCGAACGCGGGTCCGGTAAAGACCGGTCCGTTGCCGTTCCCAGGCCCACCGTTTCTGGCGGGCTGCGTTGCCTTGCTTTATGTCTTGCATGCCGTCGATGATTTCCATCAACTGCTCTTTGCCGGCAGCGCTTTGCTCAAAGAGCTTAAAGTCGAGGTCCCGTTTCCTGCTTTCCTGCCAACTCACCCAGAGGATGTTGAGGAAAGTACCCGTCAGGAAAATCAGGAAAAGGACGGTACTCCACATGGCCAAAACCACGGAGAAGGCAAGGAAATTAAATAGGCTAAAAACCCGTACGATGCTGGAGCCGGTCAGGAAGTTCTGAAGCCGTTCGTGGTCGTTGATACGTTGCAGCAGGTCACCGCGGCTGCGGCTGTCGAAGAATTCGAGTGGCAGTCTGGTCAGTTTACGGATGTAATCGCTTACGAGGCTAACGTTCACCCGGCCGCCGATGTGAAGCATGATGTAGCGTCGCAAGGCTGCCAGTACGGTAGTACAAAGTAGTAGTATAGCCTGGGCAATCACCACCAAGACCACAAACTTATAGTCGTTCAGCACGATGCCGAAGTCGACCATGTTTTTCAATAGGAAGGGAAGAAGCACCTGCAATACACTTGCCAGCACGAGTCCTGCTCCAAACTGCCAAAGCAGGTTGTTGTACTTAGAGAAATACTCAATGATGTATTTCCAGCTGCTCTTGTCAACACCTTCCTTGTTCTTACTGAAGAAGTCGGGCGTGGTTTCCAGTACCAAAACGTTACCAGATGGCTGACCTTGCTCCGTGCGATTGGTCGCCCAGTGCTGGGTCATCTCTTTTTCCGTGTACACCTTTTTGCCAACGGCGGGGTCTGGGTCCGCAATAAGGAACTTCCCATTTCTAGCCTTGTGAAGCACAATGAAGTGTTCTTTATTCCAGGGTAGAATGCAGGGTAAGGGAATATCCTGAACCAGTTGTTGTAAGGTGACGGGAATGGCCAGCGTCTGTAAACCGATGTTTTCTGCACCTTCACTGATGCCCAATAGGCTGACGCCTTCGATGGAAATGCGGGTTTTTTCCCGCAGGTATTCCAGGTTGTAATACCGGCCATAATAACGGGCCACCATGCGCAGACAAGCTGCACCACAGTCCATTTCTTCCAGCTGTTGATAATAGGTAAAACCTAGCATATGTAGACAAAGATAATGCGTTGAGGCTTAATGGGTTTTATTGGGGGAGTTGGAGGCATGGAATAAGGTGTTTTGGGGCGCGAACGCAGGCGCAGAGCAAGGTTGCAAAAGCAAAGCGATTTACTTGGGTTGAGCAGCTCCAGCTGCGAACCTATCGACGCCGCGCAGCGGTGGCGAAAAAGACATCCCATTTAAGCGGAGCGAATGAAAAAGGGGTAGCCTCCAACGTCCTGTCTCTTTTCTCTTGTCCTTTTTGGCAAATAGGGAAGTGCTTTGCAATGCCTGAATGAGTGGACTTCAAGGCAAAGCCCCTCGCCCCTTAGGCCATAATAAAAACACCCGCCCCGGAATATTTCCGAAGCGGGTGTCTTTCGTATCAAACACTGATCTTTAAAATCTAATGTCTAAAACCTAATGCCTACAACCTAGGGCGTAACTACAACACGGCGTGTTACCAGCCGCTCGTTCAGCCGCAAGCGCAGGAAGTAAATGCCTGCTGGAAGGTTGGCCGTAGAAATTCGCTCACTGAAACCGCTAGCGTTAACGTTGGACTGTGTCCGTGTAACGATGACCTGGCCGGCAGGATTGATCAACTCAATGTTCATCGTTCCGCTGGTGCCGAGGTCGGTACCGTTGATGCGAAGGTCGGTACCGCCAAACACTGGGTTGGGGGCAACAGTGATGGCTGCGTTCAACTCTTCGTCGATGGTAGAAGTGGCAAACTCACCGTTACGGAAACGGATAATGTCGGTAAAGTCACCGCCTACAACGTAGCGGTTTACCGGACGAACGCGCCAGTAGTAGCGACGGCGGGAAGTAAGGCCTTCAACGATGGTAATAGAAGTATCGCTGGTGATTTCCGTGCGGAGTACAGCGCCGTTCATGTTGGCGCTGGAGTGCAGCTGTACAACGTAGAAGTCAGCACCTGGAGCACTGCTCCAGGTCAGTTCAACGAAGTCGTTAACCGGTAGGTCTTCGTCGTTCTCCGGAGAGACCAACCCCATGTCGTCAACGTTGGCACCTTCGGTAATAGCACCGTTATTATCCACTAGGCCAAGACGGCTGTCGAGGTTGGTAATCATGGCACCTTTCTGGTCTTCAGAAAAGCCTTCCAAACAGCCGTCGAGGGCGTAAGACATGATGTTGGTGGCTTCAACGGCGAAACGAACACCGTTAGGATCGGTCAAACTGTCGGGGTAGACACCTTCATTGTTACAAGACCAGCGCTCCATTAAATAGTCAGCAGGAGTGTCGCAAAAACCATCACCGGCAGATTCACAGTTGGTCCGTTCTACCGTCTCTACTTCAACGTTGTTACAATCGCTAAAGTCAGGGAAGCCTAATGTCTCAGGCACCTCATCAGGAATGTTGCTGATTTCCTCGACACACTCCCAGCCAAAGAAGGTGTGGGGAAGGCTGAGGAAGTGGCCCATTTCGTGGCTCCAAGTACGGTCCTGGAAACCGAGGCAGTTTTTGCCGAGGGCGATACCGTCACGGGAAGGCGAGTAGTAGCCACAAGCGCCAGCTGGACTTTCCACAATGTAGTGGTTCGCAACATTGTTAAGGTTGTTTTCTGACATCATTTGGCGGCCCTGAGCGAAGGTGTGGTTGTTGTAAATGGAACTGGCCAAGTACTTGATGTCACCTTCGATGAAGAACTGGATGTTCTGGTCGCGGAAGTCGTTGTTGAGCAATTCCATCGAGTTGAGGAAAAGCAGTGGGTTGATGTATCCGGTACCATCGTTGTCGCCAACGAACACAATGTTCATCGGAACATACTGTGTCATGATGGAGCGGCTGACGGGCTGGACCTGTCCGGCCTGGTAAGCTTTAAGCCATTCGGACTTGTAAGCTTCGGTGGCACATTCGCGGTCGCCGTTAAAACGCTCCTGGGCGGAGATCGAAAAGGAGAGTACCGCAATAAGCAGCATCGCCAGGGATAGTTTGGCTAATTTCATTGTCATTTCAGAAGCTGATTTCAGACAAAAGTAACGTTTGGCTACTGTACGGACCGTCTTACCGGCGGCATTTCAGTTAGTACGCCCAATTTTCTCTACTTTTGTGCGACTTTTTAGAATTAGCCGTGTTGTACACGGAAATAAAAGAAAAAATATGAGTAAGGTAACCGTAGTCGGCGCAGGAAATGTCGGCGCAACCGTAGCCAACGTACTGGCCCACAAAGACCTCGTAAAGGAGGTTGTTATCCTTGATATCAAAGGTGATTTTGCCAAGGGTAAAGCCCTGGACAGCTACCAGCAAGCAAGCGTTGATTCTTTCAGCACTCGTCTGACTGGAACCGACGACTATGCTGATACTGCTAACAGCGACATCGTTGTCATCACTGCAGGCATCCCCCGCAAGCCGGGTATGAGCCGTGATGACCTCATCAGCACCAACGCTAAGATTGTAACTATGGTTACGCGCTCCATCATGGAGCACAGCAAGAACCCAATCATCATCGTCGTGTCTAACCCACTTGACGTGATGACCTACGCAGCTTACAAGGCTTCTGGCCTACCTAAGAGCCGCGTATTCGGTATGGCCGGTATCCTCGACACTGCCCGTTACCGTGCCTTCCTCAGCATGGCCCTCGACGTAAGCTCTAAGGACATTCAAGCAATGCTCCTCGGTGGCCACGGTGATACCATGGTACCACTTCCACGCTACACCACTGTTTCTGGTATTCCGGTTACAGAGATGATCAGCAAGGAAGACCTCGAAGCTATTGTTGAACGCACCAAGAAAGGTGGTGGTGAGCTGGTTAAGCTCATGGGCACTTCTGCATGGTACGCTCCAGGTGCTGCTGCAGCACAGATGGTTGCTGCTATCCTCCGCGACGAGAAGCGCATTTTCCCATGTTGTGCCCTCCTTGAAGGAGAGTATGGCCAAGAAGGTATCTTCCTCGGCGTACCGGTTAAACTCGGTAAGAACGGTATCGACCAGTTGATCGAACTCGACCTCAATGAGGAAGAGATGGCCGGCATGAATTCTTCTGCTGACGCCGTTCGTGGTGTACTGGAAGTGTACAAAGGGATGGGCGTGTAATCACGTTTCTTCATTCGAATGCAAAGGCCTCGTCGTTATGACGGGGCCTTTGTTATTGCACAAACTCCCCCTTCCCCAACTTCGTCAAGTACGGATATATCATTTGCCGTAACCCTTCCACAAAATCTGCCCGATTGGCCTTGCCATGGTGGCTACTTAAAACCTCTCGGGAAGCGAAGAAGAAATCGGAAAATATTTGCATTCGCTCATATAGGAAGTCATATTCTCGATCGAGTTCTGCTGGGCGAACTAGCCCTTGAAAAATCAGTAGTTCCACCGATTGATCAAACTGAAACTTACGCAGCAACTGCAGCTGTTGGTAGTGTTCGGCAATCTGTCCGTGGGATTTCATGAAGTGGACAAAGTCGAGAAACACAAAGCGGTAGCGGTGAAAGGCGTCGTAGATGTCACCGTACAAAAGAAACAGGTTTGAAAGGGTAGGGGCGTCTGTTTTTCGCTGCTCCACCTGACGGCTGATCTCCTCCACTAGGGCGTAATACAGCGCCTCGTTGATGTCGTCCTTTTTTGGGAAATGGTAAGTGAGGTTGCCGGGACTGATGCCCATTTCTTCCGCAATCTTCCGCTGGCTTACAACGGCCACGCCGTAGGTGTTGAAAAGCTCTCTCGCTTGCGTCAGGATTTTGGCCTTGGTCTTACTCATGGGGCAAATATAATGTTTTAGGGCGCTTGTACTAGAAGTAAAAACTTAGTACATTTGCACTAAATTAAGAGCCATGTACACCATCATCGGCGCCGGTATCGGCGGATTAGCAACGGCACTTGCCTTAGAAAAGGCTGGCGTGGAATACGAGGTCTACGAACGCGCGGAAGAAATCCGCGCCGTCGGTGCCGGCATCTGGCTAGCCCCCAACGCCCTTCAAGTAATAGACTGGCTCGGCTTTCTACCAGAGATCCAACACGCCGGATGGACCATGAACGGCATCTTTATCGGCAAGCAAGACCTTAGCCCCATTTCTGCCATTGATCTCAGCCCCTTCAAGGAAACTTTCGGTTGCACCACCGTCGCCATCCACCGCGCCAACCTCCAGGCCTTGATGCTGGGTAGGCTACCGAAAGGAAAGCTTCACCTCGGCAAAGCATTGCTTGGCTATGAAGAAGAGAACGACGGTGGAATAACCGTGAACTTTGCAGACGGGACCTCTACCCAAACGGATTATCTGATTGGTGCGGATGGCATTAACTCTGCTGTCCGGAAACAACTCTTTCCTGAATCTCGAACCCGTTATGCCGGGCAAACTTGTTGGCGGGGCGTCTCCGACATTAGCCTGCCAGAGGAGTTGCTGACCAAAGGCGTAGAGCTTTGGGGCAAAGGTGTCCGGTTTGGTTTGTCGACTTTGTCTCCGGGCAAAACCTATTGGTTTGCCGTTGCGAATCGCCCTGCGGGCGGTAGGGACTTGGTTGATGATGTCCGGCCTGAACTGGAGTCCCTGTTCTCCGACTTCGCCCCGATTATCACCGAAGTCATCAGTAAAACACCTCCGGAAGCCATTATTCGTGGCGACCTCAACGACCTCCAGCCAATGCGAAATTGGTACAAAGGGAAAGTCTGCCTCATCGGCGATGCCGGCCACGCCACAACCCCGAATATGGGACAGGGTGGTGCCCAGGCCATCGAAGACGCCTATTGCCTAGGTCGGTTGCTTGAGCGAAACCCGGAAGCTAATGTCTTTGCCGACTTTCAGAAGCTCCGGTACAAGAAGGCCATTGGCGTAGTTAAGCAATCCCGACTACTTGGGAAAATCGCACACCTGAAGGTTGGTCGGGGATTGCGGGATTTTGTGTTGGGGCAGGTACCGGCAAGTGTTGCGGCTAAGCAGATGAAGGCGTTGTATACGGTTGGCTAGTTATTAGTTCTTTTCGCAAAGCGCCTTTCTTAGGTTTTTTCCCACATGGCTGAGGATCACCTCGGAACTAAAGTGGTTTTGGATGAAACTCCCAACTTAGGCTCCCCGGAGATGGCCCTTGTCTTCATCCGCCGATTAGCCAGCAACGAATGCCAAGGTTTTTTGGTTATTTTTCACTTGACCACGCAGTAGCAGCGAAGCTCAAAAGAACGGGCCCGCGCGGAGCGGTGAAAGACGAGAAGAAAAGGTACGAAGCACCGGCGGAGAGGAAAAAAAGCGTCCCAATCGTAAGTCTACAGACTGAAACCCCAAGTACTCCGAGGTGAGAACCTCTGCTCTTTCAACCTCCTCTGCTCCTGCGTCCGCGGCCCTTCCTAGGCCTCTCTAAGCGCCCTCCTCTGAAGGGAACAGCAAAGCTAAGGGACGCGAATTAAATAAGGCGGTCAAGAAGCTTGGTTTATTTACTTCGCGTCCCTAAGGCCAATGAATGAGCGTTTATTCTCGGATATTGCAGTAAATTGCTTACTGATAAAAACGCCACGATGCCCACTTCCCTCAAGCCCATCCTTGTCGACTTCATTACGACCAACCGCCTCAATAAGTTTTTTCAACACTGGCAGGCATCAATCGATCCGAGTTCTCCCCTCAACATAACCAATTACCAATTACTTAGCGACTACAATGAGCTAATTGATAACGACATCACCCAGTTACTAAGGGTCGAAGAAGCCCGCCACCGTAAACGAGAGTTGACGAATGGATTGTTGCAATTGGTACATAAGGTCGCTGATAAAGACTTGCTTGGAAATACCGCCGCACCGGTAAAAGAATCCAGCCCCGCGGAAGAATCGCTTAACGATTTAAAAAAGCGAAAACTGGCAGCTTTAGAGCGCGCACTGATCTTGTCTACAGATGCGGCGGTGAAGTTTCAACTGGAGGAGCAAATCAGAGCGCTGAAGGAGGGAATGAGTTAGTAAGTAGTATACCTACTGGCCAGCCCACTAGATACGCTCGGCTTCTCCTTATTGAGGTACTGCGAATTGCAAGTTGAGCGTTCTAAAGTTGCTTCAAAATGGGATTGCTTATGCTTTGGGTCCGTATCGCCTAGCTTTATCCTCCGAAAATTCCGTATTTTAGCCACCTACCCATCTTAAACTACTAACCCATACCATGGCCAATTCAGGCCCCGATACTGATAACCTTCAACTCGTCCAACGCAAAAAGTCTGCGTTGGAGCGGGCTTTGATAATTGCCAACGATGCTTCCGAAATCTTTAAGCTAGAGGAACAAATCAAGGACCTTGATGCCATGATCAACAAGCTGCTGCGCGAAGCCGCAGATCATTACCAACTGGAAGCCTTCCCTTCTGCCAAAGACTTGGTTCAATTCGTCAGTTCGTTTACTTATGATGACGGCGACCGGGGCGTTCTCCAGCGGGTAAACTGTAACCGGCAACGGCCAGTAGAAACCTTTTGGGACAGCTTCAAACTTGACGACGAAGGGCACCACTACCAGGTTTACTTCATCACGGCCTGTGATTACCAGATGCCACAGCAGTTCAGCGAACGGCTGTTCTGGGAGTTTATCTATGAAGAAGAGCCTGATACGCCGTTTTACCGGACCCACCCTGATGGGCGGCTTATCATCGATCCTTTGCCGCTGAAGCGGAACCTGGAAAAATCGAAAGCAGAGTTTGAAAAGTACATTGCAAGGCTGTTTGACCTGAAGGGAACAACGGAGCTTTCAACCTTCCTTTCGGGCGAAGTCGTCAGCCACGAACACGACATTATCTTCCTGCCCTTCCGGGTACAGGAGAGCAAATGGCAGGACTGGATTCCTGATTATTACCGCTGGATAATTGCTCAGTTCAAACAACTAACCGATGGAAATACCAAGTTCTTACTCACTTTTGCCCACTTCTCCCGCAACATTCACCTGGAGGAACACTTCACCGAAGAGCACCGAGAATTGCTTACGGCGCTGGATGGGTTGGAGGCCGAAGAACCAATCGCTAAGCACATCAATCGCTTGCAAACCATTCCGGTAACGGACCTGGAAGAATGGTTGCTCGACATGGGCATCAGTAACCTTCAGCAACGACAACGAGCGGTGGAGATCATCGCAGCCAGTCTTCCGCAGGAAGAACGGGAACGGTACCAAAAAGACCAGGTCTTTAACATGACCCACATCGATCTAGCCCAGGACATCATTTATAAACACTTGAGCCGCTAATGCAATAACTTATGGCCAATTCATTCCAACTCTATGCCCGGGAGGGCGGTGGTTCTTTACCCGAGATAGACCTTAATCCAAAACTCAACGATCCGGCATTCTACCTGCCAGATCCAGGGTTGGTAAATGCCGTCAACGTTGCCCTCAACCTAGGGCAACCGTTGCTACTTACCGGAGAACCAGGTACGGGTAAAACCCAACTGGCTTTCCACGTAGCTAAGTTCTTTGGCCTGCCCCAACCACTCGTCTTTACTTCTCAGACGACCAGTACGGCCCGCGACCTCTTCTACACCTATGATGCCCTTGGCCATTTTCAGCACAGCCAGACAAGTAAGGAACAACTTGACAAGGATGCGCTAGAGCAACGCTTTGTGCGCTACCACGCCTTGGGCAAAGCCATCCGTGACCAAAAGCGGTACGTCGTCCTGATCGACGAGATAGACAAGGCGCCACGTGATTTGCCAAACGACGTGTTGTATGCCCTTGAAAATCTGGAGTTTAACGTGTCTGAGGCAGATAAGTCATTTAAGGCAAATCCTAGCCAGCGACCATTTGTGATAATGACGTCCAATTCGGAGAAAAATCTACCGGAGCCATTCCTGCGGAGGGTTGCTTTTTACCACATTGAATTTCCAGACGATGCGACTTTGCTGCAGATTTTGCAGAGCAAAACGGAAGGTTTTAGCCTTGAGGAACTGAAGCCATTGGTTAAGTTGTTTGAGAACATCCGTAACGGCCGTAAGACGAAATTGAAGAAAAAGCCCGCTACTGCAGAGCTACTGCATTGGGTAGACCTGCTGCGAAGATTAGACTTTTCGCCTAAGGAATTGGTCGGTGGTCTTTCTGCTGCAGGTAAAGAGAAGCTGGCTATTTCCTGGTCGGTTTTGGCCAAAAATAGAGAAGACTTGGAACTGTTGAAAGGGCTGAATGTGGCCAGCCTTTCATTGGGGTAGCCACTATTTCGCCAACCTTTTATCTCTTCTCAACCTACGCTTACGTTGCACCAACTTCGCCATCACCAACTTACGGCATCATTCCTTACGGCCCTGCGGGCCCAGGGCTATGCCATGGGGGTAGGGGAGCACCAGCGTGCGCAGGAGCTGCTTCATCTGCTGCCGAAAGAGGCATCCGATGAAGTGCTTCGGGATAGCCTGATTGCGCTGTTTGCCAACAGTCCTGGAGAGCAGGCCCGCTGCCGGTTGCTTTTTGAACTGGCACAACGGGAGGCGGATGCGATGAAGGCCACAGCCCCCGTGAAATCAGTTGATCCGCTGGTGGTGGAGGACCGACGCGCACTGGGAAAGTTGTTGTTGGCCCTTGGGGCTTTGATGTTGTTGCCACTGGCTATTTTATTGGCTTGGTGGATAGCGCCAAGCGAGACGGTCGTCACTTGGACGGAGGAGCCGGTGGTGGTGATGAACAAAACTAAAATAACCATTCCGGAGGCGGACTCGTTGCCCGAAATCGGCCAAGTAAGTAGTTATATCCTGCCGGAGCTAGGTACGGATGAGGCCCCGGTTTATGGCCGGCTTGATACCCTTGGAGGCGTATTGACCTTCGAGGCTACGCACGAAGGCGAAGACGCTTTTACGGTTAGGATTAGGGGGACAGAACAGCGTGTTGGTATCGTTACTTACCCGGTGGTGATTCATCCCGACACGACGGAGATGGCGCGGCCGCCGGTGCAAAGTGATGATATAGAAGCAAGGATAGATCGCTTAGTCGAACTCCCGTTCCCTTACCCCCGGAACCTGGAGAGTCTAGCACCGCCGGTAATTGAGGAACGGGGCTTTGGTCATCTCCTGCATACCTGGTGGTGGCTACTGATATTGATGATCTGCGCCGCTTTGCTTGCGGCTCTTTACCTACTACTGCGCTACCGGCAACGTCGGAAGATTAGGTTGGTGGCTCAGCGGGAACAATCCGATGGAGCACCACACTTTTGGCGGATTGACCTGCCGGATATGCGGACTGGCATTGACTGGGGAAGTGACTACGGAGCCCTGTTGCGGCAGCTTCGCCGCCGCCGCGAAGACGACCACCAGGTACTCGACTTGCCCCAAACCATCAAGGCTACCATTAGCCAGGGCGGCCTACCAAGCTTCCGTTACCGGAGCGCTACACGCCCCGCAGAATACCTATTGCTCATCGACCGGGGAACGGCCGATAACCACCAGGCCCGCCTCTTCGAACAGTTGTTCCAGGAATTGATCGCCGAAGAAGTGCTGATTGAACGGTATTTCTACAACGGTGATCCACGGTTGCTTTATCAGCTGGACCGGAGCCAGACCACCAAGCTGACGGACTTACAACGCCGTCTCCCCGAAGCACGGCTGTTTATGGTTGGCTCGGGCGATCGGCTACTCAACGCTGCCTCCGGCAAGTTGGCCAAGTGGGTGCCAGCGCAACTTGGCGCCTGGGAAACCAGGAGCCTGCTGTCCACACTGCCTACCAATGAGTGGGGCCGCCGAGAACGGCAGCTAGGCAACTTCCTGACCGTCCTGCCAGCCTCCATGCAGGGGCTTAGACTCTTGGTACAACGGCTGAACGACGGACAGGAAGCCGAAGGCCAGATTGACTACCGGGAGCTGGTGTCTGATGCCGCCCAGGAAACCGTTGTCCTGAGGGGCGACCGTTCCTTCATCGACAGCCTCAAAGAAGTTTACAGCGACCTCCAGCTGAAATGGCTGGCGGCATGTGCCCTGTATCCTGCCCTGCATTGGGACCTGACCTTGTTCCTCGGTAAAACGGTAGGAGACTACCACCAGTCGGCCTTAGTCTCCAGCACCAACCTGCTGTCCCTTTCCCGACTGCCCTGGTTTGCGAGCGGCTCGATGCCCGAAGCGGCCCGCCAGGAATTGGCCGATTGGCTGCGGCTGGAAGAGCCGGCGCTGCACGGCCATCTGAGGTCGGCCATGCTGGCCGTACTGGACAAAGTAGACCTGCCGCCCGCAGGCTCCACTGCCCGCCGCGACCTCGATTTCTACCGCCTCCAGAACGAATGGCTACTGACGGCCCCCGGCACGCCGGAGCGTGCCCGACTGGCCGAAGACTTAGCCCAGCGCATCGCCAACGGCGAAGACCCCGACATCACCGTCGTCCGCGTCATGGAACAACCAACGGCCACCGACCTAAACCTGCCCGAAAGCTGGAATGAACGCTTGTACCCCGCCGGCTTCAAAGGCTTTGGCCTGAAGGACATTTGGCGGAAGATGGCCTGGGGGGGAGGGGCAATCCTTTTGCTTGGGCTGCTGTCGCTGTTCTTCCGACCTGACTTTTCCGACCAGCCTGACATCTGCCCGAATGGCGCCCAAGTCTGGCAGGTCCAGGATACCCTTAACTACGCCCAGGATACCCTGGTAGCCATTCAACTCTGTGATAAACTGGACAGTCTGATCCTAAAAGAATACATCTGGCGCGATCGCATCCAGCGGGTTACGAGTATCGAAGACCTGGATACCATTCCGTTTGAAGCCCAGACTATTCAAGTCACCTGGCCCGACGGGAAGGAGAGTTTCGTTTACATATCAGCTACTAGCCTAAGTGCCTTACTTGATTCTCCTCCAAAGGACAGTCTGGAAGAGACGCACTTAGCGAACATTGGGACGATGCTGTACAACCGGGGCGTTGAACTTTGGTATGCTGAAGCCCAACTCAAAAGTGCTTCCTGTCAGTTCCTCACTACCGGTGTTGGGTTAGACGTAGTACCGGAGAAATACTACCAACTAATTGATGATTATTGCGCCTACTTGAACGATGTTCCAGTTCAGCAACAGCAATTGCCTCCAGAGGATGTTGTACTGCCTACGCAGGATGTTGCACCGCCCGAACAAGACCAAGCACAAGACCCCGTGCAAGACCCGGTAGAAGACCCGGTGCAAGACCCGGTGCAAGACCCGGTGCAAGACTCGGTGCCACCGTTAACACCTTCCGACTTTGAAGCCCAGGCATCAGATGCCATTGATGATCTGTACGACCTCCGGGACCGGCTAAAGAAGCGGTTCCCCGAAGGAGGAACGCTGGTTGATGCCCTGCTCAAGCGAATTAACGACGGTGATAGGGACACGCGGAATAAGCTGTCCAAGGGGGAATTGAAGAGGAGTGATTTGGATTATCTAGGGGATTTGCAGAGGAGAGGGGCAAAGCTGATGGACGGGCCCGCAAATGAAGGGGGTACATCTCCGCAAGATACGCAGAGTGACGATGGCTCCGGAATTCCTCCTCAGCAAGGAGAAGGAGCGCCTGCTGCTCAGCCTTCCAAGATTCCTTATCCATCGATGGTTTACTTTAGAACGGTGACATTTGAAATGGGGGACACTTTTGATGAGGGAGGCGAAGATGAAAAACCAGTTCACACGGTAAGCCTCTCTCCTTTTCAGATAGGGAAATACGAGGTGACCTTTGCGGAATTTGATCTTTTTTGTGAAAAGACTGGTTTTACAAAGCCTGGTGATGAAGGTTGGGGGAGAGGTCGTATGCCCGTTGTTAATGTTAGTTGGTATGACGTTATCTCCTATTGCAACTGGTTGAGTGTGCAGCATAGGCATACCCCACTATACAAGATTGCTAACAACAGGGAGCTTCAGCAGCGATGGGAAGAATCTAACTACGGCCTTGATTTGGATAAAGAAAGCCCTGAAATCGTCGTAGACTGGAAAGCCGAAGGGTTTCGGTTGCCTACTGAGGCGGAATGGGAGTGTGCTGCATCTTATAAACCGGACGGGACGAAGGCCCGCTTCGGAAATGGAAAAGATACGCTTGATCCTAAGGACGTGAATTTTAATCCTACTGAAAAATCTATTTATTCTATTTCTGGAGAAAATAGACAACGAACGGTCCCCGTAGGCTCGTTAGTAGGAAGTGAAAACGCGAGAGGACTATTTGATATGAGTGGGAATGTTTGGGAATGGTGTGGTGATTGGTATGGAGGTTACTCAGGAGCTAATGGCAGAAATCCTAGAGGAGCAACACTCGGTGACCGCCGCGTTGTGCGCGGCGGCAGCTATTGGCACAGCGCCGGGAATTGCCGGGTGTCGGATCGCAGCGACGTCGACCCGCCGTATCGGCACGTCAACTTCGGGTTTCGGTTGGTGTTGTCCCCCAGTTCGGGCGCGGTCGGCGGCTAGCCGGAGCTGTCCCTAGCGTGCCGGGAGGCCGCCAAAGGGGCAGGCGTAGGGTAGGGGGCGTTGCCCGGAAAAAAGGAAGGAGGTAGGCCTTGGGGAACGAGCTGGGGTTGTGCTGGGTTGAGTAGCTCCAGCTACGAACTAAGTTTTGGCGCTTGCGCCGGAACAAGAATGGGATACGAGGGAGTGTAAATCCGCAAGCGGATTTAGCGGGGTCGCACCAGAGGTGATCAACCCAAGGGTTAAGACAATGCCTCTCAACTTCCATTGCGCACGTTCGGCTTCGCTCAGGTGTGCCGCCTGCATTCCGGCACAAGTGCCGTGGAGAAAAACTACCTCCTCAACCTGCCCAAGAACTGCCCCAGCTCATCAATGTTCTTAACCCCAGGCGCCGTCTCAAACTTACTGTTTAAGTCCAAACCTGCGAGCTGAGGGTGCTCTACAAATTGAACCCGCACAGCATCATCGGGGCCAATGCCTCCGCTTAGCAAAAAGGGGGTAGCGCCTTTGTATTCCGACAGCTTATCCCAATCCCACTTTACGCCTGTGCCGCCGGGTTCTCCCTTTCCACCGGTGTCGAAAACGAAGAGTTTGCAGGTGTCTGCATAAGCATCGGTATCCGAGAAGTCGAAGTTGGCATCAATGGAAAATGCCTTGGCGAGGCTGGCCTTGCGGAGGGTGCTGGCGGACCAGAGGAGGTTGAGTTCCCGGCAATAACCGGGGCTTTCGTCGCCGTGTAGCTGGACGTAGTCCAGTTGGTAGTCGTGAACGGTGTTTAAAATGATGTCCAGTTCGGCATTGACGAACACGCCAACCTTTGCCGTGTCCTGAAACAATTCCTCATTGTCTGTAAGCCACTCAGCCAATTGGGTGTTGCCCGCAAACCGTTTAGACTTATCATAGAAGATAAAACCAACGTAGTCGACCTTTTGGTCAAGGACAGAGGTGATGTTCTCGGGGTCCCGGAGGCCGCATACTTTGATCTTCATGTGGTGGTTTGTTTGGTTTTGGGAAGGGGATGATCAGGGTACAAAGCTAGGAACGTTTTGGGAATGGAATTAGATCGTTTCGGTTTCTCCATTCTAAACACCGTCTTAGAGACGAGGGGCGCAGCATTTAGTTACTGTGCCCCTTGTCGGTTTAGTAAATAGGGGTTTTGCTCGTCTGACGAGCAAAAAACTGTATTGAGTCCGCTCTTTCAGCGGACGAGCGAGCTCCTGCGTCGTGTCTCGGCGGAGGATTTAGATAAGTCTTACTGCTTAATCAACTTCTTAGTCTCCACCCATTCCTCGGTTGTAACCGTGAGGAAATAAGTTCCGGGAGGAAGGTGACTCAAGTCAATTGCCTGCTGCGAAGCTCCTTTGGCAGCAACGCGTCCGGTTTCGGATAGGATGCTATAGGTTGAACCTTCTGGTGCTTCAAGGACCAGTCGGTTAGTCGCAGGATTAGGGTAGAAATTGAACGTCTCGGTAGAAATTGACTCTAGGGATTTAGTTGTCGTTTCACCACCTTCCCTGGCGGAGCTGCTAACGCAGAAGCTTAGGGTTGTGGAAGAACCGAATTCGCCGCCGGAGGCAAGCGTCTGGCCATTGGCGACTAGGGCAAAAGAACCGTTACCGTAGGAACAGCAGATGCCGTCGCCGTAAGCGTCGGTGAACGTCAGGGTATAACAGCCGGGCGCCAATGGTGTCGCGATGCTGATGCTAGACCCGTCGGCCTGGGAATCATAAGTTCCGCCGGAGAAGAGGGTAGTGCCGCTATCGTCTTTGATGTTCCAGCTCGTCTCCTCCGGGTAGTTGTCGAAGGTGATGTTAAGGTTGGCCGCTACGGGTATAGTGCCGCCACCGCCGCCAGAACCTACCGTCAGGTCCACAGCATCTACTGCCATGTCTCCCTGCCAAGTTGTTCCCGTTACGCCATTGAAGCGAAATTGCGGGGTTTCACCGAGGTAGTCGGCAAGGTCAATAGTAGCTGTTTTCCAGCTATTGCCCTGGTTGCCAGACTGGTTCCAGAGGGATGTCCAGTTGGAGCCATCAAGGGTTACTTCTACTGCTAGGGATCCCATGTTGCTGGCACCGTACATATGGTATTTGAAGGAGAACGTCGCTTCTCCCTGACTGCTTAGGTCAAAACAAGGACTGTAAAGAATGGCCCGCTTGGTAGAGAAGTTTGGCGTCGAAGCCTCCATGTAGATGTACTGGGAACCATTGCTGGCGGATCCGGGCCCAGTGTTATTGGAAGGTGTCCCTCCAGAACGCTGTGTCCAGTTAAAGTCATCGCCAGCCGAAGCTTGCGCCCAGCCGCCAAAGTTGGATTCCCAGCCTTCGCTGTAAGGGTAGCTATCGATGGCACCGTTGCAGAATGGGTTTGTGTTGCCACCGCTGCCGCCACCGCCGTTTCCGAATCGGTCTTCTGCCTGTGGTCCACCCCATATGGAGGTCGCAAATGCAGGGTTATCGATGAAGGGGTTCCGGTTGCCCTGGATACCTTCCACAATTGGGTTACGCTGGTCTTCGAGCGAAGAGACGGGGTCTTCTGCATTCCATTCCAGGAAGAGGTTCAGCATGTCTGCATCGTTGATGTTGGTGGAGCCAATACCGACGTTTACCGGTAGGCAACGGTCGCCATACCGCAGGTACATGTACATCATCATCCGGGCAACGTCGCCTTTGAATTCGTCGCCAGGGTACCAATGTCCCTGGGCTGTGATGGCTGAGTTGCCAGAGCCGTCGGCAAATTTTCGGCTGCCACGAGAGCCGTTTCGGCTCACATCTGATGCACGGAGGTGGTGAACGTCGGCGCCTGGACCGGAGGTTCCAAGGTTTGGTTGGCCTAAAGATTTGGGGTAAGTGTGCTCTCTGTTCCAGTCGGTGGTGCCGCCGCCGTTGCTGTCTTTGCTGCGGGTGCGGTCGGTGTTTGTTACGCCGTCGGTATCGCTGTAGCCGTATATCAGGATTACGCTTGTCGTGCTGCCTTGGGCGAGGTCGGTCTGCTTCAGCGCATTCCAAACGCCAGGGGTGTAGCTTGGTACACCGGTTTGGGTGACGGTAATTTTGTTGGAAAGGGTGTTGAGCAAAGCGGTGCCAGTCAGGGTAACGTCAACATTGTTGTAGTAGGCTGGGGCCTGGGCAAATAGCGTAAAGCTCGTAGCAAATGCTACGAGTAAAGCAAGTAAACTGTTTCTCATAATGCGTTGGTTGGTACGTGATAATAGATTCCACCGCTAATATAATCTGTGGTCAACCATAATCTACTAATAACCAACGTTAACTCTGGATTATCAACTCCAACTATGCAATCGCCCCGTCATACATCTCCTCAATATCCCGCACCCGCTGAATGAAATCTGCACAGGCCTGGCCTGGGTCAGCTTCGCGCATGAAATAGGTGCCGATCAGGAAGCCCTTGAAGCCGTGTCGGCGGAGTTTGGAAATGGATTGCGGGTCTTCGATGCCGCTTTCGCTAATCTTCAGGATGCTGGGAGGGAGGATTTCTGCCAACTTGATGCTGTTGGAAATACTCACTGTGAAATCTTTCAGATTGCGGTTGTTGACGCCAACGATGTTGACGTTGGGGCTGATTTTGGCAACCTCTGCTTCGTTGTGGACTTCGCACAAGACTTCGAGGCCAAGCTCGTTGGCTTCGGCGGCGAATTCGTCGATCTGTTGGGCGGAGAGGGAGGCGGCGATCAGTAGGATAGCATCTGCGCCCATGGCGCGGGCTTCGTGGATCTGGTAGGGATCAACCATGAAGTCCTTACGGATTACTGGAAGGGAGACGGTTCGGCGGACGATGTCGATGTCGGTCGGTTGGGCGCCGAAGAACTGGGCGTCGGTTAGGCAGCTGATGCCTGCGGCGCCGGCTTTTTGATAGCCAGCGGTTACCAAGGCTGGGTCTGCGTGCAGGTTGATGTCGTCCTGGCTGGGTGACTTGCGCTTGAATTCGGAGATGATGCCGAAGTGCTGGCTGTCGAGGATTGACTGCGAGAGGCTGCGGCGCGGGAGGTCATACCCCGAGCTGTCTTTCAGCATTTGCAGCGGCGTTGCCTGGCGGCGGCGGGCTACTTCGAGGTGCTTGAATTCGTTGATGCGGTCGAGGATGGTGCTCATGTTGGTATTTTGGTCTTGTGGGCTTCCGCCTTTTGTGGTAGAGAGGCGGGAGTACTGAGGCGGGAGGCGGCTGGGTGTTGTAGATGTGGTTGCTCGCTTCGCTCGTTGTTGATGTTAAGTGATTAAGGAATTAAGAAGCATAAGGTTGTCGCTTATTTCTAAAGCCTAAAATCTAATCGCTGAACAAAGGGGGCGCGGCCAACGAAGTTGGCGTTTGTGCTGAGCGAAGCCGAAGTACGGGTGCAGAGGGAGGTTGGAGGGAACAGGGCCCGGTGGAGTAAGCAAGCTCTTCTTACTCTACCAGTTTCTTTAGAACGGCAAGCGCTCGGCCGCTGTCCAGGCTTTCGCCGGCTTCGGCGACGCAGTCGGGGAGGCTACGTTCCGGGTGGATGGTGTGTATGGCTAGGCCAGCGTTGGCGCAGACCGCCATCTTCTGAGCCTCGGTCGCCTTGCCTTCCAGCACGGCAAGGAAGATGGCCCGGCCTGCTTCGGCGGTGTTCCCGCCGTGCAGACTCTGTGGTGTTACAGCCGTTAGGCCGAAGTCTGCTGGCTGAAGCACCCGCTGCCGTTCGCGAGAGCGAACGCTGGCGCCGCCGGTCAGGCTCACCTCGTCGTAGCCGTCGAGGGCATGGACGATGTTGTAAATCCGGCCAGTCTCTTCCTGGAGGATGTAGTCGTAGATCCGGGACACCTCCAGGTTGTAGGTGCCAAAGACTTGGTATTTTGGTTGGGCCGGGTTGATGAGTGGGCCGAGGAGGTTGAAAAACGTCCTGACCATTAAGGCTTTGCGGACGGGGATGACGTTCTTCATCGCCGGGTGGAACATCGGCGCATGGAAAAAGCAGATGCCAGCCGTGTCGAGTTGCCGCAGGAGCTGATCTTCGTCGTTGGAGAATTCATAGCCCAGGGCGGTCAGGACATCGCTGCTGCCAACGCTGCTGCTTACGCCGTAGCTGCCGTGCTTGGTTACTGCGTAGCCAGCTCCGGCAACGACCACGCTTGAAAGCGTGCTGATGTTGAAGGTGTTTTTGCCGTCGCCTCCGGTACCGACGATGTCGATGGTCTCCCGCCCCTTCAGGTCGAGTGGTCGTGCCAGCTCCAGCATGGCATCTCTAAAGCCCTGAATTTCGGACAATACTGCCGGCCGCATATTGATGGCGGAGATAACCGCCGCCATTGCTGGCTCGCTGGCTTCGCCGTTACCGATTAGGGAAAGGGTTTCGTAGGCCGTCATCCGGGATAAGGGCTCCCGGGCGTAGAGTTGCTGAAGTAGGGCTTTCATTGGGGCGAAGATAAGTTGTCCGTAGGTTACGCCATAAGGGCCCGGACAGTATTAATATGCTATTCTTGACCTTGCCCAAGGGCAGTGAGCAAGAGTGGCAGACTAATATCGTCCAGGCCCTAACGTAGAAAAGGCCCATCAACAAGTTGACGGACCTTTTCTATTTTTAAGTTGGAAAATGCTTTAGAGCAAGATCACGTTAACCGCGTTCAAGCCTTTGCGTCCCTCCTCAACATCGTAGGAAACTTTGTCGCCTTCCTGGATGGTGTCGCAATCGAGACCGTTTGCGTGTACGAATACGTCGTCGCCGCCGTCATCTGGAGTGATGAAGCCGTAACCTTTAGTATCGTTGAAGAATTTTACTGTACCGTTTGTCATTGTAGAAAATCAAATTGTAAATAGGCGGAATAGTAGAATTTTACCCCTGCCATGCCGCAAAGGTAATAGGTTTTTACATACCTAGGTAGTTTTTTTATGAAATGGATAAGAAATATGTGCCGTTAGGCCCAATTTAAGACATGTTTCAGGTGTCGGTTGTGCGGCTGGAAATAGGTTTTATGGGCCCTTAGTTGACTATTGTGGGTGGTTAGGTTGTGATTCGTAGGGGAATTGTTGGTGGGGCCATTGCTTTTTTAAAAAAACCTTGCACCGGCGTCCGCGGCCAAAAAAGATTCTACAAGCCTCAAATTATCGCCTTTATCCCAATCAAAATCATCCTTGGGAGCAAGTGGTAACTGTTCTCCGAGTAGAGGATGGCGGTGTTTTCGATGGTCTGGAAGGATTTAGTGTCCAATAGGTTTCTTATCCTTAGTGTGCAACTGATCTTCTTTGGGACCAGGTCGTAATCTGCCCCTCCGTCCAGCAGCCAAAGCTGTTGACGAGCGCTTGCATCGTTTGCAAATAGAAAGGACTCTGCCATTGTATTGGCTCGGAACCTCTTTCCTACCTTGAAACTCAGGTCTGTGAAAATGCGGCGGTTCCGAAAAGAACCGTTGGCATCTCCCCCGTAGACGGACTTGCTGAAAGTCATACCTATATGGTAGTTGAAAACGCCAGTGAACGTAGATCGGATTTCGACTCCGGCACTTCCATTGGTGGAAAGGATGTCGCGGTCATTGGGTAAGCCGACGATGCGGTCAGAATAACTGGCCCGAGACAATCCTGCTGTAAACTTCAAACTGTTTCTAAGTTC
>JBLIGS010000008.1:0-23770 GCA_047637095.1 Neolewinella sp. | reverse complement strand
AAATTTCCTCGGGCCAGAGGCCACTCGACCATTGATGCCTAGCTTTACTTAGGTGCCGTCAGTATTGAATTGGACTTGATGGATTTTGCCGCTCACTAAAAGAATAAATAATTCATAAATATCGTCAGACTGGGATTTAGCCCCTGATTCGCGTTACCAGCCTACTGACCACCAATGACAATCTACTACCTACCGACTACAAACTACCGCCTACATTTTCGTACTTTGGCATCCAACTATCGTATTTAAAAAAGATCACGCATGTCTGACCAGCGCCCCTGGCTCGCCCAATATCCCACCGGCATCCCCGCCAACGTTGACACAGAACAATATACTTCCCTCCGCGACCTGCTTGCCGACGCAGCTAAAAAGTTTGCCGACAAGCCCGCATTTTCCTGCATGGGAAAGGACCTCTCCTACCGGGAGTTGGACAAGTTATCAACTGCCTTCGGCGCTTACCTCCACTACCGCGGCCTCCAGCCTGGTGATCGTGTAGCATTGATGATGCCCAACCTTTTGCAGTACCCGATTGCGCTGCACGGCCTGCTCAAAGCAGGCATCATCATCGTCAACACCAACCCGCTGTACACCCCGCGGGAGATGAAGCACCAGTTTACCGATGCCGACGTTAACGCCGTTGTTATCTGCGAAAACTTCGCCCACAGCCTGGAAGAGATCATTGGGGAGACCAACGTCAAAACCGTCATCACTACCAGCATTGGTGAGTTGCTCGGCACCGTTAAAGGTGCCATTACCAACTTCGTCGTCCGGAAGGTCAAAAGAATGGTCCCTACGTTCAACCTACCAGGAGCGGTAACCTTCAAGACCGCCCTCGCCGAAGGAGCCAAATACAAGCTGCCGGACTTCACGCCGCAGAGAGATGACACCATTGCTTTGCAGTACACCGGTGGCACGACGGGTGTCTCCAAAGGAGCAATGCTCACCAATGGCAATCTAATCTCCAACGCGCTCCAGTCCAAGGCTTGGATGACAAAAAAGCTTGAAGAAGGCGGCGATGGCCGGATGCTTTGTCCACTTCCGCTCTACCACATCTTCGCCTTTGTGGTCAACTCGGTCGCCATCTCTAACCATGGCCTCTGTAATGTCCTGATCACAAATCCACGGGACCTGAAGACCATCGTCGACGCCTTCAAAGACAACAAAATCGTCGCCATGACCGGCGTGAACACGCTGTTCAATGCCCTGTTGAACAATCCAGACTTCCAGAGGCTCGACTTCCGCCACCTAAAAATCACCGTTGGTGGAGGCATGGCCGTGCAACGGCCAGTTGCCGAGAAATGGCAAAAGGTTACCGGCACTCCATTGAGCGAAGGCTATGGACTGACAGAGTCCAGCCCATCGGCGTCCATGAATCCGTTGAACGAAAACATGCGGATTGGCACCATCGGAGTCCCGTTACCAAGCACCGACATGCGGGTTTGGAACGAAGAAGAAAACCGGGTAGCTACCACCGAAGAACGGGGGGAGATTCACATCAAAGGTCCACAGGTAATGAAAGGTTACCTAAACCGGCCCGAGGCTACAGCAGAAGTAATGACTGCCGACGGTTGGCTGATGACCGGCGACATCGGCATGATGAGCGAAGACGGTTTCTTCCGGATCGTTGACCGGAAGAAAGACATGATCCTAGTCTCCGGCTTCAACGTTTTCCCTAACGAAGTAGAAGACGTACTTGCCGGCCACCCAGGCATTTTGGAATGTGCTGCCGTCGGCATCCCGAGTGAAAAGTCTGGCGAAGTCGTGAAAATATTTGTTGTCAAGAAAGACCAATCCATCACCGAAGCCGACATCATCGCCTACGCCAAGAAAAACCTGACGGGCTACAAGGTTCCGAAAGCCGTTGAATTCCGAGACGACCTGCCCAAAAGTAATGTGGGTAAGATCCTGCGGCGGATGTTGCGAGAGTAGGTCCGCTAAGGGATGGGAAATAAATAAAGTTACAGTTCTTGGCCTGGCGCTTTTGTTCCAGTTTTCTCCAAAAAATCTTTGCATAGCCTTAGCTACGGAAATAATTTTTGGTGGAGACTGGGGCAAAATAAGACGGCCAAGAACGTAAGTTTATTTTTTTCCCGTCCCTAAGGGAATTTCATAGTAGAACGTTGGTAACACCGACCTCTACGGCATCACCGCCGGTTGACTTTTGGGTTGGCTGGCGGTGTTGTTTTTGGGGCCTTAGGTCCCACTAAAATTAAAGCTCCCCCGCCCGCTCACTCACCTCCAACCCCGCCCAACTAGCCACCCCGGTGTACACCACCCGGCCATTAAGCCGGAGTTCGACGTCCAATTCTGCCTGTAGGCTCTCGTTTATTCTACCGGTCATGGCCTGCCCGGTTACCGGGCTGACTAGGTCGCCGCCCGGAGCGGGCTTGCCTTTAACGGTTAGTCGTTTGCCGGGGGCGGAGAACGTTAGCTTCACCTCCCCTGCTTCCGAAAACTCCGCCTGCACCTGCGACCGCGCCCAGGTTGTAAAGAGGTGCAACTCGCCTTCGAAAAGAAAGGTTGCCAAAAAGCCCGTGAACGAGGAGCCGAGCCAAGGAATGTTGGCCACGCTCGCCATCAAGCTCGCCGGACGCTCCGTCCCAGACAGGTGGTTGCTCTGGCACCACACCCACGCCGACGGGAAGCCGCTACCCCAGTCTTTCTCCGTGTATCCTACTCCTCCAGCCGCATCGTATTCTACGCCGTCAATTGTCACTTTTCCCGCCAGGTCGTGGTAGTAACTCACCAGCCCATGGTAACACTGCATCTTGGGGATGTAACCGTAATAGCCCATTATCCCAGCCGCCATCGGCCGTTTCTGCCACGGATGAATGTTGTACAACTCCAAGTCAAGCTTAAGCCCCGGCAAATCCACCCGAAGCTGGTTCGTCGCAAAGAAGTGAGGTCCCAATTTTAGAGAAAATTCTTCCTCCGCTGGTTGAAAATCTTCCGTGTCGTAGCGATGATACGCCGAAGTTGCCTTCACGCCGTCCAGCACCTGTAGGAAAGAATGGCTCGTTCCGTCCGTAGCATAACTGATACCGGGGATGAAAGCAAAAGCCAGGTTTTGCTCCGGGATCACCACCTTAAAGTACCAGCCTTCAAAGTAGTTCTTCGACCGGCCCCAGCCCTGAAAACGGGTGGGATGAGAGGTGGCGCGGCGGCGCTTGAGGAAGTTTTCCATGGCGGTTTTATTATAAACGCAAGGTAGTGACAGGCGGGCTGGCAAATTGTCGTTTGTCCGTAAGTTTGCGTCCCCTTATTAATCATCTACCATGCACCAATACTTCCGCATACTTCTATTTCCGCTACTGGCCCTTCTCCTCCTCACTACTTGTTCTCCGGCAAAGAAATTAGCGAAGGAATTTGGCGTAAATAAACGCGTCTTAAAAAAGGCGTTGCTCAAGGAAGATGCCAACGGGAACCAAACGTTTATCCGCCGCGTCAAAGGTTTTGACATCGCCCAAGTTGATGCATCCGAAATCGCTTCTAACCCCATACAATACCTGAGGTACGACAGCCTTAAAACAGGAAAGTTCTATGGCCCTTTTCCTTCCTATAATAACTCCATCCACTACCTCAGAAAACTGGGCGTTAGAGAAGTCCCCTACGCTACTTTCTTAGTCATTCAATTTCATCAGCTCTTTGGCATCAGCGACGAATTGTTCAACCAGCGAATGGACGACCTCCTGGCTCAGGCCACAGCCAAGCCAGACAGCCTCGTCCATATCCTGGAAGACTTCCCCGACGATGAGGAATTAGGCGTCGGTCTCGTCCTTGAAATAAAACAGGACGACTTAAAAAATTGGAGGCCCGAAGCCAAAGAATTCATTTTGTCGGCACCGCTCATGTCCATTCGAAAATCCAAAAAAGTCAAATACCCTAACACCACCATCACCGAGGTAATCGTGAAGAACTACGAAATTGTAACCTTCAAGCACATCGACGGCGCCCGGATCACCATTAGAAAACCTCTAAAAAAACAAGAATGAAAACCTCATTTCACTACCTTTTCCTGGCCCTCTTCTTATTCAATGTTGCCTCCGTTAGTGCCCAACTGGAATGGGTTGTAAAACCGATTGTGGAAGAAGATGTCTTCTTTTACCTACCCGAACAGTCAACAACGCACATTATAGTAGGTAAGAAGCCCAATCCACAGCGATTGCAACGCCTAGACGGCAGCTATGCTTTTGGCGGCCAGGCTTTCACCCGACTTCAGGTTGTGCCCTCAAGCGGGCTGTGGTCTGGCTTAACTGCCGATGAACAACCGATTATCTTCAATAGAGAAGAGAAGGTTCTGTCCGACAAATACGATGAGCTCAACAACTACCATCGCACCAATATCTTGATGTCAAAGAAAAATGACCTTTTTGGCCTGATTGATATTTCAGGAAAAGTGATCCGTAAGCCTAAGTACAAGAATTTACGCCGAACGGCGCGTGGAGAGTATCTCGGAGAGCTGCCCAACGGACAAAAAGAGGTGATTGAAGTAGACGAAACTGATGGCATGACGGATAAAAGAAGGGCTTCTTCTATCCGCAGTAATTCAAGTAAGATTAAAGACCGAATCGTGTTCCGTAAAAAGAGTTTGAAGCGAAATTGGCCTTTTTGGGGAATGACGGATATGGAAGGCGAAGTAATCCTACCCGCTGACCGTTACTATTCGAACACTCAGAAGATGCACTTCGAAGAGCAGATAATGATTGCTATCGACAGTAAGAACGACAAAGAAGGCGTGCTCAATAAGGACGGAAAGGTTATTGTTCCCTTTATCTATGACAAGGTTGATCATCATTTGCTAAACAGTCGGTACTTCATCACACAGCGGGCAGATAGCACTTATATCGTCGACTTCACGGGTAAAGAACTTGTCTCAGCCGAAGGGAAGGGCTACTACCCAGTTCATGATGAACCGCTTGTCAAGGAGATCAAGGACAAAAAGGCTCGCCTGCTTAACCTTCAGTTAGAGGAAGTCATACCCGGAGAGTATCGCTCCATCAAATCGCCCATAGGCAAGAGTGGCTTTTTTATACTTGGAAGGGACAAAAAGTATGGTTTTTATGCCCTACCATCGGGTAATTTAATCGCTCCACGATTTGAAAAAACCATCGGACCATTTACCCGCGCTCCGTTATCGGTGAAAGAAGACGGCAAGTTTGGCATTTTTGATGTAGCAGGGGACCGATTCATCTTGCCTCCTACTTACAACAATGACCTGCGTCGTCACGGAGATTATTTCGTGGGTAGTAACTATAGGAAGGATTCTATAAAGAAAAGCGACGGAAAATTCCGGCCTATTAAAATTCTCACTTACTACCTTCATCAGAACGACGGAACATTGGTTTATGGCCCGAGCGGAAATAAGATTACTTCATTAGGGGGAGACCTTTGGAACGAAAGGGTTGGGAAAGACAGCTTAAGGGTGTATAATTTCGTCACTAACAGTAACCATCTTTTCACGAATAAAGGCACAAAGGTCTTGGGTGATATCATTAAATTTTCTGACGAAGAATATTGTTTCACCTCCGACTTCCTGGAAGATCCCCTCGCGGAACGTTATGAACTCTTAGATAAGAAGCATAAGGACCACAGCCTGCGCCGGTATAAACTAAGCGGTAAGTTTGGTTTGATCAATGGAAGAGAAGAAATAACCCCTCCTCTGTACGACGAGATTGACCTGAAGTTCATCACCTACGGTATTAAAGCCAAGGTTGACGGTAAGTGGGGTGTTTTGGCGAAGCCGAAGTAGTCTCTGTCCTTCGGTAAAAAACAAATGCGTGAGCGGACACTTGTCCACTCACGCATTTATGTTTCAGGTTATTACTGAGCTTACTTCGCAGCAGCAAAGCGCGCAGACACAGCGCTCCAATCCACAACGGAGAAGAAGGCCTGGACGTAGTCCGGGCGGCGGTTCTGGTAGTTGAGGTAGTAAGCGTGCTCCCAAACGTCGAGGCCGAGGATTGGTGTACCTTTTACGTCAGCAACATCCATTAATGGATTGTCCTGGTTTGGCGTAGAGGAAACCTGCAGGCTACCGTCAGCAGCAACAGACAACCAGGCCCAACCAGAGCCGAAGCGGGTACCAGCAGCCTTAGCGAAAGCGTCTTTGAAAGCATCGAAGCTGCCGAAGGCGCTGTCGATAGCGGCACCGAGGTCACCACTTGGTGTACCTCCACCATTAGGGCCCATTACAGACCAGAATAGGCTGTGGTTGTAGAAACCACCGCCGTTATTACGAACGCCAGCGCCGGCACTGCCAGCTACTGTGAGAATGTCTTCGATTGATTTCCCTGCCAGGTCATTGCCTTCCAACGCAGCATTAAGCTTGTTGGTGTAACCGTTGTGGTGCTTGCCGTGGTGGATCTCCATCGTGCGGGCATCAATATGTGGTTCGAGGGCATCGTGGGCGTAGGGGAGTGCAGGGAGGGTAAACATGTAGAACTGTGTTTTGGTGATGGCCTATATCAGACTCGGCAATGTAACGCAGTTGAAGCCTTTAGGTTGAGTTTGGCCCTCGTGTACTGCTTACTACATGACTCTACAGGCTAAGTAGTCAAGCAAAAGAGCTAACCTTTAAAACCACGTGCGCCTCGGCTCCGCTCTCCGACCGGGATGTTGTCTTACCTACCGTCGAGCTTAGGCTCGACGATAAAAACCAGCAGAGCGCAGTGGCCGACTTGACCTGATCGGAGTCGAAGGCAGAGCCGAGGCGTTCTGTTTTTAAAGTAAATGTTTTTGCACGGCGCTTTAAGGCCTAATGCCTCTCTATTATCGCCTCCCGGCTAATATTTTCGGTCCACCACATAATTCACCAAATCCTCCAAAGCCGCCCGAGAATCACTCTCCGGCAGCTGGTGCAACAGCGTAAATGCCTCATCTCGGTACTGCAACATGGCCTTTTCAGCGTATTGCAGACCTTCGCTTTCGCGGACGAATCGAATGACCTCGGCCACCTTCTCCGGCTTATCGTTGTGTTTCTTGATCAAGCGAATTATCCGCCTTTTCTCACTAGAGGATGTCTGGCTCAGGGCATGGATCAACGGCAGGGTCATCTTCTTCTCCTTGATGTCAATGCCTCGGGGCTTACCGACGTCGTCGACTCCGAAGTCGAAAAGGTCGTCTTTGATTTGGAAGGCAATGCCGATTTTCTCGCCAAAGTTGCGCATTAGTTGGAGGGTAGGCTCGTCATCCGTGGTCGAAGCGGCGCCGGCTTCGCAGGAGGCGGCGATTAAACTCGCCGTTTTCTGGCGAATGACCTCAAAGTAAACGGCCTCGTCAATATCTAGTCGGCGGGCCTTTTCAATCTGCAGTAACTCTCCTTCCGCCAGTGCCTGAACGGCAGTAGAGGTAATCTCTAGTATCCGGTATTGCTTGTGCTTTAGCGCAATCAACAGCCCTTTAGACAGGAAATAGTCTCCCACCAAAACAGCAATCTTATTCTTCCACAGGGCATTGATGCTGAAAAAACCCCGGCGTTCGTAACTCTCATCCACAACATCATCGTGAACCAAGCTGGCCGTGTGTAGTATCTCAATCAGCGAAGCCGCGACGTAGGAGTTGTCGTTGATCTCACCACAAGCTTTTGCCGACAAAAAAACGAACATCGGCCGCATCTGCTTGCCCTTTCGCTTGGCGATGTAGTAAGTAATCCGGTCCATCAGTGGAACAGGCGAGCTCAGTGTATCCCGAAACCGCTTTTCAAAGGCGTCAAGCTCTGCCGTAATCGGACGCTTTATGTACTGCAGGCTTTGGCCCATGTTGGTTGCGGGGGAACTGATTGATTGACAAAGATAAAAGTAAGTGTCGGATGGTAAACTTTCAGTAATAATTGAAAGTTCATTGGGCGAAGGTATTTCTTCCACTTTACGCCATTCTCGGTCAGGATGTGCAGGAATATAGAGGGTGTTTTCAGTCTCCGATACTCCAACGTGCGGAGCCTACAAGGCCGCGAAGCTGGCCGTCTACAAGCGCGAAGCGCGTCTAAAAGCTGGCCGAAGGCCGCGTCCACAAGGCCGCAGGCCGTCTATCTAACTATCCTCGGTAGTCTATAAACCCTCGCCGGCTGATCCTTCTTTTTTTCCGTGCTGATAAACAGTGTTCCGTCCGCTTCAAAAGCCAGTCCTTCGGGCTGCGGGAAAAAGTCTTTATCCAATTTATGGAGGTAAGCAATCTGTCCGTTAGGGTTCAGGACCATCATCACCTTACCGACGCTGGAAGTGATAAATAGTTGGCCAGTAATTGGGTGAATAGCGATGGCCGACGGGGAGAGGTCAAATTCGTCTTTCTTCACGAAAAAAGAGCAGAGTTTATCGTGTTTTTTTGTTTTGGGACAGGAAGCAAGGAAGCGTTCAACGGCTTCTCGTTCAATGGCGAAGGCGGGATTTTCGCCAAGCGTTTTAGTGGCCAGGTCGAAGGCAAAGATGTAGCGGCCATCTTTGTCGTTGCCGTCGTCTTTAGCGTCTTTTTTACAGGCCAATAACAGGCGATTTTTCGTAGGGTCGTACGTCAGGCCTTCCACGTCGTTATCCGACGTGAGTACAGTATTGAACTTCTCGACCTTCTGGTTTACTTGCCCTGGGTTGGAAATCTGGTAAAGCGTACCTGTATTTTTCACCACCCAGATATCATTACCAACTGCTTCGACGCCTTCGTAATCACCGTCTTTCCAGAAGGTCGTTGACCAAAGCAAACCGCCGGTTTGGGTGTTGATGCGGAATACTTTTCCGGCTTCGTCCTGGACAACGAGCAACTCTCCCCTGTTTCCGGGGGCCATGGAGAGCCCGGAGATTTCATCCAGTTCTGCAGGCAACTCGCCAATCAGAATCGGTGAGTCAAAGTTATAATCGGGCGATTGGGCAACCAGGGCGTGGACGCAGGTACAAAGAGAGAGGACAAAAAGCAGGGTAAGACGCATAAAAATTGTTTGATCCGCTGGTTAAACGATGGTGCATTTAGTTTATTTTCTATTTGTTCGGCGGAAGAAAAGTTAGGAGGAGTACTAGGCAGGCTAAGGGGGAAACCTTTTGCGGGCTTTGGGTCGTTAAACATAAGCGCTTTGTGAGACTAACCCCATAGGACGAATTTGGCACAACGAAATGGCCGGCTACTACCGAATGCCGGATGTGCTGGCGGCGGTGGACCTGGAGACGAAGGTTAGGCGGGAGTAAGGGCAAACGCATCAAAATTGAACCGGGCGCTCAAAGACTAAGGTCTGGAACAAGGCTCAGTAGCTTCCGCAGCTTCTCTCGCCTCGGCTCCGTCAACGGAACCAAAGGTACCCGCAGTACATTCCGGCAAAGGCCGAGCATGGACACAGCCGCCTTGATGCCTACGGGGTTGCCCTCCGCATACAGCAGCGGGTGAATCTCCAACATGTCAAAATTGAGCTTACGCGCCGTCGGGAAATCGCTGGCTAGGGCCGCATTAACCATCCGGCTAAAGTGGGATGGCAAAGCATTGGCAATTACGCTGATGCCGCCGTGGCCGCCCATGGCGATAACGGCCGCCGTGATGGGATCGTCGCCCGAAAGGACGCCGAAGTCTTTGTGGCAATGTTTCAGAATTTCTACCGACTGGCCAAGGATGCCGCTGGCCTCCTTTACCGCCGCAAAGTTCTCTGAATTTTCGCTCAAGCGAAGAATCGTTTCTGGTAAAACGTTGCTGCTCGTCCGGCCAGGAACGTTGTAGATGATTACCGGTAACGGGCTGGCATCCGCCACCCGCATATAATGTTGGTAGATTCCCTCCTGCGGAGGTTTGCTGTAGGCGGGGCTGCTGGACATTACGCCCGCAACACCGTCGAAGTTGTAAGACTTAAGCACCTTCTCCAACTTATTGGTGTAGTTACCACCGAAGAATCCGGCAACAACCGGTACCCGGCCGTCAACGCTCCGGAGGGTATAGTCAAGGATCTCCCGGCATTCTTCGCCGCTTAAGGTAATCGCTTCGCCAGTGGTGCCGAGGCAGACGACGTAGTCAACACCGCCGCCAATGACATAATCGATGATCTGGCCGAGGGCCGAGAAATCTACGGTAGTATCCGCCTTAAAGGGGGTGATCAGTGCAACGCCCGTTCCGCTGAATTTAGGTAGTCCTGTTAGCATTCGTGTAGCTGAATATTTGCTCAATGGCGGCAAGCTGTTCCCGAAGCCCGGAGGCTCCTTTGGCGTCAAATTGAAGATGGTAAGGAGTGCCGGCTACTTCCGGCTGGAAGGGCCCGACTTTTAAATTAGCCGCCTTAGAGGCGGCCAGGTAATCAAGTTCTTTGTGCTCTGCTGGACCGAGACGAAGCAGCAAATCACATTCCAGTTTATTGAATGCATTCACGCTCTCCCCTTTAGGAACACCGTACCAGTTCAAGTTCTTTGGGGTAATTGCCGGGAAACCGAAATCCGTAGAGCCAATGTTCTGGCTAAAATAACCGGTAAATTTGATCTTTCCTCCGGACATTTTATACGTCTCCCGCCATTTATCAATCGCCTTACGGTCAGCGGCATCATCGGCAGGGAAGAGCACAACAATGTTCTTCGCCGTAGAGAGGTGTACGGGTTGGAAGGCTGGTTTACCAGCTTTAGCGTCCGCCGCTTTAGCGTCCGCCGCTGCGCGGCGGCGAAACAGCCGGTCCTTTAGGTTGGTGAGCATGGTGCGGGGACTTACTTAGCATTTGCCACCTGGCCAATAGATGCGTATTTTTCAATCCGCTCTTCGATGAGGGTGTCGATGTCTTTTTCTTGAAGCGCAGAAATCGCTTTCTTAAGCTGTCGTTTCAGGCTCTTAGCCATTTCTTCGGGCAGTGTGTGGGCACCACCTTGTGGTTCTTTAACAATTTCGTCAATGATGCCAAAACCAAGCATGTCATCAGACGTAAGCTTCAGTGCTTCAGCAGCCTGGGCTTTAAAGTCCCAGCTTCTCCAAAGGATAGAACTGCAACTCTCTGGGCTGATGACAGAATACCAGGTATTCTCAAGCATCATCACGTGGTCGCCAAGGCCGATACCGATGGCACCACCGGAAGCACCCTCTCCAATGACGGCGCAGACGATCGGCACGCGAAGTTGTGCCATCTCAAAAAGGTTACGGGCAATGGCCTCAGCCTGTCCGCGCTCTTCAGCTTCGATGCCGGGGAAGGCACCGGGAGTATCAATCAAGGTTACCACGGGGAAGCCAAAACGCTCAGCCATCTTCATCAGGCGAAGCGCCTTACGGTAACCTTCGGGGTTGGCCATGCCAAAGTTGCGGTACTGCCGCATCTTCGTATTCACACCCTTTTGGTGGCCGATGATGACTACCGTCTGCCCATCCATGTTGCCAATGCCGCCAACGATGGCTTTGTCGTCGCCGTACTTACGGTCGCCGTGCAATTCCACAAATTTGCGGCAAATTTGGTTGATGTAGAACAAGGTATAAGGACGTTCCGGGTGGCGGCTGAGTTGTACCCGCTGCCATCCGTTGAGATCGCTGTAGATCTCCTTGCGCGTCTGCTTAATCCTGTTCTCCAGTTCTTGGATGGTTTCTGTCATATCCACCACCCCGTCTTCAGCTACCTGCTTGACTTTATCAAGCTGTTCGTAGAGTTTTTCCAGGGGGCGTTCGAACTCGAGAAATACCATGGGGGAGATTTTCGGTTGGTGGGAAAGGGGGCAAAGGTAAGTTATTAAGCGCGGAGCGCTTAATAATCAGAGGTTAGAGATTAGATGTTGGACATCAGTTAAGAGACATCAGATATCAGTCGATAGACCTCTGATTTCTAAGTAATGATTTCTGTTCTCTAATTTCTAACCTCTAAAATTAAATTTCTTTTAGCGCAGCTGAATATTCGTTGCGCCAAGCAAACCAAGATCCGTCAAGATTTGGACGCGGTAGAAGCCAGCAGCCAGCTTGCCACTCAGTTCGTGGTTGAAGCTGATGCGTTGGTTTTTCTCGACGTTGACGTCTCGGCCTTCCATGGCAATAACGTCCATTTTAGCACCATTAACGATGGCCTTGGCCATAACTGGGTTTTCGGAACGAACGGGTGTGCCAGACTCATCGGTCATTACTAGGTAGATCGGGCGAACGCCAAGGTACTTAGCGGGAACGTCTGTTAGGTCGAAGCTCACAGTAAGGCGCTTTACGCGACTTGCATCGGTGGTAACTTTTGTGCCTTTACTGCCTCGGAAGAGGTCCACCTGCATGGCGGTGGCTTTGAAAGAACCAAGGGTGATGGCGGAAATTTCCGTTTCCATCTTCTTGTTCATCGTCTCCAAACTCTCCGACTTTTTAGACAGCTCTAGGTTCTGCGTCTTCGCATCACTCAGGTTTTGACGCAGCGCAACGTTGTCTTTGCGGAGGGTTCCGTTTTCTTCCTCCAGTGCAAGGAGGTTGCGCTCGAGGTTAGCGCGGGCGTTGATGAGGTCTTCAATTTGAAGGCGCATCTGGTAAGCGACGTCGTTGTCGTTTTTGCGAGACTTCTGCGCCTTGCGCATATCGTACAAGGCAGCCTGTGCCAGCTTTTGAGCTTCGCCGAGCTCTCCTTTCAGGGAAGCGTTATCTGCAGCAGCAGATTCGTACACAACGCTGATACTGTCTACTTCAGACTGCAGGTTGTCCCGCAGAAGCTGTAGTTGATCTACCTCCTGGTTAATCTCAACATTGGCTTCCTGGAGTTCTCCAGCAGCGCTGTTGCGCGAAATTCCCCAGCCTAGGGTAAAGAGGAAAAGCAAGGCCAAAATGATGGCGATGATGGTGAGTGTTTTCTTATTCATCTTGCAGCGGTTGATTTGTAGAGGGGCGAAGATCGGGATATTTCCGTAAAAACAAGGCTAAGGTCTCCCTGAAATGTTCGGAGGGCGCGAATTGCTAGGCTATTTGACTACTTAACTACCTGCCCAAAGGGCAGCTTGACTCCCCCCATGCGGTAGCTGACTGCTTGACTTTCGACTACTTGACTTTTTCACTACCGCGGACGCAGGCGGTCAGTCGAGCGAAGCCGAATGTTTGCAAAGAGAGGTTAAAGAGTAGTGCTCAATCCAACCCCTTCATCCACCTTGCCAACGCTAAGGATGCTTTCCTAGCTTCATCTTTGTACAAATGGTTCCCGTCCGTCGTCTGGTAGATTACAGAAGTGTCTCGGTTCATATCGATGTACCCCTTTGTCAACGGCTCCAATGCGTTCATGATGCTGTCAAAGGCAGGAACTTGTTCGTTTCCAATCGCATAGACCTCCGGCTGTACAGGAAGGCGGACCAAATAAACATCCCCCCTTTCCTCCAACCATTCAATCGTCTCTTGCAGGTATTCTACCCGTAAGGTGGAATAGTTGTACTTAATCAGGTTCTTGTTGTACTCCTTAATTTTGTACTTAAACCGATTGGTGTACTCCGTAGAATCCATGTTAACGTCAACCTCCAACCAGCCATCATGGTGGAGGAATGTTTGGTCTTCTCTACTCTCAAGCACCCTCAGCAGGTTGTAATTATAATTCTTCAGAAAGTAAAACGGATTAGGCTTCAGGTTAACGAAGCGCATGTTCTCCAGCGTGATTTTTTTCTCCCAGAACTTAATGGGGTTGTTCGGGGTCTTGCTACTAGTAGAGATCGACCACGGGTCAACCGTCACAATATATTTCCCGTCGCCATTCGGCGCATGGACTTTTTTCTGAATACTCCGTAAGTATGTCGGGCCGTAGGGACTGTGATAAATCGTAAAGGCATAATTATAGAAGTCTTCACCCAGGATTTCTTTCAGGGCATCCGGTCGCATTCCCTGGGCGGCCTTCGAGGTGCCAATGATCAGGTTCTTCTGCGCCGGAGTCGTAAACTTCAGGTAATGATCATCGGTGTTGCCGTCTGCTTGCAGCAGCACGAAGTACATCACCACCGACAGGAGCAGAAAGAAAGCCAATAGCTTTAGCAGGAAGCGCATCATACCGGTTAGAATTGGAAGTAAATGAAACCCTGTTTCGGCCCCTGGTAAATCAGTATTGCCGATGCCAGGAGCAGATAGAAAGCCCAACGAATTACCCTTGGCCAGTTCCGGAAGGTTGCCGCGATCGCATATTCTTCCCGTCGGCCAATCCATTCGATTAACAGGAAGATACCAACGGCTATGCTAAGTCTTCCAGGAATCAAAGAAGAGCCTTCGAATAGGGAGAGAGAGAAGACTTTACCCAACATCCCCAATGCATCAGCAACCGTTTCGGCCCGGAAGAAGACCCAGGCCAGAGAGACCAGCGTAAACGTTGTCAGCATCTGCAGTAGTTCCCATGGCGAAGGCAAGTATCGATCAGCTGCTACGACGTCCAGGTTGTTGCGGTTTCTCCCGCCCAGTAAAAGCGGCAAGAAATAGATGGCATGGAGTAATCCCCAGGCCACGAAGGTCCAGTTGGCACCGTGCCAAAAACCACTTACGAGGAAGATGATAAAGACATTCCTAATCTGTTGCCACTTAGATCCACGGCTCCCGCCCAACGGGATGTACAGATAGTCCCTGAACCAGGTGGAAAGGGAAATGTGCCAACGTCGCCAGAATTCGGCGATGTCCCTTGCAAAGTAGGGAAAGGCAAAATTCTTCTTAAGGTCAAACCCAAACAGCCGGGAAGTGCCGATGGCAATGTCGGAATAGCCCGAGAAATCACCATAGATTTGAAAGGTAAAAGCAAGTACACCCAGTGCTATCGAAGCTCCGTTGAAATCGTCAGGATTGTTAAACACCTTATTAGCGAAATGGGCACAGTTGTCGGCGATGACAATCTTTTTGAATAGTCCCCAAAGGATTTGCCGCAAGCCATCTATGGCTCTATCATAGTCGAATTTGTGCAGTTTTTTAAACTGCGGAATCAAATGCGTCGCCCGTTCAATCGGCCCAGCCACCAGCTGGGGAAAGAAGCTTACGTAGGCGGCATAGGCTAAAAAGTCCTGAACGGGCTCCAGCTTGCGCCGGTACACATCGATGGTATAGCTCAGCGTTTGGAAGGTATAGAAACTGATCCCTACTGGTAAAATGATGTTTAGGGTATTGCCCTTTATCTGGTAGCCAAGGAAAGAGAAGGCAGCGGTGAAGTTGTCCAGGAAAAAATCGTAGTACTTAAAGACCCCCAGTAGACCTAGGTTAACCAAGATACTTAGCCAGAGCAGGCATTTCCTACCAAAAGGATCACCTTCTCCCTTCAGTCCGTTACCAATCAGGTAATCCACCAGTGTGCTGAAAACGATCAACCCTAGAAAGCGTGGATCCCAACAACCGTAGAAGTAATAGCTGGCAACAACGATCAAAAGGTTCCGAAGGCGCAAATCCCAATTGCCTACCAGCCAGTAGATCGTAAAGACCAACGGCAAAAACCAGGCAAAATCAAGGGAATTAAAAAACATACTTCGGAGCTAGGGCGCAAAACTAAGGCGTAATGAAAGGAGGGAGGTAATGAAGACCGGTGAAAAGCAAAAAGCATTTAGCGATTAGCATTCACGGTAAAACCGCCAGATGCTAAGCACTAAATGCTTTTGAATATTCCTACTTAAATTCAGGAAATAATTCTTCGAGTTACTTCTTCACCACAACCTTACCCGTTCCGGTGTGCTCACCGGTGGTCAGGTGGTAGTAGTAGGTACCTGCAGGCAGCGCCCGCGTATCCAACCTAAAGCGGTTCGCACCGGCCCCAAGGGCCTGCGCCCTGCGGATGACCGGCCGGCCGAGGCCGTCCAACACCGTCAGCTCCACCTCGCCAGCAACCGGGAGATCGAAGGCCAGGTCAGTGTATTCACTAGCCGGGTTAGGCACCGCCCCATGGAGGCGGAAGGCATGCGCATCGTTGATTGGAGAAAGGAGGTTGATTTCGGGGAGGTAGCGTTCGCCCTGGCTGCCGTGGGCAGCCGTCTCGAAGCTAGAGGTGTAGTCGAAAGCAAATGGCTGGGTTCCGGCCACGTAGGTGTCGGTTACCCGCACGGCTACTTCAACCATCTGTGCACCTGCGTCCGCGCCCAAAGCATCGCCAGTAGAACTGAACCAGCTGAGGAACACCCGTCCGCGCTCGGCTAGGTAGTCACCAACGGCCAGGTTGCCAAGCGTAAGCCCCGTGGCGCTCACAAACTCAAGACCTTCGGCCAACAGCAGTTCGCCCTGGAAGGCCACCAAATCGTGGGCATCCACCAGCGTCAGTTGTAGGTTAACAACCTCTCCTGCATTCATCTCCAGCAGTTTCACCGTCAATGGCAAGCTGCCCGCACTGCGGCCAGGATCAGCATCGCCCAGCAAATCCCCCGTCTTAACGCCGGAGAACATCACCATAGAGTCGCCCTGAAGCATTACTTCTGCCATCCGTGGAACGGGGAAAATGTTGGTATGACTAAAGTCTTCAGGGAAGGTGTGACTTTCCGGAACAAACGTCCAACTGTTGCAATTTGGCACATTCTCAAGATCTCCAACCAGCAAGCTCTGCATGATGAAGAGGTCAATGATACTGAAGCTCTCGCTGCAGTTCATGTCCAGACCAACCACCTGCATCGGATCAGTGATCTGTGGTACTTCATTGCCCAGCAAATAGCGCTGACCGAGGAAGATTTCAAAACTCGACAAGCCATTAACCGGATCTGCACTCTTAGTCGGCGTGATGTTGTACATCCGGCCAAGCGTCAGCCCAGTCAGCGTCGTTGGAATACCATCGCTGTTCTCCTCTAGGTCGAGGGTGTAGTTTTCGTCCGGCTCCGTTAGCTGGAAGTTCACCAGGTCAATTTCCTCGTCGTCCATGTCGTATGCCATCGAGCTGACCATGCCAAGAAGGTTAGTAGAAACCCCAACAAACCCGGGCAAGTAACCTGCGTCTACCAGAACAGGAATGCCGTTGCGAACGGCACTCAGCTCCAGGCTCAACGGACTGTTGGCAAAGTTGATGTCCGTCACCCCTTCAACGTTCCCCAAGTCAAGGTGGATGAAGAAAAGAACGTTGATGCTCTCGGTCAGTTCCAGACCTTCTGATCCATTAGACACGTAGGTAAAGCTGTTATTATCAGGATTAAACTGCGGCAGGATAGCACCTTCAGAAACGTGGGTGATGGTTGCCAGCCCTGGATCATCAAGCGCGAATGTTCCCGCCATCGTGGCGATGTTCTGCGCGCCCTGAATAGATACAGGAATACGGATGGAATTGCCCGGCGAGCTGTTAGCTCCTCCAATGATAATCTGGACATTGCCGCCCTCTGTCAACGTGAGTACTTCACAGGTCTCGTCGGCACCACAGTCGTTTGTGACCGTGAGGCAAATATTATAAGTTCCTGCTTGAGTGTAGATATGGTCGGGAGCTTCCTCGGTAGAGGTTGTTCCGTCACCGAAGTCCCAAGCATAAGTCAATGCGTCGACAGACTGGTTGAGGAAGGTAACCGCGAGGTCGCTTCCTTCGCTAGTAAAAGCGGCTACTGGCGGAATACCTTCGCCGCTGGCAACTACGCCCATGAAGGACATTTCGTCGCAACCGTCGGCGCTAAACACCCGGAGCATATAATCGCCCGAAGGAGCAGGGATGTAGAAAGTCGGCGTATCAATATCAATAAATTGCTCGGTGATCGGACCGGCAATGACGATGCGGTAAGGGCCGTTGCCGCCAATGAAGGTCAGGTGGAAGCCTGAACTGTCACAGCTATTGTTGATTTCGATGTCTACCAAATCAGCAGTGGAGGAGGCAACGTCAATGGTTTCCATGTCCATACACCCCGTCGCATCGGTCACCTTGACCTTGTATTCACAGGCAGTCAGGCCGGTAAGCTCAAACTGGGTTTCGCTGGTCGTAAACGTTGTATCAATCGTCCCATCACAGAGGCGGATCAAATCAACGGTGAATGGCGCAATGCCGCCGTTGATGTCGTTCCACAACTGGTTGAGTTGGTTACAGTCGTTGAAGATCAACGAGGTTACCAGGTCAAGGTCTGTTGTCGTGTTGCTGAAAGTGAACTGCTCGGTTTCGATGCAGCCAACACTGTCAGTTACAAACAGTGTATAATCTCCACTTGGCAGGCCACTCAGGTTCACTTCAGTGTCGAAGGTCACAAAGCTATCGCTCACCGGACCATTGTATTCGATGGTGTAGGGGGCGCGGACGCTGGTGATTTGTAAGTTGAAGGAGCTGGGATCGTTACATTCCCCAGACATCGTTTCCAGATCAAAAATATTGATCGGTGCCGGGAAGACGGTTATCACGTCCATCACCATACAACCGGCCTGATCGGTTACAATGATTTTATAATCGCAAGGCGGCAGGTCCATCAGTTCAAATCCAACTTCGCCAGAGACAAACTCCGTCAATGTTGTGTTGTCACACAGGCGAATCACTTCGATGGAGAAAGGCCCCGTTCCGTTGAAGATGTCGATCCAAACCTGGTTGTACTGGCCACATTCATTGGAGATCAATGCTGCCTGAAGCACTAGGTCATTCGTCGTTGCGTCCAGCGTTGTACTTTCCGTTTCGGTACATCCGTTAGCGTCCGTAACGGTGAAGGTGTAGTCTCCTGGAGGAGTATCGTTGATGCTCAGTGCGTTGCCGCTGACGGTATTATTGTCGCCGCTCTGCGGGCCAGTATAGGTCACGGTATAAGGCGCCGTTCCCCGGTCAAAGCTCAGGTCAATTCGGCCATTTTGTCCACAAGGGCCAGGAACCGGGTTGATGCTGAAGATGTCCGGGTTCTCGTCTTCGACGCAACTCTCTGTTGTCACCATACAGCCTAGGGCGTCGGTAACTTTTACTTCGTAGCAACATTCGTCCAGGTCCGTTAGCTCAAAGCCGGAGGTCTCCTGTGTGAAGGTGGTATCTACTTGTCCATCGCAAAGACGGGTTACTACAACGGTGTAAGGAAGTACACCACCGGTAACGTCGTTCCATAGCTGGTTGTATTGGCCACAGTCGTTGTTGATCAAGGCCGTTGCCAAAGTCAAATCACTTGGGATGTCTTCGATGGTTACTTCTTCCGTTTCGGTACAACCGTTTACATCGGATACCGTGAAGGTGTAGGTTCCAGCCGGTAGGCCTGGGATAATCACCTGTCCGTCCTCATCCGTAATAACACCGGAAACCGGACCAGTATAGTTGATCGTGTACGGTCCAACAGCATTGCTGTTCATAACCATAACTTCAACGCTGCCCGGCTGGCCACAAATGCCGTCTTCAGGAATCAGGTTGAATAGGTTGTAAGGATCGACGCAGACTTCAGTAGTTGTTGTACAACCGTTAGCATCGGTCACCGTAATTTCGTAGCAGCAGGGAACGATATCAACGATCTCGAAACCATTCTGATCCAAGACCACTTCTACGGGTAGCTCCTCCCCATCGCAGTTACGAATAACTTCTACGGTGTAAGGTCCTTGACCTCCTTCAATGTCGTTCCAAATTTGATCTGGCACGCCACAATCATCGGTTACGATACTGGAGATCACCTCCAGGCTACCATCATTGTTCAGGGTTATGGACTGGGTATCTTCGCAACCATCATTATTGGTTAGGAAGAACGTGTAGGTACCAGCTGGCAGGTCGCTTACGATGTACTCGTAGGCCGCGAGGTTAACCGATCCGCTTACCGGTCCGGTCCAGTTAATGAAGAAAGGAGATTCTCCCGCATCGATGTCTAGGCGAATTGCACCGGTGCCGCCACAAGCTCCGTCTAAGGGGGACAAGTTTAGCAAACCGGTGTTCGGATCTACATTAATCGTTACTGTCTGCTGGCTTTGGCAACCGCCACCGTCAATTACACTAATGGTGTAAGTACAGTTAGGGAGGTCGGTTAGCTCAAACTCAATGTCGTTGGTAGTAAACGTCTGGTTTTCTTCCGGACAAGCATCCGTAGTTACCGTAACTTCAAAGGGGCCTTCACCACCATTAAGCAGTGTACGGATATTATCGATCTGTCCACAGCCAGCTCCGTAAGAGAAGCTCTGTTGGAAGGCGGAACTAATCCCGCTGTTAACCGTCACTTCTTGGGTAGAAGAACAACCACTGAAGTCGGTAGCGGTAAAGGAGTAAGTACCCGCTGGAAGTTCCAACGTAGCCGTACCACTACCACCAACCGTCATGGAGCCATCCACCGTACCGGTATATTCAACCGTGTAATTTGGTGTGCCGCCGTTGATGATCAACAGCAGGCCGGAGTCGTTGCCATCACAGGCTGCGAACATTTGCGTTATAGCGAAGTCAAGGTTACCTCCATTATCGGCAACAAAAACTGTTTCTGATTGATCACAACCGTTCGCATCCCAGATGCTGAAGCTATAGGTGCCGGCCAGTAAGCCGTTGATGATCGTCGTCTGATCATTAGTGGTCTCTGATCCGGTAACCGGACCAGCATAATTAATCATGTAAGGCGGTGTGCCGGAGGCGATGGTTACCAGTGCTGCACCGGGGACGCCACAGTTGGCTGGCGTTGAGGAAACCTGAACGTCCATATCTCCGCCGATACCGACGGTTACATCCTGCTGAACAGTACAGCCAAAGGCGTCGGTCAGCGTCACCGAATATTGTCCGGCAACTAGGTCATTAATGTGGAAGTCGTAACTGTTCACCGTCGCTCCTCCAGAAATGGGGCCGGAAAGCTGAACGCTGTAAGGAAGTGTGCCATCTGGCGCCTGGATGTGAATCCGGCCAGCCGTGCCATCACAGCTAACTGGGACTGGGGTAATCGTTACATCCATTCCTCCGTCGGAGTTCTCAATGACAACCGACTCGGACGTACTACAACCGTTCGCGTCAACGATGAGAATAGTATAATTGCCAGCAGCCAAAGGAGAGAGCTGGAAGTTGTTCGCGCTGGTTGTCAACGTAGCGTTAGTTGCTCCGCTTAGGTAGATGGTGTAAGGAGTAGTGCCTACGGTCGTCATGGCAATACCAATTCCGCCTTGCTGGCCACAGCCAGCAGCAGTAGTCGTCACCGTTGCCTCCATCGAACCACCATCAGAGGTGATGGTGAAGTTGAAGGCCATCTCGCAGCCATTACTGTCTTCGATGTAAGAGGTATAGTCTCCCGGAGGAAGGTCAGAATAAGTAAAGACACCGCTGGTGCTAATACCTGTCCGACAAACCGGGCCGACGTAGTGGTATGTGAAGGTTGGGCTTCCGCCAGTAACCTGAAAGGTAATGGAGCCTTCCATCTGACCACAGCCAGTATTGGTCTGACTGATCACCTGCATGTCCATCTCACAGCTGGCGGAACAATCTACCGTCAGGGTATAATCGGAGATGGCACCGTTGTAGCCATCAACAACTACGTAGTAAGTGCCTGCTGGCAATGTCCGGGTAATGCTCTCCGGGGTAGCTCCTGGGTTCTGACTGAATTCCAGACAGCTTCGGCGGCTACATTCATTGAGTAAGAACAATTCGAGATTAGCCGACATATTCGTCAGGTCAATTGTTACGGGACCAGACTCTGTGATTGTGAAGGAATGGACAATTTCCGGACCATTGTTCTCTACATTAAGGGTGTTGCCACAGGTGTAGGTACTGACGTCGTCCGTACCACCTGCGTTAGTGCCATTATAAGGGGTGCTACAACTCAGTGGCACCCGGTCGCTACAGTCGAGGTAACCACAGCTGAGCTCCAGGCGGTAGTCGCCGCCGGGGCCAGCAAACGGTGCATCAACTACAATGTAGTAAGTACCGTTAGGCGCATCTTCAAGTACGATGCCTTCGTTATTCGTCTGGTTATTGGAGTAAGTACTGCTGCCAACGACTTGGTAGTTGTTACAATCTCCCGTCAGCAAGAACAGGTCCATATTCAGGCCAGGGGTAATAATTTCCAGGCCAATCTGAAGGTCTCCCGCTGAAGTTTTTTCAAAAACGTACACCCGGTCTGTGCCCTGCATCAGAACACTGGTTGCACCGGGGTAGCTGGTCAGTTGGTTACCCGCACCGACCGTCGTTTCATTTGGCAGATAATCGCCACAGCTGATAACAGTTGCTTCTTCACACCAGTTGGAAACACCATTACATGGTCCAAAAGTGTAGTCAACTACTCCCGCCGACTCGGCGTAGCAGGCGTTGATATAGGTCTCGTCGTTACAGCCACAGACGAATGCTGTCTCTGTCCCACAATCACTGTTGTCGGCAATCTGGGCAACGTCGATACAGCCGTCGGAGCAACTGCCCGTGACGTAGGAGCGGACGCCGGAAGCTTCCGCCTGGCAGGGCGAGGAATATTGCTCGCCATCACAACCACAAACGGGGCTGGCTCCAGCCGGGCAAAGTAGGCTTATCACACCAGAGACCATATTAACGCTCGTTCCGTTGCTGATCACAATCAGGCTGGGGTCGTAACAACTCAGGTCACCGGGATTACATACGCCGGGACTGTAGTTTAAAACGCCGGCAGCTTCGGCGGCGCAAGCATTGGTATAGGTTACACCGTTGAAGCCACAGACGGGGTCGTAGTTCGTTGGGCAACTAGCGTCAGGGTTCATGGCCGTGTGGTCCAAACCAGGGCTCCAGCAAGGACCGGTGGTGTAGACGGTTACACCAGCTGCTTCAGCGAAACAGCTATTGAGGTAGGTAATTCCGTCGTTTCCGCAGACAGGGTCGACGGAGAAACTACAGCTTATTTGTTCAGAAAAGGTAAGGGTATCAGTTGCCGCAGGTATGCTGCGCATAAACTGATCATGAACGAGAATACTATCGATGGTGATTGTAGAGTCCGTTAATCCCTCCAGGCTAAAGCCTTCTGCTAAAGGAATAGATAGACGCTGAATGGTACCGTTTACACGGTGTCCTGAGTGGTCTATTTCGGTAATCGTGACACTGAGTGTTCCACTCAGGCTATCAACTGTTGCCCACACTACATCGTTACCGCCAAGGTCAGCGATGAGGCCTCCTGTTTGTAGGATTCGGCTTTCCCAGTTAGCAAAAGCTCCGGGAGAGAACGTTGCCTTGAAGGTGATTCCGTGGAAATTTGTAAAGGCCGAATCTCGGCCGGTAAGGTTAACATCCAGCATCAGGAGCATACCGTCTTCCGTCAGGCTAACACCTGCGGGTTCAAGGCTCAACACCACTTCATGATTGCCCGTTGTATCGGGCATTTCGAAGTAGCTGTTGGGGGTGGCGCTGACGCGGGTGCGGTGTTGGTTATTGAAGAGCGGGGTAAGGTCGCGCTGAGATATTTTACCGTCGCCATCGCCATCGGCGTAAGCAAAGTCTAACCCTTCAGGAAAAGAACTTTCCCATGCCTGGGGCATGTCCTGGCCCGTCCAAATTATTGTAGCATCTGGTCGAAACTTGCCTCTTTCGCCATAGGCGTAAGCCCAGAACAGCATATCTGCGCCATTCACCCGGCCATTATTGTCTGTATCTCCCGGCCATACGCTTATCTGCTGTCCACTGAGTGGAAGCGCAAAACAGGCCAATGTAATGAGGAGAAACCTTAGGCTGTATTTGTAATTCATAGTAGGGATTGGGATATCAAAGAAAGTCAAACAGTGTGGTTCATATTTATAACTCAGGCACCTAAATCAGTCACTTCAATTAAATCAATCAAAAAACGTGATCAAATTCCCCCTTCACTTAAGTTAGACGTAACTGCATCAAACTTGTTCAGGGTGTCCAGTTACGACGACGATGAAGACTTGAAATAGTCACGCCTTCGCCTCCAAAAACTTGCACTTCCACTAAATATCCATAAAGATAAACAATACAGGCGCCTCAGACTCCTTTCTAAGCAAAAACGATCCGTCATCTCACCCTTCAATACCGAACACCATCCAAACCCAACACTTCCGTAAATGCCTAAAAGGTAAAAAGCGAGTGGTTCAGTAGGGTTTTAGTAGGGTAGAAAAAACC
>JBLIGS010000007.1:0-23976 GCA_047637095.1 Neolewinella sp. | reverse complement strand
CCACCTCGAGGCGTCGAGAACACCGTAGTGTTAGCGAGGCTTTTCAACGAAGCCAGCGGCTAAAAGGCACCGAGCAAGAGTCTTGGTTTATTTATTTCCCATCCTGGTCACCGACGGCAGCGTACTCGTCATGCCTTGGGATACAAACCGGGCCTGGACCCACGAAGTACCTAAATTTAGCAAGTATACCGGTCGGCGAATCTCTATTACTTTAAGGGCTTTTTCTAAATAACGCTGTCACGCACAAGCCCAACCAGAAAGAGGAGAACGATGGTCGTCGTTCTCCTCTTTTAGTTAGGTATAATTGGGGCGTATTAGTCGTCCGAAGACATCCACTTGTAAACGAAGCCAGCGATGATGACGCCCACAATGGGAGCGACCCAGAATAGCCACAGCTGAGCGAGTGCCCAGTCTCCGCTGGCAAAGAGTGCCTGGCTGGTACTACGGGCAGGGTTAACCGAGGTGTTGGTTACCGGAATGCTGACGAGGTGAATGAGGGTAAGACAGAGGCCAATGGCGAGGGCTACACCGGCAAAGCCGATGACTAATTCGGGGTATGCAGCGGCTAAAACTGCCCCACCTCCAACGTCTGGCCTCTCTATTTCCTACGCTGTACTCTCTACTTCCTACTCTCCTCCACCGCATACAGATCAAACAACAAGGCCAGCTTATACGCCGACTCCTTCAAGCTCGCATACCGTCCCGAAGCACCACCGTGACCAGCATTCAAATTGGTCTTCAGCAATAGCAGGTTATCGTTCGTTTTCATCGCCCGAAGTTTCGCCACCATTTTAGCCGGTTCCCAATAGCCAACCCGGGTATCGTTCAGGCCGGTGAAGAAAAACATATGCGGATAGTCCTGGGCCTTGACGTTGTCATATGGGCTGTAGCTCTTCATGTATTTGAAGTACTTCTTCTTGTTTGGATCACCCCATTCTAGGTATTCTCCCGTAGTGAGGGGGAGCTTATCGTCTAGCATGGTGTTAACCACGTCGACGAAGGGAACGTCCAGGATGATGGCCCGAAACAAATCCGGGCGCTCGTTAGCAATTGCCCCCATCAGCAGCCCTCCGGCGCTACCACCCTGCGCCGTAATGCTCCCTTTCTCCGTGTACCCTTCGGCAATGAGGTGCTCCGCGCAGGCGATGAAATCGGTAAACGTATTCTTCTTCTTCAGCATCCGACCATCGAAGTACCACTGCATACCGAGGTCGTTACCACCCCGAACGTGGGCAATGGCGTAGGTGAAGCCCCGCTGGACCAATTTATTGACGAACTCACTAAAGCCGGGTTCCGAAGGGCTGCCGTAAGAACCGTAGGACGTTAGGTACAATCGTTTATGGTCTGACTTCGGGCCACCGTTTCGCCATTTGTCGTAAACCAATGTGATCGGAACCTTCGTTCCGTCCTCAGCGGTCGCCCACTCCCGCTTAACGATGTATTTGCCAAAACCGCCAACGTGCTTTTGCTTTCGAACCAGCCGACTTTCTCTGGTCTCCATGTGGTAGCTCATAACCCGGCTTGGTGTCTTGAACGAAGAGTAGGAAAATTGCAGGGTGTCGGTATTGGTATCAGGGTTGTAACCTGTGCCTATCTGGTAGAATTCGTCATCGATTTTTATGTAGTGGCTTTCGTCCGTCCGTCGGTCAATGACCCGGAGACGGGGCTGAGCGTTTTCCTTTTCTGTTACCACGAAGTAGTTGTCGAAGACGGTGAGTCCTTGAATCATCACTTCTTTTCGGTGGGGAATCAACACCTTCCAGTGCTTGGCTTCTACCTGGCTGGTGTCGGTCACCATCAGCTGGCCGTTCATGGCATTCTTATTGCTACTGATATAGAACTTGTCCTTGTCGTGGCTAACGCCATACCTATTCCCGTCTTCGCGGGAGACGAAGAGCCGGAATTGGCCGTAAGGGTTGTCCGTCCGCAAATACCACAGCTCGCTTGCGTCGGTACTGCCGGAGGAGATGAACAAGAACTCTTTGGATTTGGAGCGGGAAACACCGACACCGAACAACGGGTCCTTTTCGTTAAAAAGGACTTCGTCATCGGCCTGCGGCGTACCCAGTTTGTGGCGCATGATTTTATTGGCACGCAGCGTCTTGGGCTCCTGGGCGGTGTAAAGCATCGTTTCGTTATCGATCCAGACCAGGCCAGTTAGGTTGGTCAACGAATCTTCCAGCAGGACATTCTCTTTTAGCTTCCGGAACCTGATGACGACCTTGTCCGAGCCGGTCGTGTTCTCTCCATAAGCCATGATGTTGTTATCGGGGCTGATGACCATGCCGCTAAAAGAGTAGAAACCGTCGTATTTATCAGCTTCGGCGTTAGCGTCTACCAAGGTGTCTTTTTGCGTAGGGTTGTTCACGGGGCTACGGAAATAGACTGGGTGCTCTTTGTCTTCCTCGTATTCGTAATGATAGTAGTATCCATTGTCCTTGGTTGGCAAAGAGACATAGTCTTTTTCAACCTGAAGGGAAAGCTCTTTGAAGACTTGCCGCTGCAACTTCCGGATGGGGAGAAAGTAGTTGTCAATGTAGTCGTTCTCTGCCCTTAGGTAATCCATTACGGGCTGATTGGCATTGGGCCTTTTGGTGTCCTTGAGCCAGGCATAATCGTCCACCATTTGCTCGCCGTGGATGTTGGTGATTACTGGGTCAATTGGCGCAACCGGCGCCGGCAGAGCATCGTCCCTTGCCTGTTTGTCCCGGAATTGCTGCTCCAACGGTTTCTTCGTTTCCATGTCCGTCCGGATGTCCTCCGCAATCAGCGCCTCCGGATGCTCGACCTGGTAATTCACCCAGAACATCGAATCATAGGCCAGGGCATATTCATACAGTTCATTGGTGTTGACATTGGCAAAGGTCTCGGGGCCGGCAAAAGCAGGCCCTGCCTGGAGCTTGGTGTTCAGGTTGGTGAACTCTGAAATAGCTGCGTAAGGCGTTGTCGTTTGGTCGGTCGTATCCTTGAAAATGAACTCGTCTTCGTGCCGCATATAGTCCAGCACATAAATGCCATCCACCTTTTTATATCGGACGTTTAGCTTGTAGTCAAAGTGCTTAATGGCCATGGTGGTATAGCCACAAAATAGGGGCTTTAACTCGTTTGGGATATGGCATTCGTAGGCAAGAATGCCATAGTCGTCGGGGTCAATCAGAATCTTGCCTTCCAACAACTTATGCTTGTTGGCGGTGCGCCAGCGCTTGTTTTTCTTCTCGGGAATGGATAGCAGCCCTTTAACCGAACTGGTCGTCCGGAATTCAAGGGAATACAGCCATTTACCGTTCTCGTCTTGCACTTCATCCACGAGGTAATCAAAGTCCTTCATTCGTTTCTTTCCAAGAAAGCTTTCCTGGAATTTCACCCGGTCCCTGGAGAAAAGCGACAGTGGTCCTCCGGTAATGTTAGCTTTCATTGCCCGCCGGGTACCGTTTTCGCTTCCCCGGGAATCGATGACCTTCAGTTGATCCGTTTTGAGGGTTTGGTGGTGAAAGTGAACCCGGTGTAGAGATGCTCCGGCGAAGAAGATGTTACTGCCCAATGTCGTTCCCCAGTTGTTGACATTGACGTAGTCTTTCCACTTGTAATTCTTACCGGTATAGGCATCCGAACGGTAGCTAACTGCTGCGTCTGCGTACTTGATGAAAACACCGTTTTCCTTCAGCGTTTCCCGGTAATAGCCGTCGAGTTGGCTGAAGCCCTGGGGGTAATTCTTATCTACGCTTTTAAGTGCTCGGCGGAGGATGGCCCGGGCGCTGGGCAGCTTCTTGGGCGTGACCGTTATTTCGACAAGGGTCGTCGCTTCCGGTTTTAGGCGGATGGGGACTTTGCTCCCCTTCAGCTGACTTACTAGAATGCGTTGGTCCTGGTAGCCGAGGTAACTGAAAACGACTTCCTGCCCGGCGTACTTATCGGGGACGGTGAGGCGGTAACTGCCATTGGCTTCGGTGACGGTTCCTAACGGAGCATTATTGACTTTGAGATAGACGTAGGGTAAGGGCTCTTCCGTCTTCGCGTCAATGACGGTGCCGGTCAAGATGCTTTGGGCGTGGACGCAGGTGCAAAGAAGGGTTAAAAGCAAGGGGAGTAAGGCAAGGTTGGTTTTCATCTGGGCGCAGGGTCGTTAAGGTTTAGGTGGTGTTATACACCGTTAGAGACCCAACGTTCAAGATATAGGTTGCTTTTTGATGGAGAGGTTTTTAACACGAAAACCATCCGTCCATTCTCACAACTTCCCCGAATCCTATGGCGTGAGGGCGTTGTACGTACCACGTTGGTTGCAGCGCATTGTAGGCGTTTTAAGCCACAACCTCCTTTGCACCTGTACTTCGGCTCCGCTCACCAACCACGTCCACGGCCCTAAATCATCCTTCACTCTGCAACCAACGCCATCCCTCAAAACATTACCTTTGCACCCGCAAAGATGATACCCCATGAAGTTTGACGTCAAAGCCATTGACAATAAGTGGCAACAGTACTGGAAAGAGCATAAGACCTACCGGACAACCAACGATACTTCCAAGCCGAAGTATTACATTTTGGACATGTTCCCGTATCCTTCAGGTGCCGGCCTCCACGTTGGTCACCCGCTGGGATACATTGCCTCCGATATTGTTAGCCGCTTTAAGCGCCAACAGGGCTTCAACGTCCTGCACCCGATGGGCTTTGACTCTTTCGGCCTACCAGCGGAGCAGTATGCTATTGACACTGGGGTTCACCCCAGTGAGTCTACCGCCGTTAATACCAAGCGGTACAAGGAACAGATGGAATCCCTGGCCCTCAGCTATGACTGGGACCGGGCGGTGAATACCTCAGACCCGAAGTACTATAAGTGGACGCAGTGGATCATCAGCCAGGTGTTTGACAGCTGGTACGATACTGCAGCCGATAAGGCCCGGCCCATCAGCGAACTCATTGCTCATATAGCCTCCCACGGCACCAGCGGCCTCTCCGTCGCAGAAACAGAACCCCTCGACATCTCCGCCGAGGCCTGGAACGGTATGTCCGCCAAAGAGCAGTCCGATGTCCTGATGAACTACCGCCTCGCCTACCGGGGCAAAAGCTTCGTCAACTGGTGCGAAGCCCTCGGCACCGTACTGGCCAACGACGAAGTCAAAGACGGCCGCTCCGAGCGCGGCAACCACCCCGTCGTTCAAAAGCCGATGGAGCAGTGGAAACTCCGCATCACCGCCTACGCCGACCGCCTGCTCTCCGGCCTCGATACCGTCGACTTTCCCGACGGACTCAAAGCCCAACAACGCAACTGGATCGGACGATCTACCGGCGCCCAGGCTTTCTTCGATATCGACGGCACCGATAAGAAATTGGAGGTTTTTACCACCCGGCCGGATACCATCTTTGGTACCACCTTCATGGTCGTTGCTCCCGAGCATGACCTGGTTCCAGAACTGACGACTCCTGAACAGGAAAAAGAAATCGCCGACTATCAGACTTACGTAGGCAGCCGCAGTGAAATTGACCGCCAGGCAGAAACCAAAGTAACCGGTGCCTTCACCGGAAGTTACTGTATCAACCCGTTTACAGGGAAACGGGCACCGATCTACATCTCTGAGTACGTCCTCAAGGACTACGGCACCGGAGCGATCATGGCTGTACCTTCCGACGATGATCGGGACGAACGCTTCGCCCAGAAGTTTGGCATCGAGATCATCGACGTCATCGACAAAAGCGATTACCCCAACGCAACCAACAAGGACAAGGTCGGTAAGATGATCAACTCCGGTTTCCTCAACGGAATGGAGGTGAAAGACGCCATCAAGGTGGCTTCTGCCAAACTGGTAGAGATGGGCATCGGTAAGGAACAAGTTAACTTCCGAATCCGCGACCTCCTTTTCAGCCGCCAGCGCTACTGGGGTGAGCCTTGGCCGATTATCTACGACGCAAACGGCATCCCACAGGTCGTTACCACCGAAAACCTTCCGGTGGAGCTTCCACCGATGGACGACTTCCGCGCCGTCAAAGGCGTCTCTCCTCTGGAGCGGGCCACCGAGTGGAACAACACCCCGGTAGGCCGCCGGGAAACCGACACGATGCCAGCTACGGCAGGCTCCAACTGGTACTACCTCCGCTACATGGATCCGAATAACGACAAAGCGTTCGTCGCCGGTGAAGTAGTCGATTACTGGCAGGATGTCGACCTCTACGTCGGCGGTGCTGAGCATGCCGTCAGTCACCTCCTCTACAGTCGCCTGACGCACAAGTTCCTCTACGATATGGGCAAAGTCCCTACCGCAGAGCCTTATAAAAAACTGTTGAACCAGGGAATGATTGGTGCGCCGATTACGAGTATTCAGTTAGGCTTCCTTGCAACAGCGGATGGCTCTAATCACCCTTTGTGGATCAGTTCTTCCGTCGAAGAAGGAGCTGAGTTAGAAGTAGAAGGCTTAGGCAAAGGCCAATTGGTCCTAGGTGAAGAAGCCGGTACACGAAATGTTCCGCTTCGTATGGTAGAGGAGACCAGCGTTAATAACGAACCGAGCTACCGCATCTATAAAAAGATGATGGAAACTATGCAGGACGATCCAGCGATGGATGCCGCTTACTTCCGTACGGTTCTTAAGCAAGGAAATAGCTTCCTTTGGAAGAAAGACAAAGATGGCCGTGAGTACATTGAGCTCAGCTATCAGATGGGGAAAATGTCTAAGCGATACCACAACGTCATCAACCCTGACGACATCTGTGCCCGCTACGGCACCGATTGTTTCCGGATGTACGAGATGTTCCTCGGGCCGATTGACCAAGCAAAGCCTTGGTCTGTTTCTGGCATCGACGGTGTTTCCCGTTTCCTGCGCCGTTTCTGGGGCATGTTTGTTACCGAAGAAGCCCTGAACGTCTCCGATGCGGAGCCGACCAAGGAGGAAATGAAGATCCTGCATACCCTCGTTAAGAAAGTAACGGACGACATTCAGAAGCTGAGTTTCAACACTTGCGTATCTGCCTTCATGGTGGCCAGCAATGACCTGATCAAAGCGAAGTGTAACAAGCGGGCCGCCATCGAACCGATGGTTCGGTTGATTGCGCCGTTTGCGCCGCACATGGCTGAAGAACTTTTCGAAGCCCTCGGTGGCCAGGGCAGTGTTCACCACGCCGCCTTCCCCGAAGTGGAGGAGAAATGGTTGGTCGAAGAAAGCTTCACTTACCCGATTGCCTTCAACGGAAAAACCCGCCTGACGCTGGACTTCCCGGCCGGTGCTTCCAAGGAAGACATCGAGGCGGAAGCCAAAGCTAACCCAGAGGTGACCAAGCACCTGGATGGCAAGACCATCCGGAAGGTGATTGTGGTACCGAAACGGATGGTGAACTTCGTCGTCGGCTAATGTGCTCTCCGAGCGCGAACGGCCAAAGCGTTCTCCGAACGCGCTTAAATCGAATTCGTTTGACTACCGTTAATTTGATCCGTTGTTGCTTTAGGGCGGCAACGGATCAGTTGTTTTAGAAACCGTTTTAAGTCGACGTTCCTTAAGCTGAATTTAGCAAAGCCGCTTCGTGGCTTTCTCTTGTTGGATCTTTCACGCAGAGTTGGAGCGAAAAGGGAGTAAAGGGGAGATTCCTCCTTTTCTCCCCTAACTCCCTCTCTCCGCGTGAAAATTGACTTACCTCCCAACCCTAGCCTAAAACCCCATTCCCGAACTACTCTCCCCTTAATACGGTTATTACAATAATTCCGCCCAGCCAGCGGTTGAGAGGTTGCCCCATGTTAAAGAAGATACTTCGCGGATTCCTATGGATGCTGGGCGTACTGCTCCTCCTACTGCTCATTGCTGTAATTGCATTGAACAGGTACCTAGATTCCGGCCGGGAGAAAATCCTTAGCGACCTCGCAAATTTTTCCGGCCTTCACATCGCCTTCCGAGAGTTGGACATTAATGCCTGGCGGACTTTTCCCCATGTTTCCGTATCCCTCGATAGCCTAGTGGTTAGGGACTTGGCCAGGCCCGACAACGAACCAGCCCTTCTTGCCGTTGACAACCTCAGCGGTGGCCTAACCCTCGGTAACCTGTTGTTCGATACCCTTCGCCTTAACCACTTTGAACTGAAGGATGGCGCCATCTACATCGCCAGCGACTCTACCGGAAAGTTCAACCTAGGTAAATTGACATCGCCGAAGGATTCAATGGACGACTCAAGGTTCAGCTTTCTAAATCCAAAATTAGATTGGAACGGTATGCGGGCGGGATTGACCAATATAGAAGTCAGCTATCTCCACCCCACCAAAAAGAAAAGGATGGAGATCGAGTTTGACTCCCTACGAACCCAGGCCCGTCAACAAAAGAATGGTGACCTAACCTTTGACACGGAACTTGCTGGGTTGGTTCATGGAATAGCTTTCAATACCGACAAGGGGAGCTTTCTTACCAACACCAGGCTCTCAGGAGAATTGATGGTTTCAGGAAACGACAGCCTTTGGACATTGGATACAACCGAACTTAGGGTCAATGATGCGTTGTTTGTATTGGCAGCGGATTTTTGGCCGGAGCGAGAGGATAAACTCGACCTTTTCCTTCGGAACGAAACCGTCGAATATGCCGCTACCGTTGCCTTATTATCCGAAACGATTCAACGAAACCTTGCGAAGTATAACTTCGACGGACCTATTGAGGCATCGGTCAAATTACGCAGCACTTTGGAGCGGAACACCGACCCCGAGATGGAGATTACTTTTGATATTGAAGGGAAGAATGTCCGGCTGTTAGACTTTATTTTTAAAGACGTCCATACCAGTGGCGTCTACGTCAATTCACTTGCTACAGCCGAAGGAGGAGTTCCCGGTAGTAACCAAAATTTCAAGATTAAACTTGATTCCACCCAGGGATACTACAGCGGCCTTTTTATCAAAGCACCCAGGGCGGAAGTCCGCGGAATACCGGGGAATACTTTCTTGAAGTCTGGCCTCCGCATTAGTGGGCGAGCAAAGGACCTGAACCGCCAGCTCAACACCCAGAATTTTATCTTCGAGAAGGGGTGGTTTACCCTTAATACCCAAGTGGACGCTTCGCTGAACTCGATGGAAGAAATTATCCGGACAAGTGATGGCCGCTTTTCCCTCCGGAACCTACAGGTGTACCTAAGACCAGCCAATGTTAGGTTTCCATTACGGAACATCCGTTTGAAAAAGGAGGGAGATGATATTAGGTTCGACTTGAAGAGTTATCCGTTAAGGACTGGGTTTACTTTCGACATGGAAGGCCGGCTGGACAACCTTTTGCCACTACTTCTTGACCGGCCGGCAGACAGTATCCGCACCGAAGTCGCCCTCAGGGCGTCCCGGATTGACTGGGTTGATTTCCTCGCCATCTTCGGCGAAGAAGGCTACTTCGCCGAAAACGGAAATCCCCCGTCTCCAGGATCAGGGACCGAAATCCAGTCTATGAAAAAAGCCCTGCTCGGGCTTCAATCCACTTTCCGTCCACACATCGAAGCCCGTTTTGACACGGTAGCTTACTACGACGTATTTACCATCAATAACTTCTCCACCGGCCTCCGATTCAACCATGATACCCTCGTGCTGGAACGCACGACCTTCGACTGGGAAGACAGCGCCGTTGGCTTTAGCACCAGGCTTGACCTTGGCCAACCGGTGGAAACTCCTTTTCAACTAACTCTCAAGGCCGAAGACCTTGACCTCAACCGACTTCGGCCTTCCTTAGAATACTTTGGGTTACAACTTCCCGCTGGAATTGATTCCCTTCCGGAAGAGCTGCAAATCGATTTTGCCCACTGGGGAGTGATCAAGGATGACTTCGGTATTAAGCCGGGAACTAACACCGGAAGCCTTGCCTTCAAAGAGGGGCGTGCCGACCTCTTCTACGGAACATTGGACTATGCTCCAGGGCCCGATGGGCTGGAAACCCGCCTAAAAATGAAAGGCGATCCAGTATTCGTAAACCACCTGTTTGGGGCGGAGGACTTCTTTTTCGGAACGGGCTCCTTCAGCATAAACATGGGAATCAAAGGAATTCCTGTCGACTTGGTGGAACTCTTAGACCGTTCTACCTTGTCGTTGCAGGTCGATGACAGCCAGATAGCCTACCGACCCAATAATGTTTTTATCCCCGTCCGGAAGTTCAGCGTTGAGGCTGGGAAAGGACGAACGACTTTTGCCCTGGACCTGATCTCGGAGGCAACCCAACAGGAGGTATCCATAAAGGGAACGATGGATCGGTTGGCCGCATTCCTCCGGCCGGAGATGGGCTTTGCCTATCAGATAAAGGCAGATGCCACCGCTGCCAGTTTGGCCAGCTCGGATATCCTGGGTTTTATCAAATCGGAAGTGCCCAAGGTTGAGGATACAACAGCCTTCAATCTGCAGCAGGCACTGGCGGCAACGGAAGGGATATTGAGGACTTACCGGCCAGACGTAAGTGTTACCATTGACACCTTCCGGGTAAATGATACCACTAATCTGCTGGGCCTCCATTCCGGTTTTTACCTGAAGGGGTCAACAGAGTTTGTTCTGGAAGAGTCTGGCTTTAAATTGGGAGAAGGCAAGGTGAGGTTGTCTGGGACGTATAATATTGATAAGCGGAAAAATGCTCCTTTTTCGGTTAATTGGAGTACCGAAGCCGTTTCATTGTCGGAGGTAATGCTGGTGGCCAAACAACTAGGATTGGGGGGTCCGGAGGAACCGCGTAAAATGGAGGGCATTTTAAATATGAAGATAGACATGACCGGCCAGATGGACAGTTCCCGGAGGAGCGTCTTGTTGGGAAATACCCGGGCTACGGTTAAGCTGTCGCTGGAGGAATTTGCTTTGGAAGAATGGCCAGAAGTGATAGATTTTGGACGAAAGGCCAAAATGAAGAAACGGTTCGAAACGCTGCGCTTCGGGCCGCTTACGGTAGACCTAGAGTTGGTTGATAACGGGGTTATTATTCCGTTGACGGAGGTTCAATCCACCGCGCTGCAGTTCTTCGTGCAGGGGCAGATCGATAGCATTAACGGGCCAGACTTGTTGATTAGCATCCCACTGAAAAACATTGGTCGGGGCCTACTGGCGGAGCCGCCAGCGATGACTGGTTTTGAACGGGCCGGAAGAAAAGTCTACCTGGTGGTAGAAAAAGATGAAGCCGGGATCCTGAAAACAAGGTTCCGACTTGGTCGGCGGAAGTACTACAAACAGCGCAATCGCCTGGAAGAATTTAAGCTGCTTAAAAGGACAGAACAGGAAGAACGCCGACGGTGGAAGAAATCACGGAAGGGGAGGGAGTAAGCTGATATCACTTGCTCCTTTAACCTTCTTTGCACCTGTACTTCGGCTGTGCTCAGCATAAACGCCAACTTCGTTGGCCGCGGCTGAGAAGAGAATAAGGAGTAGAAAGTAAGTAGCCCCGCCTAGCATGCTAGACGGGACTCCTTATTACTTACTTCAAATTTATTCTACAGTTTCGTCACCTTTCTCGTCTCTCCATTTACCCGTAAAAAGTAAACGCCGGATGGGTAATCAGCCAACTCAAGGCTTCCGCCTTCAGGCCGTAATTGCCCTTCTGAAATCACCCGGCCGTTGACGTCGATAAGGTTATAAGGCAAGGCACCATCCTGAGCGGGGAAGCGGTAGTTCAAGCGATTGCCCGTTGGGTTGGGGAACAATACCAAGCCAAGCCCTTCTCCTAACCGAGCGGTTCTGATGTCACTGTAGCTTACCCCGCCGTCGAAATCTTCTTGCCGTAGGCGGTAGAAATAGTCGGTATGGGCGATGGCTGTTTCGTCGGGGAAGGTGTAATCGCTGCCTGCGGCAACGAAGCCAAGTTCCGTCCAGTTAGAAGTGCTGGTCTCGCTTCGTTCAATGGTAAAGCCCCGGTTGTCTATCTCTTCGCCGGTAGCCCAATCCAGAAGGATGTAGTCCTTTTTCGGTGCAGCGGTGAAGGAGAGGAATTCTACGGGAAGGGCCTGGGCGTCTTCAAGACAAACCTTTAGGGTGAGGCCATTGAGGGAACCGCCGTCTGCATCTGCATTGTCGGTAACCCGGAGGGTCCACATACCCGTTACGGGAAGATCGTCAAAAAGGGTGAGCGGGTCAACAGCGGGAGCGTAGAAACCGCCGTCGGTTGGTGGGCAGATAAAGTCTGTAGTGGACTCGTCGTCAATGCTGGCAAAGATGTTGTTTTCTGATCCACAGGCCCGGTCCCAGAGTACGGCAATAGCTCCGTCAGGGTGAATAAGCTCGATGTCCAAGTCTTGGAGGTAGGAGTGGTCGATGTCTAGTTGGTAGACGTCTAAGTCCAGAATGGTTCCGGTAAGGGGAACCATTAACTGAAGTTCTGCTACGACCGGAGGACCGGTTGAGGCAATCGGCTGTGCATCTTCTGTGGAAGAGAACAAACGGCAATCTGCGGTAGTGAAACTGGCGTCGCTCCACAGGGAAATACCACACTCGCTAGCGATGTTGACGGTACGGATGCGCCAGAAGTAGGTCGTGTTACCTATTAGGTAATCAGGAACACTGAATGTTGGTGTGGTGAGACCGGTCAGGGAGAAAATAAGGTTGCTGAAATCAGGCTGATCGGAGATCTGCAGATCGTAGGTGACGTTGCTTTGGGGGGTAGCGGACAGGGTAGGGCGGAGGTCAATTTCTATCGCAGCGGGGGCCAGTCCGGAGGGGCCGGCCACAGCCTCACCACCAGTGCTTTCAAGGTTGATGGTTTCTGTGAAGGTGCCATCCGGGCTGGTGCCGTTTAAGGTAAGTATCGTGGTACCTGTGGGGAGGTTGTCTAGACCGCCGAGGGTGAGTTCGAATCCGCCGCCGGGGAGGCTGGGGTTGACGGAGTAGGACTCGGTTACACCAGCTGGCATGTTGCTAACACTCCAAGTGATTGGCGCGTTGGCCCCGCCAGCAGAGGTGGTGACGAAGGAGAAATCGGCGGTAGTAACGGAGGTGAAACAATCGGATATGTTCAGGGCGCTCGTTGGGCTAAAGGTGACAACAGGCATGCCAGTGCTGGAGACGATGGCAAAGTCGGCGGTGCTTACGTTGTAAAAGACATTGTCCTTACTACGAACCATTACCCGGTTGTCATTACCCGTTTCATTCGGGACGGTGATTTCGGCGTAGCCGTCATTCGGTGTTTCGGCCAAGATGACCTCGAAGGTGGCTCCGCCGTCGGTAGACAGCAGGACGTCCATCAGTTGAGAATTATATGGTGCAAGGTTGGTTGATGCTACGTTCCAACGAACCTGGGCCGTTTGGCCAGCGCTCCATTGGTTAAGGCCGTTAAGTGGATCGAGTACGGTGAAGGGGCCGTTGGCATCGGTTACTTCGAGGATGAGGTTGTCTTCAATGGCGCAGCCGTAGGCGGCGTTGTAGTTCAGGACGGTTGAACGGAATTCCATTTGCCGGCTAACGGCCGGGGTTGCTTCCCAAGTGCCGGAGGTTCCGTCGATTACGTCTGGAAGTCGGGGAAAAAAACGTTCGGTCGAGGCCGTGGGGGGCAGGCTGCGGAAGAGTGGCCCCTGGACGTTGGTGCCAACTGGCGGCATCACCGCCCCTTGTTCCACATCGTACTGTTCCCAGTTGTAGTTGATGGTTCCGTCTCCGGTTGCTCCGGAAGTCAATACGAAAGGAGTGCCAGCTGGAATTGTCTCATCCGTAGGGCTGATGATGGTTGCATTGGTAAGGCTGGTATTGATGATGGTTCCGCATCCGCCGTTGCCGACTTCGAAGTGGGTGGTCATTTCTTCAATGCTGCGGCCGTGGAAATAATCGTCCGATTGGGACTGTACGTTGGGAGAGCAAATGCCGGCGTAGCCCATGATGCTACTAGCACTTCCGGGTTCCATACCTGCGCTACTGCTGTAGTTACAACTGTTGTTCTGGGTGTGGTTGCCACCGAAGTTGTGGCCCATTTCGTGGGCGACGTAATCAACGTCGAAGAAATCACCCTCCGGGGAGTTCAGGCTGGTTGCCCCAGCCCCTTTGCGATTGTCTCGACACGAAGCCCGCAGCGAAGCAACGCCGCCGCCGCCGCCCTGGGAGACGATGTGGCCATAGTCATAATTGTCAACACCGATGATGTCGTTAACATAGGGTGTGTTGGCGTTGATTAGTGCACCAACGGTGTTGGTTGGAAATGGATCGTTGGCCGGGTCGTAGCTGTACAATAGGTCGTTGTTGCCAATGAGCTGAAGCCGCAACGAAAGGTTGCGGGTAGTGATCTGGTTTACCCGGTTAACCGTCGTGACGATGGCACTTTGGACGAGGGCTGACTGGGTTGCGGACGTAGCTCCGTGGTAGTTGCTGTATTCGCCGGTGGCGGTCATGGTGGTCCGGTACTGCATCAATTCGCAGTCGCCGAGGGCTTTGTTGGAAGCAACCGTGATGGGCTCGTCGGCAATAATTCCTTCGCCTTCGGTGAGGCAAGTGAACGGTTCTAAGGCCGGGTCTAGGTCACCTTTGGTGTAGACTTGGTAATGTTCTAGGTCACGGCGGTAGACGGGGTCGACGAAATAGTCAGGGGTGTTGCCTCCGCGAACGGCGGCGTGGAATCCGCGGGCGGTCCAGTCGAGGAAGATGGACTGGGTTGGGTCGTCGGCGTTTACGCCGTACCAGGTCCGGATGTCTGGGTATTTAACCAGGGCCGCTTCCTCCGCGATGTCGTAGCCGACAATTCGGAAGGTGGCAAATTCTCCGGAAGGCGTGGGAAGCCGAAGGCTGACGGGGCTGGTTTCTGCCATCGCCGATTTCTCGCTTGGGGCGCTGAACAGTAGGTCGTGGAGCGCCGCAACGTCGGTTTTAACCGTAAGGGCCTGTTTCGGGACGATCCGGCGGTCTCCCGCTGTGTCGCCCGTATCGAAGGCCGTCCAGGTTTGGGCGTGGACGCAGGGTGCAAGGAATGTTATTAAAAGCAGGGTGTACAAATAATGCATAGCCGATTGTGTAATGTTATAAAAAGTAGGAGAGGGCGCAATATCTGACAAAATTGACTAGATTGTTTAGCAAAATACCGATATGTGTGTACCCTAGGTTACACATAGTGCCTAAGAAGCGTCAATTTGCTGTGCAGTACTTCTTTGAAAAGCCTCGCCAACACTACGGTGTTGCCTGCGTTTTTCGCCTCGTCCAGACTCAAAATATACTACTGGCCAGCCCACTAGATCAAAATGTCGCATTAATTCTGTCCGTAATCCAAAAGCACGTCCTCGTCGACGACCGGTTCGCGGAACATGAAATCATACTCAATCGCCATGCCAACGGAGAAGACTGGTGGATGATCAGTACCTTACGCAACAGTAATGAATATGCCGTTTATCTCATAGATAGTACGGGTGTAATGATGACCTCCATTCAAGCCATTGGGATCACCGATGATCGTTGGAGCCGGGGCGGTGGCCAGAGTGTGTTCGGCTCCCTCGGCCAAAAGCTGGTGCGCTGGAATACTGTCTCTGGATTACAATTGTTCGATTTTGACCGGGAAACGGGGATGCTGAGTAATTCTGAATTTTACCCTTCCCCACTGATGGGCGGGCGAGACTTTCTATCCGGCGGTGTTGGTGTATCCCCTTCCGGGCAGTACGCCTACGTCAGCACCGTGCTCGATGTGTACCAATACGACCTGTGGGCGGAAGACATTGGGGTCAGCCAGCTCCACATCGCCGAAATCGGCAATCCGGACAGCCTGTGGATCGGCGTTGCCCCTACCGCTTTCAATTTCCAACTGGGCCCCGACTGCAAGCTCTACAGCTACACCAATACCGGCTTAGAGAACCACATAATCCACCAGCCATATGAGCGGGGCGACGCCTGTGAATGGGACTCTTCCGGATGGTCGCGGCCGGACGGAGAAAGCTCCCTCTCTTTGTGTCTTTCGTTATACACACTCTCTGTAGTGTTTAAGAAATTTTACAACAAATAAAGCCTATCTTTGATTCGATAAGTTGGTAGACTTTACTCAAAACATATACTTTTGACACTTCTTCCCACCTCCATTGACACTTCCTCCCACTTACTATAGTGGGGTGAAGAATCTTAAAAAAGGGCTAATGAGTGGCAAGTAGGAGATTTTGTATTGCTGAGGTATATTTTATTTGATGCTAAGTCTATTGTTTTTAACTATTTTGGGTTCAAGCAGGGCGATTTTTTACTTTCACTCCTTGTGGAGGGAAGAAAAGGCAGTGAGAAAGTGAATTAATGTGGGGGAAAGTGGTAGGATGTGGTAGAAGATTGTAACTTTACGGTCCGGAGGGATAACTGTATACCCTCCTGAGAGCCTATGTTACCACAGTATGATCTTCTTGGCGAGTATGATGTAACCCTTGACAGCAAGGGTCGCTTCCGTCTTCCTAGTGGCCTGCTCAAGAACTTAGGTGATCGTGACACACTGAAATTTGTCGTCAACCGTGGCCTTGGTGGTTGCCTCACCCTTTATCCGAAGGATGTGTGGACCAACATCAAGCAGGATGTCGACTCACTCAGTGAGTACAACCAGAAGAACCTCGCTTTCAAGCGGGCCTTCTACGCAGGCGCTACTGAGGTGCTCCCCGATTCTGCCGACCGACTATTGCTTCCTAAGCGACTGTTGGCCCGTGCGAATGCCGAGAAGAACCTTGTGCTTAGTGCCCGCAATGACAGAATTGAAATTTGGGCGGAAGACGTATACGAACAACTCCTTGAGGATGAGCCTGCAGATCTGGCTGCTCTCGCGGAAGAAGTATTCGGCGGTCCTTTAACGGAACAAACACTCTAAATTATGTCAGAGTACCATGTTCCCGTACTGGCCCACGAATGTGTGGACTATTTGGACCTCCGCCCTGGAGGAATTTACGTTGATGTAACCTTCGGTGGAGGCGGCCACAGCCGCCTCATCCTCGAACGTGCCGGTGATATGGATATCCGGCTGTTCGGCTTTGACCAGGATGAGGAAGCTGCTGCTAATGCTTTGCCCGATGAACGCTTCACCTTCGTAGCCGCTAACTTTCGCAACCTGCGCAATTACCTGCGCCTGCACGGTGTAACCCAGATTGATGGGTTGCTTGCCGACCTGGGGGTTTCCAGCCACCAGTTTAACCAGGCCGACAGGGGATTCAGCTACCGCTTCGACGCGGAACTGGATATGCGCATGGGGAAGACCAATGACCGGACCGCCGCCGACGTAGTTAACACCTACGAAGCCGACGATCTGCAAAGGGTCCTTGGAGAGTATGGCGAAGTCCGTAACGCCCGCACGCTGGCCCACGCAATTGTTGCGGCCCGCGATCGGCATCCGATCGTAACCATTCAGGACTTCCTGAACGTCTGCGACCCGATGGTGAGGGGTACACGGCCACGCTACTTGGCGCAAGTGTTCCAAGCACTAAGGATAGAAGTCAACGACGAGATCGGCGCACTTACTGATTTAATGGCCCAGGCCACCGACTTACTGATACCAAACAAAGGTCGACTCGTCGTGATTTCTTACCACTCGCTGGAGGATCGCATAACCAAGAACTTCCTCAAAACCGGTAACGCGGATGGAAACGTCAACAAAGATTTTTATGGGAAAATTGACCGTCCCTACAAAATTCTGACGAAGAAACCTGTGGTTCCGAATGCTGAAGAACAACAGCGCAATACCCGTTCCCGCAGTGCCAAACTGAGGGTAGGAGTGAAACAGGAAGAATAGCCTCGGCTACCCTCCGTATTTATTTTAAGCTTTCGGGCTTACGTCTTACGCAACGATTGACCCTTTCCGCCTAGCGGATTTGCGCTGCAAAAGACGACATGTTGTATCCCGCAACTTGTATCCCGAATCTAAGGTGTGATAAAATGGCAGTTAAACGCAAACCAGGACCGTCCTTTGACCTGTCCAAAATCATTCTCGAGAATCTCGGCTTTCTCGCCTTCCTAGGCGGGCTGGCCCTTCTGTATATCGGGAACGCACACTACGCGGAATACAACGTCCGTCAGATCCAAACCCTGGAAAACCAAATCAAAGAAAAACGCTGGCTGTATATGTCTCTCCAGAGTGAGAACATGTACAACGGTCTTCGTTCCGAAGTCGTAGAAAATGTCCGGGAAGAAGGCCTGCACATGCACCGTGGGACTCCGAAGAAACTCGAAGTGGGCCCAACCAAGTAAAACCACCCTGCTCTAAAAATAAATCAGCCCTGCACCGGCGTCCGCGCCCAAATCCGCAACTCGCAACTCTTAACCTCCAACCCGCAACCCGCAACTCGCAACCTGAATTATGGCACTCAACTTGAAAGACGAAGTACTGGTACGCATCTACGCCATCACGGCGTTGATCGTTATACCCGTCGCCTTGCTGTTGATGTACCGTACGCTGGATATTGCAGTGATCAACCAGGCGAAGTACCAGGAAATGGGCAAGGACCTATTTCAGGAGCGGACGGTAACGGCCGAGCGGGGTAATATCTACAGCCGGAACAACAACCTATTGGCGGCCTCCGTCCCCTACTTTAGCCTCCACTTTGATCCATACGTGGCGTCACCGAAGGCCTACTACGAAAACATTGACAGCCTAGGCTACTTGTTGTCGAAGCACGTTAACTCCGACTTTACTGCCGGTGCATGGCGAGACAGCTTGTTCGCAATGCGGGACAGCCTCGGCAAGCCCGCCCGTCACTACTACAGGATCGCCGAAAGCGTCAATTACCGTAAGCTGCAGCAGGTTCAGCAGTTCCCCATTTTCAATATGGGGCAGATGCGCGGTGGCCTCATCGTGCAGAAGCGCGACGAGCGCAAGCGGCCGTTTGGCTGGTTGGCTCGCCGGACGATCGGTAAAGTGAGCGGTAACAAAGCTGGCGTTGAAGGTGCATTTGACAAAGAGCTTTCCGGTAAAAGCGGAAAGGCCATGATGTTTAAATCTCCAGGCGGTATCTGGTTGCCAACGGAGAACCTGTCCGTCGTTGAGCCAACCGCTGGCGCTGACGTACAAACGACCATTGACGTCAACATCCAGGATATTGCTGAGAACGCACTCAACCGTGCCGTTCGCCGTCACCTACCCACTTGGGGAACGGCCATTGTAATGGACGTTGAAACCGGCGCGATCCGCGCCATGGCCAACCTCGGTAAGCTCCCCGAAGGAAACGAATATTTCGAAGCGTACAACTACGGTATTGGCTACGCCACTGAACCTGGATCTACCTTCAAACTAGCCACTATGATGGCCCTGTTGGAGGATGGTAAGGTTACCTTGGAAAGCGAGATCGACATTGAAAAAGGAAGTAAGGAATTCTACGATAAGACAATTACTGATTCTAACCCACTAAGTAAAAAGTGGAACGTCATCTCCGTTCGCCAGGCCTTTGAGCAATCTTCCAACGTTGCCATGGCAAAACTGGCAGACAGCCTTTATGTGGACGGTGAATTCTCCGCCCGGCTGAATTCGTTCCGCCTAAGTGAGAAAACAGGAATTGAACTTGAAGGAGAAGCCCAGCCATTGGTTCGGGATACGACTTCCAGTGAATGGTCTGGTATCTCGAATGCTTGGTTGTCCTTCGGCTACGAAACGGTGATGACACCGATTTCTATGCTGACCTTTTTCAACTCCGTCGCCAACAACGGCCGGATGATGAAGCCTTACGTTGTAGAAGAACTGCGCCGGGACGGAGAAGTCATCAAAGACTTCAAGCCAACGGTGCTTGAAGATCAGATCGCTTCTCAGCGAACCATCGAACAGCTGCAGTCCCTGCTCGAAGGAGTAGTGGAACGTGGTACGGCGAGGAAACTTCGCTCCGACAAATTCCGCTTTGCGGGCAAGACGGGTACCAGCCAGCAGAACTACGGTAAGCGAAGTAGAAAAAAAGAACACCAGGCCAGTTTCGCTGGTTACTTCCCGGCCGATAATCCGAAATACAGCGTCATCGTCGTCATCTTCAACCCTACCCAGGGTAGTTACTATGGCGGTGAAGTTGCTGGCCCAGTTTTCAAGGAAATTGCCACCAATATCTACAACAGTATGATTGAGGTGCACGACCCGCTGAACCAGGGCCCACGTCCAGTACTCTACGCACGCCAGCTGCCCAACCGCGATGCTGGTTACCTGCCGGAGATTGCTGAAGTCCTCAACTACGTCAACGTCGATATCGACAACGACAGCCTGCCGGATGCTGAGTTGGCGGTTGTTGAGGCCATCGAAGAAGAAGTGAAGATCAAGGCGTTTAACCCCGCCTCTCAGGCTTTCCCCAACGTTCGGGGTATGCGTTTGCGAGACGCGGTTTACGTGCTTGAAAACGAAGGTTACAAAGTCCATCCCAAAGGGGTAGGGCGGGTAACCGACCAAAAGTGGCATACCGACGGCCGCGGAAAACGCGGTAAGGATGTCACCTTAATTCTAAATTAATTCATTACGTCGTTTTTTTTGCAACCATTTTTCACTATGCTACTCACCCAACTACTTAATCGTCTTCAACCGCTCGCCGTTTCCGGCGTGGTGGAGAAGCGTTGGGTGAGTGGCGTGGTTTTTGACAGTCGGAAGGTAGTTGCAGGCAGTCTGTTTGTTGCCGTTAAGGGCACGCAGGTTGACGGACATGATTACATCGAAAAAGCGATTGCGCTGGGCGCGATCGTTATTTTGGGCGCGGACGCGGGTGCAATGGAAAGGTACATTAGCAAGGTTGTCCTCTCCCCAACCCCTCCCCAGGGGGGAGGGGCTAGTGATGACGCTATCGCGTCATTAAACCAAAATTCTGCGCCTGTAATTGAAGGTGTCACTATTGATACTGCGTCATCAGAACTAGGTGCTGGCGTTTACACAGAAGATTACTGGAGCGTCGACATTCACGAGTCTAAGGCGATACTAGACTTTGCCAAACAAAACAGAAAGAATGCTACTCCTGCAGAAAAGCTTTTGTGGGAAGCACTTCGTGCTAATAAAATCGGACATCACTTTCACCGTCAAAAGCCAATGGGCCGAGCAATCCCTGACTTCGTTTCCCTAAAGAGACGCGTTGTTGTTGAAGTTGATGGTGGTTACCATGCTTCTCCAGCAATGTTATGGACTGATGCTCAACGAGACAAGTCCTTTGCATTGGTAGGTTACAAAACCTTGCGGTTCACTAATGAAGAAGTAACCAATGATATCCATTCAGTAGTTGCTCAAGTTAAGTCTACACTTGACGCAAGGGCTGATCGTGAGGTGGCTTATCCTACAGAGATAGTTTACGCTAGTTCTGATAACCTTGGTGGAAACGAGCCTAAGGCTCGTCTCTCACCCCTCCCCCCTGGGGAGGGGCCGGGGGAGAGGACAACAGCAGCTCCGATCAAGTCTACACTTGACGCAAGGGCTGATCGTGAGGTCGCCTATCCTTCCGAGATAGTTTTAACTGATACTGATAACCTTGGTGGAAACGAGCCCCAGGCTCGTCTCGCACCCCTCCCCACTGGGGAGGGGCGGGGGGAGAGGACAACAACCTTCATCCAGGTCGCCGACTCCGCCCTAGCCCTAGCCCTTCTCTCCACCGAGTTCTACGGCAACCCCAGCCAGGACATGACCCTAGTCGGCATCACCGGCACCAACGGTAAAACCACCGTTGCCACGTTGCTGCACGACTTGTTCTCTGCCCTTGGCTACAAAGCCGGCCTGCTGTCTACCGTTGAAGTTCGGATCGGTCAGGAGGTAATTGCCGCTACCCATACTACGCCTGACGCAGTAGCCATTAATGCCACCCTCGCAGATATGCGGGATGCGGGTTGCGACTACGCCTTCATGGAAGTCAGCTCTCACGCAGTAGCCCAGCAGCGCACCCGCGGCCTCGCCTTCAACGGCGGCGTGTTTACCAACCTGACGCACGATCACCTAGATTATCACGAAACCTTCGCCGCTTACCGCGACGCCAAAAAAGGTTTCTTCGACCAGCTACCCAAAGGAGCCTTCGCCCTCGTCAATGCAGACGACAAGAATGGCGACTTCATGCTGCAAAACACAAAAGCCAGTAAGCTGCACTACAGCCTACGCAAGATCACGAACTACCGCTCTAAGGTCCTGTCCAACTCCCCACAGGGATTACAGTTGGAGCTGGACGGAACGGAAGTCTTTACCCGTTTCATCGGCCGCTTCAACGCTTACAACCTGACCGCCGCCTTCGGCGTCGCGATGGAACTGGGCATGGAACGCGACGAGGTACTCGTCGCCCTAAGCTCCCTAACGGCGGCCGCTGGCCGCCTCGACTACGTTGGCGCACCAGCCGGCGGCATCACCGCCGTAGTTGACTACGCCCACACCCCGGACGCCCTCAAAAACGTCCTGACCACCCTCCGCGATGTTATGGCTCCAAATGCCCGACTCCTCTGTGTGATCGGCGCCGGAGGCGACCGCGACAAAACAAAACGCCCGAAGATGGCCCGCCTAGCTGCAAGCCTGGCAGACCAAGCCATCCTCACCAGCGACAATCCCCGTTCTGAAGACCCCGAAGCCATCCTCAACGATATGCAGGCTGGCCTCGATGAACCTGAACTGCAGGCAAAGACCCTCCGGATCACCGATCGCCGCAGTGCCATCCGCACCGCAGTGCAACTGGCCAAGGGACAGGACGTCGTCCTCGTTGCCGGCAAGGGACACGAAACCTACCAGGAAATCAAAGGAGAACGCTTCCCCTTTGACGATAAGCTGGAATTAGCCAACGCTCTAAAAAACCGCTCTTATGTTGGTTAGTCTACTCGAATGGCTTGAATCCATGTTTGGGGATTTTCCCGGTAACAACCTGCTCGACTTCCTGAGCGTGCGGGCTGGTATTGCCATCATCCTTAGCCTCCTGATCAGTATGGTCTTCGGAGGGAAGGTGATTAAGATGCTGCAGCGCCACCAGATGGGAGAGTCTGTTAGGGAGCTTGGCCTTGAAGGCCAAGCCCAGAAAGCCGGTACCCCAACCATGGGCGGCATCATCATCCTGCTGGCCATCATCGTGCCATGTCTGCTGATGGGGGCCCTGGACAACATCTACCTCATCACCATGCTGATTGCTACGGTATGGATGGGCGCCATCGGATTTACAGATGATTACCTAAAGATCAAGCGTAAGAACAAAGATGGCCTTGCTGGTAGGTTCAAGATTGCAGGCCAAGTTGGCTTGGGTATCCTGATCGCGCTGGTGATGCTGTTCAGCGAGCAGGTCAACGTTCGTATGGATGTTGAAAAAGCGGAGTCCATCGGCCTTACAGAAAGTAACAGGGTAGGGAAGGTGACTTCCATTGCCCTTGCCAACGGCACAATTGTTAAACGTGCTAACTACCACACGACGCTGACGAATGTTCCATTGATCAAGGATAGTCAGATGGCCTACGAGAATGTTTTCAGCATCGGTGCCTCACTTGTCTGGATCATCTTCGTACCCTTCATCGTCTTCGTGGTAACGGCCATCTCCAACGCCGCCAACCTAACGGACGGGCTGGACGGACTGGCTACCGGCGTCTCTGCCATCATCGCAACGGTACTGGCAATATTTGCCTACGTAAGCAGTAATGCAATTGCTGCCAACTACCTCGGGGTGTTGCACCTTCCGGGAACGGAAGAGCTGGTCATCTTCAGCGCCTGCCTCCTTGGCGCCTGCCTTGGTTTCCTGTGGTACAATGGCTTCCCCGCCACGGTATTTATGGGCGACACTGGCTCGTTGGCCCTCGGCGGCATCATTGCTGCACTGGCCATCCTACTTCGTAAAGAACTATTGTTGCCGCTGCTCTGCGGAATCTTCGTGGTCGAGAACCTCTCGGTCGTCCTGCAGGTCAGCTACTTCAAGTACACTAAAAGGAAATACGGCGAAGGCCGGCGGATCTTCAAGATGTCGCCGCTTCACCACCATTACCAAAAACTCGGCATGCCGGAAACCAAGATTGTGATCCGCTTCTGGATTGTGGGCTTGCTACTGGCGGTTGCAACCATTCTAACCCTCAAACTGCGATGAACTAACAATACAATTAATCCTGTACGGGATGCGGCTCGCCCCCTCCTACACGGACAACCTCTACCGGGAGGTGCTTACCGCTCTCCCACATACATAACCTCCAAGTAAGGGAGGGGCTCGCCC
>JBLIGS010000006.1:0-25783 GCA_047637095.1 Neolewinella sp. | reverse complement strand
CCTGCGCCATCACCCGCCTAGCGGGTGGCAGCGAAGCAGCCCTGAAAGAAGGCCTTTCAACCTTCCGCGGCATTGCCCGGCGGTTTGAAATTGCCCTCAAGACGGACGACATCGTCATCATCGACGATTACGCCCACCACCCAACGGAGTTGGAGGCGGCGATTACCGCCGCCCGCGAACTGTTCCCTGACCGGACCATCCGCGGCGTCTTCCAGCCACACCTCTTCAGCCGGACACAGGACTTCGCAGCGGGCTTCGCCCGCGCCCTAGACCTGCTCGACGAGGCCATCCTTATTCCGATCTACCCGGCCCGCGAACAGCCGATCCCCGGCGTCACCAGCCGTTCAATTTTCGACCTGATGCAGAACGCCAACCGCCGCCTGCTTTCTGACGAAATGATGCTGGAAGCTACGACGGAACTTACCGACGGCGTACTGCTGTTGTTAGGTGCCGGCGACATTGCCGCCCTGATACCAACCATTATTACTCACCACCAAAACACCGCTACCCATGGCCAAGCGTAAGACCGACAAGTTGTCTTTCCCCCAGCGTGCATTGCTGGCCATCCGTGCCTACGGCTGGATAGTGGTAGCCCTGGTTGTAGGGGTGCTGGCCATCTCTGCCATCAGCAACCGGCAGGCGGCCCATGTGGTGACGGTTGCCCCAATCATCGAACCGTTGGAAAACGGTAAGACACTGGTCACCGAAGATGAATTGCTTGACCGCCTAGCGGCCAGCTTCACCAAGCCGATGAATGAGTTGACGCTGGCGGACATTGATATTGCCCGCGTAGAGACGGTCATCGAAGGCCAAGCCTTCGTGTCCAACGCCGACGCTTACATCGATGATGACATGCAACTGAACATCATGGTAGAACAGCGGGTACCGCTGCTGCGCATCATCGCGGAGAACGGACAGAATTACTACCTCGATGAAAACGGTGTTCGCATGCCGCTCAGCGATACGTACACGGCGCGGGTACCCGTCGTTACTGGCAACGTCGTCCTCTGGCAGGACGACTTCATGGACCATGTGGACCACCAGCTTTATAAGCTGGTACTGCTGGCCCATCACCTTCGCGAGGACACGTTCCTCGATGCACTCGTGGAGCAAATCTATGTAAATACAAAAGGCGAGTTGATTCTCGCCCCGAAGGTAGGCGACCAGGTAATTTTCCTGGGCTACTACCACGAGGCCAAGTCGCAGGAACGCCTGCAACGCCTCAAAACCTTCTACCGTGAAGGGCTGCCCTACGAAGGATGGCGCAAGTACAAAAGTTTTGACTTGCGGTATGCTGACCAGGTGGTGGCCAAGAAAAGGTAGCGCGGCCTTAGGCCGCGGCGGGTTGCAGTTGTTGCAATTGTTGCCCGTGTCACAGGCGAGGTAAGAGTTGCAGTTGTTACAACAACTGCAACCCTGCAACGACTGCAACGACTGCAACCCTGCAACGACTGCAACCCTGCAACGACTGCAACCCTGCAACAACCCCGGCCCCAGGCCGGGAATAACAACAAACCCACGGACCTCTGCCAATGACCCTGGCAAGTCCACTATTACCTTAGTTTTATAAAGGATGTTTTTATGACTGATACCACTCAAAATCACATTATTGCCGCTCTGGACATCGGCACTACCAAAGTCTGCGCCCTCGTGGGGCAGCGGGATGCCCACGGGCGTCTGGAAATCCTCGGCACCGGAAAGGTGGCGTCCGAGGGCGTCATGCGCGGCGTTGTCTCAAACATTGAGAAGACGGTCCGTGCCATCAGCGAAGCGCGCGCTATGGCCGAGAAGGCTAGTGGCAAGAGCTTCGACATTGTGCACGTCGGCATTGCTGGCCAGCACATCAAGAGCCTACAGCACCGCGGAATGCTGATGCGGGACAACTCCCAGGACGAAATCTCCCAGCGGGACATTGATCGCTTGATCAGTGACATGCACAAGCTTGTGCTTCCTCCTGGAGACAAGATCCTCCACGTTATTCCTCAGGAATACACCATCGACAGCGAGCAAGGGATTGTTGATCCCATCGGCATGTCTGGTTCCCGCTTGGAGGCGAATTTCCACATCATCACTGGCCAGATCACGGCCAGCAACAACATCCACCGCTGCGTTGAACGCGCCGGTTTGGAGATGGCCAGCGTAACGCTGGAGCCCATCGCCAGCGCGGCGTCCGTTCTTTACGACGACGAGAAGAAGGCTGGTGTGGCCCTCGTCGACATCGGCGGTGGCACGACCGACATTACCATCTTCCAGGAGGGCATCATCCGCCACACGGCAGTGATCCCATTCGGAGGTAATGTCTTCACCAAAGACATCAAGACGGGGTGTACCGTAATGGAAAACCAAGCAGAGAAACTGAAAATCACTTACGGTTCTGCCCTCGCTAGCGAGGTGTTTGAGAACCGCCTCATCGTGATTCCTGGTCTCCGGGGCCGCGAGCCGAAGGAGATCAGCGAGAAGAACCTCGCCCTGATCATCCAGGCGCGCGCCGAGGAAATCCTTGACCACGTTATGTGGGAGATCCGCCGGGCGGGTTACGAAGGCCAGCAGTTGATTGGCGGCATCGTCCTGACGGGCGGCGGCGCAATGCTCCGCGACCTCGACAAACTCACCGAGCTGCACACGGGGATGAACACCCGCGTTGGTACGCCGATTGAGCACCTCGCACACGGTTACGAAGAACGGCTGACTAGCCCGATCTTCAGCACGGGCGTAGGCTTGCTGCTGCAGGGCTTTGCCGACATCGACGCAGGAAGACTGAGCCCAGCCCTGGCCCGTAAGAAGGCAGAGAAGGAAGCTGCAGCGGCACGTGCCGAAGCGGAAGTACTAGCAGCTGCACAAGCAGAAGAGGCGGCGCGGACGCAGGAGCAAGAGAAGGTTAAGGAAGCAGTGGGAAGCGGTTCTGGCTGGTTTGACAACGCTTTCAAGAAGACCAAAGAATGGTTTGAGGCGGAACCTGATGCTGACTTCTAGCGCTGCGCGCTAGCGGGAGACGGCCTTTGGCCTTGTAGACGCTGCGCTTGTAGCGTCCGCGCGTTGCCTCCCAACTTACCCTGCACCTGCGTCCGCGCCCAAAAGCTTGGCCAGGTACAATTTTAACCAACTCAACAACAACGAAGCTCCGGCTTCGATAGCCCAATCCAACATCCTAACTGGTTTTCAGAGGTGTGAACCAACGCTGAGGAAAGGGTATCCCGCACGCTACTATTGGAGGCGGGTCGGGCGAAAGGAAAAATAAAGGAGCCCAAGCGACGACTTTTTCCTTTCGACTGACTTAGACCGCCGACAATTGAAGAGTGCTCATAAATAAAATATTATGACTATTGATTTCCCACAGGGCGAAGCCCCCATCATCAAAGTAATCGGCGTCGGTGGCGGCGGCTCCAATGCTGTCAACCACATGTACCTGCAGGGCATTATCGGTGTCGATTTTGCGATCTGCAACACCGACCACCAAGCCATGGAATTGAGCCCGGTTCCAACCAAAATGCAACTCGGACCAAACCTGACCGAAGGTCGGGGAGCAGGGAGTAAGCCCAATGTAGGCGCGCTGGCTTGCGAAGAGAGCATCGAGGAGGTGAAGAAGTACCTCAACAACAACTGTAAAATGCTTTTCGTCACTGCCGGAATGGGCGGTGGAACGGGAACGGGCGCTGCGCCCATCATCGCCAAGACTGCCCGTGAAATGGGCATTCTGACGGTGGGCATCGTTACCCTTCCGTTCACTTTCGAAGGTCGCCGTCGTGGTACCAACGGCATGGAAGGCCTCCACGAACTCAAAGAGAATGTGGATACACTCATCGTCGTTTCTAACGACAAACTCCGCCAGATTCACGGCAACCTGAACCTGAGCGAAGCCTTTAGCAAGGCCGATAATATCCTGACGACTGCTGCCAAAGGCATCGCAGAAATCATCACCGTTCCCGGTTACGTCAACGTTGACTTCGAAGACGTCAACACGGTTATGCGCGACAGCGGCGTAGCCATCATGGGAACTGCCATGGCAGAAGGTGATGACCGTGCGCGCCAGGCCGTAGACCAGGCCCTCCACAGCCCGCTGTTGGAAGACAACGACATCCGTGGCGCTCGCCACATCCTGTTGAACATCACCTCCGGAACCCGTGAGGTGACGATGGATGAGATCTTCGAGATCACCGAATTCGTTCAGGAAGAAGCCGGTTACGGCACCGACCTGATTTGGGGTAACTGTTTCGACGAAAGCCTGGGCGACCAGATTAGCGTGACGGTAATTGCGACCGGATTTGGCGACAAGAAGTCTGTATTCACTGCCGCTGGCAGTGACCGCAAAGTTGTTCACCTCGACGAGACGAAGTCTGCTCCGGAGGAACAGCCAACGCGCCGCGTCACCCTGGAAGACATCACTGGCGAGTCCGACCCGGTCGGCTTCGGCAAGGACAACTCCGGTACGACTACGTTCGAGTTCGAAGACCTCGAAGAGGCCAAGGCTCGCCTGCGTCCTAAGACCCGGGAAGATCGCCCAAGCTACCGCCAGTCGTTCCTCGAGAACGAGGCAGAAGCCCGCCGGGAATCCCAGCGTCTGGAAATGGCGACACGGGATGAGGAGCGCCGTGAGGCACTGCGTAACCGGACGGAACTCCCTAAGTTGTCCAACCCCAAGGTTGTCAACGAACTGGAGAACCAGCCAGCTTACCTCCGTCGGAACATCCAACTGGACAACGTCGCCCCGAGCGATCAGCCAGAAATGAGCCGCTGGAGCATTGGTGACGATGAGGCGGCGCCTTTGCGCCGGGAGAATCGGTACTTGCACGACAACGTTGACTAGTACACTGTAATCTAAGCTAGTCGGAAAAAGGCACCGCGAATTAGGCGATGAAACTTAGATTACACTGTACTAGGGTCAACGTTTAAGGTTGCAGTTGTTGCGATGGTTGCAGAGATGCAGTTGTTGCGAGACAGTGGTTAGAGTTGTTGCAGGTGAGATACCCTGCTTAAGCTGTAACGCACGTAACAATTGTAACCCCTGCAACGACTGTAACCCTTGAAACATCAGAAAAGCCTCAGGCTTTTCGAACAAAACATCCTGTTGAGTCTGGTCCCGGAAGTTGATCCCGGACCTGCCTCAGCAATCACACCTTTATTTTAGCTTTGGTGCAGCCATCGGGGGGTCAATCCCGGTGGCTGCTTTTTTGTGTCGGGTAGATAGCTTTTCTTAAAGAGTGAATTGGAGCATTAGCTTTCAATAACTATATTGATAGACTTTTTGAACCAAAACCCTTACACCATGACGAATATTACTAGAAACATCTTTTTGCTTTTTGGAGGAATATTATGGCTGTTAATGGGGCCGGTGGGCTTGAAGGCGCAGTACATCTTCTCAAAAGAATTAAACTTTTCAACTTACAGTCAGGCTACGAACATTCAAGAGTTCGGAGACAATTACTTGGTTGAAGTACATAGGTTTTTTACTGACCCATTTAGCTATAGAGAATCTACAGGCGTTCTTAATATAAACGATGAATTTGTATCACTAACGGATTATCTTCCTAATTCACTTGAAGGATTCCGATTTAGTAAACAACTTGTATTAACGGACGAATTAGCAGTAGTATGTAGTGCTGGAGAGTTGAGTTCAGGAGCAAGAGGTTATCAATTATTTATGATCGATGCTACAGGCATGAGTGTTAGAAATACAGAATTCGTAGAATTTGAATCGAAAGTGCCTCAAGAAATATTGAGCTTTGGGGTAAGTGGTTTTTCATTAATAGAGCAAGTAACGGAGCCTATTAATAGTATTTATATTACACATTTTAGCGAAGATCTAGATACCCTTGGAGGGTTTTCTATTGCTATTGAAGGTGCGAACGTTAATTTTATTGCAGCTAATCGAAACGCCGAAGGTGATATTTATGTCGTTTTTGATTCGTACAGTTCCAATGGAACTAATTTTCAGGCTAAGTGTAGGAAATATACTTCGTCGGGAGAAGAGTTGTGGGAATTGGATTTACCATATCCACATTATAGCATAGAAGGATATGTTGCCGTTGAACCCTATGGAGATAGTGGAGTGGCAGTTTTAGAGGGGTATGGTTCGGGGAGTGGTCTTGGTTGCCCTGTCACGCTATGCCCGGGAGAAGGGGACATCGTAGGAGCTTTATCTGTTTTTGAAAGTTGGGATGATGTACGAGAACTTTATGAATTGAAGTTTTACCCTTTCGGAATGGTGAAGGATTCTTCCGGAGAGTTGATAATCTACGGATCTAAGTTGACCGGAGTTGGAGAAAAAGGAGCTGTTTTTTTCAAACCATCTGGTTGGTTAGGTGGAGGGTTGTTAAGAGAATTGTTGCCTCCATTGGAGAGTGATTTTGGTGTGCCATTAAGTAATTTGTTACGGAAAGTACGAATAATACAAAGTGAGAATATTTTAATTGGTGCTGGCAGACTTGACTATGGGGACTCTGTATTTGAAACAGACTGGTTCTTTGGATTTGACCTTAATTGTTTAAGCAGTAGTTGTTCGGAGTTTATAGATTTGAACAACGATTTGGTTTCTATTGAAAATTCTGAACAAGAAATTACTGTTGCAGTTTTCCCTAATCCTTTCGTTGATCATCTGGAGATAAGCACTTCCAGCCCACTTCCAAAGCCCGTTAAAGTTACTTTGATGAATGGAATTGGCCAAGAGTTACAAACTAGGTTTTTTCAGGAAAGATTAAGTTGGAACTTGGGAGGTTTGCTTCCGGGCGTTTATTATGCGGTGTTTTCTCAGGAAGGGCGGAGTGTTGTGCGGAAGGTGGTGAAGCGGTAAGGGGATTGTAATGTCAAGGTGCACCGAATCTCAGATTCCAGACAATAGAGCGGTTCGCCCATCGGATGTAGGATGACAAGAATTTCAGGGGAGGAGCTGGTTTTAACTTGTTGGCGGAATTGTCTGGTCGATACGCACTCCGAGCGCGAGATGAGCATCTCTCGCAGCCAGAGGCTGCATCGACCGGGTAAAGCCAAGGCATTGGTTTATTTAGCCGATGATTCGGATTCTTAAATTCTTATCACCCTATATCCGATGTGTCGAACTGCGGGACTGGTCCGCCTTTTATACATCAGATAAACTTTTGCGACTGCGTCAGCAAAAGATGTATCTGATGAAAAAAGGCTTTCCTAAGCCGAAGGTCAACGTCTCCCCCTGCTCTTTCACCTTACTTTGGACCCGTATTTCGACTCCGCTCAACCACCACGTCCGCGCCCAACGTCGAGCGAAACGATTACTGGCAGCGCAAAAGCATTTGCCCCAAATATGAACAGTAGGGTAGGGATGGGCGTACAAGGGGAGATCAAAACATACGCACAATGAAAATTTTTACACTCACCACTTTCCTACTACTTAGCGCAAGCATGCTTTTTACCAGCTGTGGCACCGAAGCAACCGTTGAGGAGGAGCCAGTTGTTATTGCTGACCCGACAGCCGGTTTACCAGATGACCTTGTGGCTACCCTGAACGCCCACGGCGGACTGGACAAATGGCAAGAATTTCGCCAACTCGGCTACGCGATGCTCAAGGGCGGAGACAAAGAAATCCAACTTGTCGACCTCTACGATCGGCGGGAATACATCAAACAGCCCGCAGCGGAAGGAGAAGACCCCGTAGAGATGGGTTTCGACGGAGAGAACGTCTGGGTTACGGCCGACACCAGCTACCAAGGAAACCCCGTTTTCTATAAAAACTTGATGTTCTACTTCTACGCAATGCCGTGGGTACTTGCTGATGAAGGCATTGTATACACCCAGGCCGAACCGATCACCTTTGATGGGGTCACTTACCCGGGCATTATGGTCAGCTATGACGATGGTATCGGCTTCAGCCCAAAAGACAATTACCGCCTACACTACGACCCCACCAGCAAGAAAATGCGTTGGCTCGGCTACACGGTTACCGGAGGCACTGGTAAAACCAGTGAGAAGTTCAGCTGGATCGAATACCCGACTTGGAGCGACCACGGTGGCGTCCAGTTGGCCGACAGCCTGGTGTGGTACACGACCGAGAACAACCTGCCCATTGCGCCACGGAATGCACGCGTCTTTACCGAGGTTGCGCTTGACAAAGTAGCAGCAGACGATAAGCGTTTTGCCCGCCCGGATGGTGCGCGGATTGTTGAGTAAGGCAAGGAGTTTTTACGACAAAATGAGAACCTCCTTCATCCGCTTTTTGGCGGTGGGCGGGGTTCTTTTGTGGAGCATCTACCAACAATTTCCAATTTCTACTGGACGACAGCGTCCAGGATCCGGAAGAGTACACCAGCGATATCGCCCAAGCCATCCAGCAAGACCCTGGCAACGACTGGCTCCTCGGCTGGGGCCATCGGATCGACGTGCCGCTGTCGGCAGCAACAAGGTCGCCCAAGGTTACCTACAGGGGGAGTTGGTTTATGAGCGGTAGAAGAGAGTAGGCTGGCATTCGTCGAAAAGATTAACCATTCCTCCTTCCCGATTGTATCTATACACCCATCCCAGATCAAATTGAAATGACTTTAACCGACTACTTAGGCTTCGCTGGCGTATCCATGATTTTGCTAGCTTTCTTCCTCAACCTCCGCAAGAAGTTGGATACGGAGCACATTGCCTACATCCTACTGAACACCGTTGGCGCGCTGCTGGCCTGTCTGGCCTCTATTATTATGCAGTACATGCCGTTTGTTATCCTGGAAGGGACTTGGTTGGCGGTGTCGGGCTATGCGCTGTGGAAGCGGTGGGAGCTGTATAAGTTGCGGAGGGAACGCAGGGCCTACGCCAAAAGAGAGGATGCCTACGTTTAAAGTTAGGACATTGCCAACTTGCCGTCAGGGCAGTACACCATCCGGGGAGGAGAGATGAACGATTGCCCCCTGAAACAGTAATGGCGGGTTTACCTTCATCGCTATTTAACCATCCTTTGCACCTGCGTCCGCGCCTCAATACTTGAATGGAAGGAGGTTTGGGTAGCTCGACAAGCTAAGCAAGGGCCGAGTCTTTCCTCGTGCAGGAAAGACGCACATCAACGCCTTTAAGGCTTGCTCCCCAAAAGAATACCCCACCCCGCATTGTGCGAAGTAGGGCATCTTATGGTGGTCTAATAAAGTGTGTTCACAATTCAAGTTCGATAAGCCGGAAGTATTACTCGATAATTAATTTTCTAGTAGAAGAGCTGCCATTAACTTGCACTTGCACGGTGTAAAAACCCGTAGGCAGGCGGTCAATATTGATTTCTTGCTGGTAAGTTCCTTCGGGGAATTGGCCCAAATCCAAGCCAGAGGCTAATTGCCCGAGCTGGTTGTAAATAGCCACTTTTACCTTGGCGTTCTCTCTGGTGGTGAAATCTAGGGTAGTGTACGTCTGGGCTGGGTTGGGGTAGAGCATGAAATTGATAGCTGCCGCGCTGAAGGGGGAAGAGCTGCTAGAAATTACTGCCGGCTTGAAAGAGAACAGACCGGTGCGGCCATTCGCCCACCATAAGGTCCCCTGATCGTCAAATTCGATGGCAGTGTCTTGGGAGTTATTGGTTATCACGTCTTCGTTAATAAAGTTCTCCCACTCGCCGTCCATCAAAGTTGAAATGCCATAGGCATGCGCGAGATAGAGCTTTCCTGCTGCATCGACTTTTAGGTCATCTATGCTTTTGCTTGTGATTGCGTCATTGGGGACTTCTCTCAAGGGTTTCGTCCATTCAGCGCCATCAAATTTGAGGGGTCCGAAAGGCTTGTCAACGATCCATACATTGCCCTCGTTATCGAAAGCGAATTCTCCGTCAGGGCGTATAATTTCAGGGTGGTCTGCTGCACTATAAGTTGTCCATTCGCCCTCAGAGCTGACGGTCTGAATGACATTCTCTGTCTCAAATTCGCTAGAGGCTATCCATAAGTTATCGTTAGCGTCTACTCCGATCCCACCTATTCGAATGGTGGTTACTGGGGAGTTGGTCGTGTTGTACTCGCTAAGCACGCCATTGTCTATGATGTAAACTTTACTGTCAGACGTTATGTAGGTTTTACCCTGGCTGTCCTTTATCATTTTGTAACAGTTCCCGAGGCTTGTAAACATCCATGCATTACCGTCGAATCGGTGAAGCCCAAGGGTGGTGCACACCAAAACATTGTCGTCGGCGAAAACGATCATGTCACTGAGGCTTTCATTAACCGCAAGTGGTGGGTAGGCAAACGTGGACCAGTTGCCCTCCGTATCAAATACAGAGAAATTATCCTGGCGGGACGAAGAGAAATACATTATGCCGTTGTCTCCTTTAATGGGGTAGGCCACAAAGTTGTTTCTGAGCATGTGATCAGCAAGCAGCGTGGTGCTGATGTCGCCATCGTCGTTTAAGGAAAGGTGGATATCTCTATTGAACCACCGCTTGTTCTGGTCATCTATGTGGAAATAGTCTGTTTTACCGCCAAATGCGGTGGTCTGTGCGTCGTCTTGTTGTACCCAGTTGTCGTTTTCTAGTTTGTAAACTCCGTCGTCTCGGGAATTGAAGTAGACATTTCCTTCGGTGTCCTCGGTAAACCCAAGTAGTTGAAAGCCGTTAAAATCGAGCTCATAGCCTTGCCAGTCTTGTCCATCAAAACGAAAGACACTGTCTAGGTCTCCGGCAACGTACAGGTCGCCCGTGCTGCTGGTGAAGATTTCTGCATCGAGGTAACCTTGGAATGCGGTTCCTTCTGAGAGGTTAACCCACTCACTACCAACAAGCTGATGTACTTCTCTTCCTACTACTAAGACATCTCCGTTGTCTTTTATGTCAATATCCCAGCTTTCGAAGAACGCTGGTCCAAATTCTTCCTCACCATAATGAGACCAGGTTTGGCCTTCTCTATGGAATACACCATCGGTAGTTCCTATCCAGAAATCACCATTAGGCGCAATTTTAAGATCGTAAAGATTCGTATTTTGGTTAAGGAACTCATTGCTTGGCAAGACGGGGTCTTGAAAATCGGAGCCATCAAATGGTAACAAGACAATATCATAAGTACCAACCCATACATTGCCATTCGGTGCTTGTGTGATGGTCTGAATATGGTTGTTGGTCAGACTGGAATTGTTAGTGTTAAATGTTGTTCTTTCTAAGGTAGACTTGTCAACAACAATCAAACCAGCATCGGTTGCCAGTAGTAACTCACTGCCTGTATCTAGCAGGTCATTGATTTGGTTGGGGCTTTGGTAGGAAGTCCACTCTTGTGCTTGTGCAAAGCCTTGGAGCATCAGGGTTGTGGCGAAAAGGACAATGAATTTTGTGAAAGTCATAATAGTGTTGATTTCGAAAATTTTGGGAAGCTACTTGAGCTGTGCTATAAGCTGTCTGCCTTAATTATGATCAAATTTACTACTATGTTTTAGGTGTAACAAGTAGAGGTGAGTTCATAAATAAGGTTTCTAAGTGTGAGATTGTGGTGTTTTATTAACTGAAATATGTATGTTTGGAACTCTTAAGTAAGGATTTAATTTTATCTAATGAAAACACCTTCAACATCTCTGCACGACCTAGTGCTCACGCTTACCAAATCAGAGAAGCGCTACGTCAAAGTACAAACAGGTGCCAAGAGCAAAGATTACATCGAGTTGATGGATGCCTTACTTGCCCAGGAAACTTATGACGAAGCCAAGCTGATCAAGGATAATGAAGGTGCCAATTTTCTGAAGTACTTGGCGGTGAATAAGCGATATCTCTATGAGTTATTGCTGAGGTTGTTGGCTCAATTTGGCCAAAAAGCAATAGAAGACAAGGTGTATGATAAACTAGCAGCGGCAAAGGTACTGATGAAGAAAGGCTTGTTTCTTTCGGCTTTCAACGAGTTGAAAAAGGGACAAAAACTAGCCGCAAAATATGAGCTGTTTGAGTTGCAAATCATGCTCTGTGGCTTCCAGAAAAAAATCAGTTATAAGCTGAGAACAATAAAACCAGCGGAGGATACCACCCCGCAACTCTTCGAATTAGAAACGAACGCTTTAGTGCAGTTAACAAACACCAATGAGTACTGGTACTTAGCCCAACGGGTTGCTCGCTTTCAAATGCGATTTCAGAAAATTCAAAACGAAGAGCAGCAGCAACACCTTTTAGAGCTATCGCAATCAGCGGAGTTCGTAAACTTGAGTCTAGCGACCAACTTCAGGAGTAAAATTTATTTTTATCAAGCCAATGCCATGTACCAATTTATGCATGGACAGGTGAAAAAGGCTTATGAAGTAAACAGCCAGTTCTTGGATTTGCTAGAGGCCAACCCTCAATTCCTGAGTCTCTATGCCGAAAACTATTTGGCTACCTTAAATAATATGTTGATCGATAGTCTGGTCATTAAAGAATACGATGTCTTAAAAGCGGGGATTAATCGACTGGAAATGACGCTGAAACGCCCTGAATTCAAGTCCATGAAAAACATGGAATCTCGCGTCTTCAGACAACGTTACCTGTTACTCATCAATTGGAGTCTTAGCCAAAAAGGTTATGGAAGCGTATTGGAGTGGATCCCTGAAATTGAAGCAGGGCTGCAACAATTCGGGGAGAAAATAGAAAAGCACCACCGTCTCACTTTTTACTACTTATTGGCTTATTTACTCTTCTTAAATAAGCGCTGCGATGAGGCGTTGAAGTGGAACAATCTCATCCTCAACGATGCCAAAGAAGATGTGGTAAAAGAGATTTATTACTTCGCTCGGACGCTAAACCTATTTATTCATTTCGAACTTGGAAATTCAGACTTGTTAGGATCACTCTTACTATCTACTCCCAAATACCTAAAGTCAAGGCGAGCCATCTACGCTACCGAAAAGACAATGTTCCGGTTTTTAGGGAAATCATTGGCAGCGCCCAATAGGAAAGCAAGGCAAGAACTGGCCTCCGCTTTTAAAGTTGAAGTAGGTCGCCTCGCCCAGGAGCCTGGTGAGCGGCGAGTGTTCAATTATCTAGACTTAAGGCTGTGGGAGATAGATTACTTATAGATATATTTTTTATTTTTGGCAACTTCGTTTAACCAACTGGCCCAAAATTAATATGTACAACGTCAATCCCAACCTAAACAAAGCCGAAACGCTTCCGGCAGATTTTTACCACAACCCCGCTGCCTGGGAAGCCAGCAAGGAAAAAGTATTCTGTAAAAGTTGGCAGTTTGTGGGCGACGAAGAACTGTTCTTTGCCGGCCCCGAAAACATCCACCCAACCTGGATTCTAGAGAAGTTTTTGGACGAGCCCATCCTGTTGTCTCGGCAGGAAGACGGAGGCATCAAATGCCTGACCAACGTCTGCACCCACAGGGGATTTTTGCTGGCCCAGCACCCCGCCAAGGTGCGGAAGATTACCTGCCAGTACCACGGCAGGCGCTTTGGCCTGGATGGTCAGTTTGAGTTCATGCCGGAGTTTAAGGAGGCGGAAGATTTTCCCCGTCCCTGCGACCACCTCCACGAACTGCCGATTGGTAAATGGCGGCAGTTTATGTTCACTTCCATTGACCCGAATACGGACTTTACGGCCATCACCAACCGGCTGGAGGAGCGGCTTTATTTCATGGACATTGAGAACTATCGCTTTATGCCACAGTACTCCAAAGTCTACAACGTCGAGGCGCATTGGTCGCTTTATTGCGACAATTACCTGGAGGGATTCCACGTGCCTTTTGTCCACCAAGACCTAGGTGCCTTGTTTGACTACGGCAGTTATGAGACGATTGATTACGACAACATGGTCCTCCAGATTGGCTACGCCAGCGGCGGAGACTTTACGTTTGATTTGCCCGAAGGGCACCCAGATTATGGCAAAGACGTAACGGCTTACTACTACTGGGTATACCCAAACTTCATGCTCAACTTCTATCCCTGGGGTGTGCAGCTAAATATCATTCGGCCGGTGACGCCGACGTTCACGAAGGTGGAATTCCTATACTACATCCACGACATGGATGTCTTTGAACGGATGAACGGAGCCACGCTGGCAGAGAAGACGGAGCGGGAGGACGAGTTCGTGGTGGAAGCGGTGCAGCGGGGGCTGGGGTCGCGGTTTTATAAATCGGGACGGTTCTCGCCGAAGCGAGAGAATGGGGTGCATGCGTTTCATCGGATGTTGGCGGAAGCACTGGGGAAGTAGAAAGGCGGAAGTAGAAAGTAGGGAAGGGGTAGTAAAAGGCGAGAGTAGAGCGGCATTAGTAGAGGATCGTTGTTTTTTTATTTCTGTACTTGGTACTCTCCTCATTACTTTTTTACCGCGGCCGCAGGTGCAATGGAGGTTGGAAGCGCAAGGTTTTCCGTAGCGTCGGTATTTATGCCGAGACCTTGTTGATCGACCTGAAGGTCGACGTTGCGGCTGGCTGAAGAACCTGGTGTTTAACCAAACCTTGCACCTGCGTCCGCGGCCCCAAACGAACCCACCAGACAAAAAAATACCCAGAGCGCGCCATTGGCACGCCCTGGGTACTATAAAACCTTCTGAATAAATTACTCTTTGATCAGCTTAACGGTCATCATGCCGTCGGCTGTAGCAACGAGTGCTACGTACATGCCTGGTGCAAGGTGGCCCATGTCGATGTCAAAACGCTCGGCGTTTGGTGTCCACTGACCAACCAACTGGCCGCTCGTGCTGTAAAGGCTGAGGGTCTGCATCCGTGCAGGAGCAGTGATGTTCACCCGGTCATTGATTGGGTTGGGGAATACTTCCAACAGGCCAAGAACTGGTGTGTTTACACCGTCGAGTAGGTCGTTGTAGTAATAGACATTGTCCAAGAAGATCGTTCCGATTGGTGCGCCGGAAATGATGAACTGGTTGATGTCTTCCTGCTCCATTCCTACGAAGTCTTCCAATGGGATATCAAGACCAACCCACTGGTTTTTCGTCGTCGCGAATTCAATCTCGAATTCTGTGTCCGTACCGTTGTCGAAACCGTCGCCACCGAAGTCGACAAGCTTGATCCGGAACAGGTCCATATTGGTTGTCCAGTAGTCAACGTGAAGGTGCGTCATTTCAGCGCCTGTGAGGTCGATTGGGGAACCAATGGTTTCAACACCTGCGAAGTTGAGGGCAGCGTACTGCTTGGTGTCGTTGCCTTCAATCTGGATGTCGGAAAGTGTAGCCTCACTCCAGTCTGTACGCCATGTATCCACGGCAACGTCGGTGTAAGCATTACTGAACATTGAGATAACACCAACTTCATCCCGTGTTGGGGTTGGTGCTGCAACCATCGGGGTGTCGTCTCCGCCACCGCCGCCACCGTCGCCGGTGAAAATTACATCGTCCCAGTAGTAGGTAACTGCTTCCGTCGGCTCGCTACCGAAGTCGAAAAAGATGGAGGCCTTATTGTAAATGGAAGCAAAGTTGATTGCTGCCGTTCCCGTAACTTCGTTGGCGAAATCGAATTCAACCGTTTCCCAAGCACCAGCCATAGTGGTCATTACTTCTGTCTCTACGCTTACGGTAGGGTCATCAGCCTTTTCTACTTTCATGCGGACAGGAGTTCCAGCCGTTGGAGACCAAACCCGAGTAGAGATAACCGTTTCTTCTGCAGAGAAAGCAATGCGGGTAACAAAACCGTCGGGATTGCCAGAGATAGAAGTCATGGTAACACCAGCCCAAAGTTGTGCACCAGCAGTCTTAGTAGCCTGGCCAACCATGTTGGTATTGTCCGTTGGGTCAACAACGACAAGACCATCGGTGCCACCGAAACCAGCGAGGCCGTAGTCTACGCCTGCCTCGTCGAAGGTAACGGGGAGGTCCACCTGTGTGAGCAGTTCGCCAGCGTTGTAGAAGTAGATGTTGTCAATGAATACATCGTTGGCATCGGTAGGAAGACCCACGAGCACGTATTGTGCGATGTTGCTGCGATTGGTAAGACCAGTGAAGCTGTTCAGTGGGAGTTCGATGGTGTTCCAAGAACCCTGGCTGAGGCCAGTCAAGTCGATCTGGAATTCAGAATCGTCGCCGCCATCAAAGGCGCCGTCGGCACCAAAGTCAACAAGCTTGACACCAAAACCTTCACCGTTAGCACTCCAGTAGTCCAAGTGGATGTGGGTCATTTCAGCAGTTGCAAGGTCAACTTGCTCCGTTACGGTTTCGATACCGATAAAGTTGAGGTTTTCGTACTTCAGGGTAGGGTTGCCTTCAATCATTAATTCGACCAAGGTGCCTTCGCTCCATTCCGTTTCGAACGTATCCACGGTAACGTCGGTGTAAGCATCGCTAAAGATGGAAATAACGTCGGCTGCATCCCGTGTTGGGGTAGGAGCTGCTGCTAAGGGCGTCGTTACTACTACAGCCTGGTCCTGTACGAGGTTGTCCCAGTAATAGGTCTGTTCTACAGAATCTGGAGTGTTGAAGTTAATGAAGATACTAATGGAGGGGAAAGTTAGCACAGTTTCACCGGTAAAGTTGAAGCTTAGCTCCTGCCAAGTGCCTGCGGTAGCGGTAAACATCATTAGACGCTCCACACTAGGCTCGCCTGCAGCGCCTTCAAGCTTGAGCAGTACGGGAATATTTGTAGTTGGAGACCATACCTGCATGGTAAAGCCTTTGTCGATAGTGATGTCAATGGCCTGTGGAATGTTAACGCCAGAAAAGTCCTGTAAGACACCATTTACGGTTTGTGCCACTTTGGCACTTTCGTTTGGGGCAGAAATGTCCGGGTTGTCAATGATGGTCGTTATTGCACCAAAGTCATTGAATGCTGGAGCGTCACCTTCGAAGTCGAAGATGGTCTGGGCTGTTCCCACAACGGAAAACAGCATGAGGAGTAAAACGTAACATGATTTCATAGAAGCGAATTTTTTAAGGTTGACTCGGTAGGCCGAGAATAAAATTAGGTTCAAATCGTGGGTGAACTTTGCCCTGCTTTTTTGGTGCGAAGATTGAGGTAAGAAAAAACTGAATGCTGACCTCAAACATCTAAACACCTATTCAGGGGCGTAAACCCTAACGTAATCAATTATAAATTCTTGAGGGAAGATGGAATCATCCACTTCCGGGCCACCCAAGTTGCCTCCGATGGCGAGGTTGAGCAATATATAGAAAGGCTGTTTGAATGGCCAGACTTCTTCCGTTCGCTCCTTCGGGTGGAAGGTGTAAACGTGCTGATCGTCAACGAAGAAATCGATCTGTTTTTCAGCCCATTCCGCCGCATAGCGATGGAAACCTTGTTCGATGTCTGTGAAACGGGTCTGCTTGGTATTGGCGGTGTTGCCAAAATTGGCTTTGGTGTGTAGAGAGGTAAACACCTTGCCGGGCTCACGCCCAACGTATTCTATGATGTCAATCTCTCCACACATCGGCCATTGTACCTCATCGATGTTCTGTCCTAGCATCCAAAAGGCTGGCCAAAGGCCTTCGCCTATTGGCAGCTTTGCCCTGGCTTCAATCCGACCGTACTGGAATGACTTTTTGTCCTTCGTAGTAAGCCGGGTAGAAGAGTATTCTTCTCCTACTTTCCGAGCGGTGATGACCAGTTTACCGTCCCTAAATTCATGGTTCGTGCTGGTGTAGACTTGTCGCTCGTTATTACCCCAGCCACAGAGATTGGGGCAACCGTCGCCCAACTCGTAATTCCACACGGTGGTGTCAAGGCTATTGCTGTCAAATTCATCAGACCACAACATCGCCCGCTCGCTTAAAGCGGGCATTTGTACAGGAGTGGCATCATCCGGGGTACAGCTGTAGAACAGAAGTGCTAGGCAGACCGGTAAAATGAGTAGATGAAATTGCATGGAAAAACTTTACAACAATGGATTGATGGAAGGGCTACTGGTAAACCCGAACCCAGTCTACCTCCATGGTAGATTCTTGGAACCCACCGTCAATGTTTCCACCGAAGCCGCCGCCCATGGCGACGTTGAAAATCAGGAAGAAGTCGCTGTCGAAAGGAAGACTTGCATCATTGGGGAAAGTGTGGTAGAGGTTATCGTCGACGAAGAAGCGTATGTCTTCGGATGACCAGATGGCGGTATAGGTGTGGAAGTCGTCAGATGCACCAGGAGTATCGGTGCCACGGGTAACGGCTTCTCCAGCGGAGTTGCCAGGGAAGTGTAGGGAAGAGAAAATCCGATCCTGTTGGTTACCAACGTGCTCCATGATGTCGATCTCACCACAACCAGGCCATGTGTTGGTGGCGTAGTCTTCGCCAAGCATCCACAGGGCAGGCCAAGTGCCGCCGCCGGTAGGTAATTTGGCGCTGATATCAATCCGGCCGTAGGTAAATTCGAACTTGTTTTCTGTCGTCATCCGTGCGGAGGTGAACTCGGCACCGCCGAAGGGTTCCCGCTTAGCAGTAATCTTTAATACGCCGCCTTCAACGCGGACATTGTCAGCATCGTCGGTGTAGTACTGGGATTCTCCGTTGCCCCAGCCGTTGTCGCCGGTACCAATGTTGTAGCCCCAGTTTGAAGTGTTTGGCGCACCGTCTTCGTTGAATTCATCAGCCCAGACGAGGTTGTCAAAGTCGATGTCGCTGCCGCCCGGATCGGGCCGGGTAGAGCTGAAGGTATGGTACCAGGCAAGGCCGGCATTGTCGCCCTGAACGGAGCGAACGACGAGGCGGTTTTCCGTGATCGAGATGATCTCGTAGGTCGTAGAACCGATGTAGTAGCTCATGAAGCCGCCGTCGGTGAAGTTGAGGTTGGTACCACGGGTTTGGCCGGGAATACCGTTGCCAACAACGAAGCTCTCGGAGGGAGAGAGTTGAACGCTCTGTGGGCTGCCAGAAACGGTCCAGTCGTAGCAGAAGTCGAAGCCTTCGCTACCGCCAGCAACTGATTGGGAACCAACGTTGAAGTAGGTTTGTCCGAAGTTGTTAAGCTGGTAAAACAGGTTGCCACCATCCAGGGTAAACACGAGTTCATCTTGGTAGAGGCAAAGGCTTTCATCGGCGCCGTCCTTTTCAAAAGGAGCAGCCTGGTAGAAGTTAGCGAAGTAGTTCATCTCGGCAGCATCGTCGTTTTGACCAACGCCCAGGTGACCGGGTTCATCCGCTGCCCAGTACCAAGTTTTACTGCCGCTCCCAGCTAGGAATGAAAGTGCTTCAGGATCGCTGAAAGTGCTTGTAACGGTAACCTCAGTATTGGCAGTGGTGCTGACACCGGCGGTACCAGAAGCAACCACGGAAACGCCATAAGTGTTGACACCAACCTGGGTGAAACGCTTGGTGAGTTGACCGCTGGACGTAATCTCTTCGGTGCCGTCGCTGAAAATGAATTTGTAGGTGATGGCGTTGTCTGCTGCAGCCGTGAATTGCACGATGCCGCTACCATCTCCGAACGGGTCGTCGGTACTCATGCCAGCAACGTCGGAGGAGATGGCGAGGTTGGTCGGCGCAGTGATGTCGCCAAAGGCGTAGTCCTCTTGCTCACAGGTGAACAGCGAGACTGTCAAGACCGTGAGGAGGCAGATTTGTAAAATACGTTGCATAATAGTTTATCATTTACCGATGCTTAGGGGCCGCGGCCGCAGGTGCAAAGGAGTTTTTTTTAAGAGCATTTTTTTTAGCAAGTAGTTGGTCGTAAGCAGTCAGCTATTGAGTTCTACTTTATAGCTTGATCACCTCGACTCTGCTCGGCGACCGTTTTCTTAGGAACCCTTCCGTCGAGCTTTTACTCGACGGTGAAATAACACAGAGCCGGTCGCCGAGCGGAGCCGAGGCGCGTTGTTTCTAGGAGCCTTACTTAGCCCAGGAAAGGACTACTTACTATTGACTAGTTCACTAGCTTAATGTCGTCGAAGTAATAGTTTTCATCGGTACCATCTGCTTCGAAGTCGCAAAAGATTACCACACGCTTTATGTTAGGAAAATTTTCAATCCCGTTGAAGTCGTACTCCAGTTCTTCCCATTGGTTTGATATAGTGGTCAGCACTATCACTTCTAGGTTGTCATCAGGGTTGGCGGGGTTTTCAAACTTCAGGAGAATTTTTGCACCAACCTTTGGCGACCAAACCTTTAACCGCACGGTTTGCGTGCTGCTGAAGTCGATTGGATTGGTCATGTCGATAAAGACACCGCCCCAAACTTCTGAGCCGATATTCTTCGAAAAGCGACCAACCTGGCTGCTGGTATTGATGCCGCTGGCATCTGGGTTGTCGACAGGATCGGCGGATGCTCCGCCAAAGTTGTCAAAGGCGTAGGTTACCTCACTTGACTGAAAGTCAAGCGGAAGGGATAGTTCGTTGTCGCCACCGCCGCCACCGTCGCCTTCGCCAAGGATGATGTCGTCAAAGTAAAAGTCTTCGTTCATGCCGGCGGTGCCGAAATCGTAGAAGAAGACCAACTTCTGGTAGGGTAGATCAAGGTTCATTCCACTGAAGTCAAACGTCAACACTTCCCAGCTATTAGCCATGGTCGTGTTGGTTGTAACTTCAACAAATATGTCGCCGTCAGTAGCATCTTCGAGTTTGAGGATGATGGGAGTACCCGCTCTAGGAGACCAGACCTTCATGTTGATTGCGGTAGCGGAGCTAAAGTCAATCGGGCCGTCGAGCTCAGTAAAAATACCGGCCCATACTTCGGAACCAGATCCTTTGTTGAGTTTCATAACCTGGCTTGAATTGTTTCCTGCAGACATGTCAGGGTTGGCAATCACCTCAGAGGAAGCCCCTCCGAAACCAGGGTAAACGTATGTATCCACACTGTTTTCGAAGTTGATGAACAACGTTGTAGGGGTGCTGATGTCAACCGTGTTGGTTTCCTCCGGCATGTCAAATTCGTTGCCAAGTGCGACCACTCGGATATCGTATGACCCAACCATAGCGTAAACGTGGCTGATCGTTTCTCCTTCCTGGAAGGCGGTTGGTACTTCGTCAGCGACGTCGCCAAAATAAGCGTTGAAGCCAGTTTCGAAGTCTGCCGTGGCGGACACGTCGACTGAAAGGGGATTGCCTGGGGTAGAGGCGATAGTGACCACTAAGTTCCGTGGGGCTGGCGTCTCAACGTTTAGGGTTTCCGTCAGCGTTGTCGTGTTACCGTTAATACCGGTGGCGATGAGGGTGACAGGATAGCTGCCCGCGTCATAGCTCCGGACGGCAGAGCTGCCAACCTGAAGGTCCATGGTTTCAGCACTACCATCACCGAAATCAAGGTTGAAGAGGGTGGCGCCTTGCGCACCCGGAGTGATGGTGATCAGGCTTGAGTCGTCGGGGTCGACGTCAAAAGTAAGCGACAATGCGCTAGGGGAGGCAACCTCGTCGAGGTTAGGGAGGATCTGCTCGTCGTCACAGGCTGTGGAGCCCAGAATGAGAAGCATAAAGAGTAGGTACTTGATTTGCATGACCTGGTTGGTTTGCGGTTTTTTATTTGATAGTTTAATCGACTTGCTCGCTGATCGACACCTCGGATGAACCCCTTGGCCACCTCCTGTGTCGGTGGTCGGGGAGACCTCCGAGGAGCTCTCAGCTTTTACCGAGTAGCATGATTCGCTCCTCGGAGGCGACGAGCGAAGCCGCGAAGCGGGTTAGGCGCGAGCTCCTCCGAGGTGTCGAATCTAGTACCCAGCATTCTGAGCCCAATTCCCGTTAGCGAACTGGATCTCTTCGAAAGGAATTGGGAATAAGTCGTGCTTCCCTGCTTGAAAGCCATCTATTGCACCTGCGGCCGCGCCCTTACGGACAAGGTCAAAGAAGCGGTGGCCTTCTCCCATCAGCTCGAGCCGACGCTCTACCTGGATGAAGTCACCTAAGGCGGCTCCACTGGCACCAATCTCATGGTCCATGTCGCCAAAAGCACGACGGCGAACCTGGTTTAGGTACTCCCGTGCTTCATCGTCGCTACCCGTTCCGTTGAGGGCTTCAGCCGCCATGAGGAGGACGTCAGCGTAGCGAATAGACCGGTAGTTGTTTGGGTTGGTAAGGTTCTGGTCTCCGATGTTGGTGTCTCCCTTACGGGCGATGTATTTGCGGTTGTAGTAGCCGGTATGCTCAAAACCTTGGCCGAATCCGGCACCCGTTTCTGCTGCCCACGCCTCGATGTCGAGGATGGCAACGTCCCGGCGGCTATCGCCCGGTTCGTAAGATTGGAAGGCTTCTTGGGTAGGAATGTTGAAGCTGAAGCCGCTGTCATAGACTGGGCCAGTATGGTTGCGGATGCCGTTGAAACCAACGGCGACGTTGCCTTCACTACACTGTAAACAACCAAAACCCGCACCTTCAGCATCAGAGTACTGAACTTCAAAAACGGCACCTGGGCCGTTTTCTCCCGTCCGCTCAAAGATGTCGGCAAAGTCTGCTGGTAGTGAGTAGCGGCCACCGTCGATGACTGCTTGGAGTACGTTCGCTGCATCTGCATTCTTACCCTGGAAGAGGTAAGCTTTACCGAGCAAAGCCTGGGCTGCGCCCTGGCTTACCCGGCCAGTCTGTGGAGACGTTGGCGAAAGGTCAGCAATGGCACTGAGCAGGTCAGCTTCGATGGCAGCGTAAACTTCTGATACGGAAGCCCGTGGCAAACTGCTTTCGTCTCCCAGCGCAAAGCGCTGGTCTCCCTTTAAGGGGATTCCTCCGAACCACTTTACGAGCTCAAAGTTGTAGTACGCTTTTAAAAAACGTGCTTCGGCAATGATTTGTGCCTTGCCTTCAAATTCTGTTTTGTCTTTGAATTCAAGGATGTAAGCTGCCCGGTTTACCCCGGCAAACATCCAATTCCAGACGTCTTTGATCTGAGAGTTAACCGGCGTGTGGATCATATCGTCTACCTGCTGAATACCAATGACGTCAACGGCGCTCTCGCCACCCGCGAGGGTGTTGTCAGAGGCAATCTCTCCCATCATTACGTTGATGTAAGAGGATTGCAGCATGTCGTAGGCCGCAATGAGGGCGTTGCGGTAGTCGTCCTCAGCGTTGAAGTAGTTCTCTGAGTCGATAGAGTAGATAGGAGCACGATCTACAAACCCGTCTTCACAGGCGGTGGTGTTCAGGAAGACCACCAGCCCACAAAGGAAAATTTTGAATGTGTTTTTAGACAACATATTGGTTGTTATTTCTGGGAAAAGCAAGGCTTTTCTTGGTGGTTAGAGACTTAGGTTAGCGCCGAAGATGAACGTTCTGGCGATGGGGTAGAAGCCGGAGTCGATGCCGCCGCCGATGGGGGCACCGCTTGAAGCTCCAGGGTCAAAACCCCGGTAATCAGAGATGGTGAACAAGTTGTTCACGAGGGCATAAAACCGGAGGCTGCTGTTCTTTCGTTCGCCCAACCGGAAGGGAAGGGTGTAGCCTAGTTGAACGGACTGCAGGCGGAGGTACGAACCATCTTCTACGTAGAAGTCGGAGAATACACCGTTTGACGTTGCAGCAGTTGTTACGCGGGGAACTTCGTTGCTTGTTCCAGGACCAGTCCAGCGTGTCAGGTAGTAATCCAGGCGGTTAACGTCTGATAGAGCACGCTCGTAGTTCCGAACGATCTCGTTGCCGAGGGATGCGTAGAAGAAAGCGCTAAAGTCTAATTTTTTCCAAGACACTGAGGTGTTGAGGCCTAGGGTCAGGTCGGCAATTGGATCACCGATGTTGGTCCGGTCATTAGCATCGATGACGCCGTCATCGTTAACGTCCACAAAACGGATATCACCCGGCTGCGCATTTGCTCCAAGGGCAATCTGCGAAGGGTGTACTTCGATCTCATCAATATTCTGGAAGATACCATCAGTCTGGTAGCCGAAGAAATAGCCAATCGGTTGGCCTACCTCCATACGAGAAGGAGCTAACTGACCGACGCCAAAGCCGCCGCCTTCAATAAAGCCAGTACCATTGTTTACTTCAAGCACCTCATTGTTGAGGGTCGTAATGTTGAAATTGAGGCTGTACTTCAGGTCTTTGTTGACCCGTTGCTGGTAGCCGATGGCGAGCTCGAGACCTTGGTTACGTACCGCACCTGCGTTAACGGTCGGGGCCGCAGCGCCCGGGGCATTGGTACCAACGATGCCAGAAACAGGAATGTTGGAGATCAGGAGATTGTCACGGGTGTTGATGAAGTAATCCGCTGTGATGTTTACCCGGTAGTCCAATAGGCTCAGGTCAAAACCAACGTTGAATTTCTTGGCTTCCTCCCATTGGAGAGAAGGGTTGGGGAGTGCGCCAATTGCGACACCGTTAACCAATACTCCGTCGAAGACGTAAGTTGCTTCTCCACTCAACGTACCAATGAAACCGTTGTTAACGATCTGGTCGTTACCGAGGATACCATAGCTTGTCCGAATTTTTAGGAGATCGATCAGGCTGTTTTCCCTGGTCTCTCCGTCGATGGCGATCCAGCCAGCGGTGAAGGAAGGGAAGAGGGCTGCCCGGTTTTCTGGGCCGAATTTCGTAGAAGCATCCCGGCGGAGCATGGCTGTCAGGAAGTATTTGCCCTGGAAGTCGTACTGGGCCCGACCGAAGAAGGAAAGGCGGCGCTCGTCGTAAGAGTAAGAACCTACGTCCCTTGCGCCTTCGGGGCTGGTGCCCGTTGCCAGAGAAATATCTGCGAATTCAAAGCTGTTGTTTGGTATGTCGAAGCCGGTGGCAAACAGACCATTACCGATTTCCCGGAAAAGGGTTGTACCCGCAGTAACCGTTAAGTGGTGTGCTTCTCCGAATGTCCGATCGTAAGTGCCAAAGAGGTCGAGAGAGTAGTTGTTGTCGTTGATGGCGTTCTGGTTAACGCTGCTCCGGGGAATATCGAAAACCTTTCCGCCGTAGTTGATCTCCTTGTTGAAGTTGCGACTTTCGCTGTTGGAGGTGTTGAAACCAACCCGAGCGGTAAGGGTAAGTCCTTCAAGTGGCTTGTAGTCTAGGCTTGCTTGACCGTTGAGTTTGTTCAGGTCGTAGTCATTGAAGGTGTTGGCGATCTGAGCGGCAGGGTTAATTACCTCGATGCCTAGACCAGGAGTGTTAGGCACAAGGCTAAAGTCACCATTCGGGTCGAGGAGGGGCAGCGTTGGTGGGGCGTTCAGTGCGTTAAAGAGCACGGCGCCAAGACCGTTTTCGATTAATGCGTCCCGGTCGATGTTGGTAAAGATGGCGTTGGTGGTCAACTTCAGGTTGTCCGTAAGGTCAACACCGAGAGATAGGCGGGCAGTGTTCCGCTGGAAGTTAGACTTCTCGCGGCCAACAATGCCTTCCTGCACAAGGCGGGAGCCACTAATGGAATAGGTCGTGTTGTCACTACCACCAGAGACGGTAATGTCATGGCTCACGATGGGAGCCGTTCCAAATACCTCGCTTTGCCAGTCTGTGCCGAAGCCCAAACCGCTAGCATCAGGGAAGGGGAGTGCTTGCCCACCAGCTGCGTAGCTTTCATTGAGCAGCAAACCATACTCTGTAGCGTTGAGCATGTCCAATGACTGGCTGGTTTCCTGCTGGCCGACGTATGTATTATAGGAAAGTTGCGTTGGCTGGTTTTTCTTACCTGTTTTAGTGGTAATCAGTATTACACCGTTGGCACCAACGGTACCGTAAACAGCTGCCTGTGCATCCTTTAATACAGTGATGGTCTCAATATCAGCTGGGTTTACCGTACTGAGGTCACCCTGGTAGCCATCGATGATGACCAGCGGAGCGTTCTGTCCGTTCGTACTTACACCACGGATGCGGATATTGAGGCCGGCGCCTGGCGCGCCAGACTGCGTGGTTACGTTAACACCCGCAACAGTGCCTTGCAGCGCCTGCTCCACTTTGATCGGCTTAAGCTTGTCAATCGTCTCGGAGTCTACAGTTGATACCGCGCCGGAGATGTTCCGTTTGGTCTGTGTACCGTAACCAATAACAATAACCTCTTGCAAGGCCTGTGCATCGGTTTCAAGTGTGACGGAAAGCGGCGCACTGTTTTCGATGGTCACTAATGTGGGAGCAAAGCCAGTATAAGAG
>JBLIGS010000005.1:0-26404 GCA_047637095.1 Neolewinella sp. | reverse complement strand
TCAAACCAACGATTAAAATTTCCCCTGAACAATGGAATCCCTTAAGAAGAAATTTGCCGAAAAGGCACTTGCATTATTTACCGAATTGCGTGCGATCAACAAAGAACATGGAGATCTTAAAGTGGGGGACGTAACCCTCGGGCAGGTTACGGGTGGCGCTCGTGGAATCAAAATGATGCTTTGGGAGACCAGCCAACTGGATGCCAACGAAGGGATTCGGTTCCGGGGATTTTCCATTCCTGAAGTAAAGAAGCTTTTGCCATCTGGCCCACAGGGCGAGCCAAAACCAGAAGGTCTTTTCTGGTTGATGCTTACCGGTGATGTACCTACCGAAGCGGAAGTAAACGAATTGACTGCCGAATGGCACCGCCGTGCAGACGTTCCTGCCCAGGTCTTCAAGACCCTGGACAGTATGCCTGCGGACGTTCACCCGATGACGCAGTTCACCATCGCTATCATGGCAATGCAGCCAGACAGTATTTTTGCCCGCCGCTATGGCGAGGGCATGGCCAAGACCGATCACTGGGATGCCGTCTACGAAGACAGCATGAACCTGATCGCTCGTCTGCCACACGTTGCAGCGTACATCTACCGCCGCGCCTTCAAGGACGGCGAACACATCGCCCCAGACACCAGCCTTGACTGGAGTGCCAACTTCGCACATATGTTGGGCAGCGATGAAGAAGATTTCCGCAGCCTGATGCGTCTTTACCTGACCATTCACGCCGACCACGAAGGCGGCAACGCTTCGGCCCACACCGTCAGCCTTGTCAGTTCTACCCTAAGCGATCCTTACCGCTCCCTCGCAGCGGGCATGAATGCACTGGCTGGCCCACTGCACGGCCTGGCCAATCAGGAAGTTATCAAGTGGATCTTCGAGATGATCGAGAAACTTGGCACCAAGACACCATCTAAGGACCAAATCCGGCAGTACGTTCAGGAAACCCTGGATGCCCGCAAGGTTATCCCTGGCTACGGCCACGCGGTTCTTCGCGAGCCGGACCCCCGTTTCACTGCTCAGCGTAAGTTCGCAGAGCAGTACATTAAGGACAGTGACCTGATTGACACCGTCTGGAAAATTTTTGACGTGGTTCCACCAATGCTTGAAGCACTTGGCAAGGTGAAAAACCCATGGCCAAACGTTGATGCGCACTCTGGTGCACTCCTTGTACACTATGGCTTCAGTGAGTACAGCTACTACACGGTACTCTTCGGAGTTAGCCGCGGGCTTGGTGTACTGGCAGCCGGCATCTGGAGCCGGGCACTTGGCCAGCCACTGGAGCGGCCGAAGTCTGTTACCAGCGACTGGATTAAGTCGCAGATCAACGCAAAATAGTAAGTAGTAGATAGTAAGTAGTGGGTAGTCCCGTCTGGCATGCCACACAAGACTATTTACTATCTACCATTTTCATTCGTCCATTTTCCCAGACAGGCGGAGAATCTGCCTACATTGCGGGCACAATACATTTTATCCAATAGTACTATCTAAGTATGAACGTACCGGCTAACCTTTTTTACACCGAAGAACACGAATGGGTCCTCATTGAAGGAAACATCGCTACGATCGGAATTACTGATTTCGCCCAGGATGCACTTGACGAACTTGTCTACGTTGAAGTAGACACCGTTGATGAAGACCTGGAGAAAAACGATGTCTTTGGCACAGTGGAAGCTGTTAAGACTACAAGCGACCTTTTCCTTCCTCTGGCAGGAAAGGTGATTGAGTTCAATAGTGAGCTTAACGAGGATGAAGGGGACAACCCAACCCTTGTTAACGAAGATCCTTACGGTAAAGGTTGGATCATCAAAATGGAGCTTGCTGACGAAAGTGACCGGGAAGGTCTGCTTTCGGCTGAGGAGTATGGAAAACTTATTGGATAATTTTTCATCCTTCAACCACCAAAAATGAACGGCGGTGCATCTAAACAGTCAAATCGCCATATACAAAGGTACCTGGCGGCTTTTTACGCGCTTTTACTAGCCGTTGCCAGCTTGCTTCCGGGCAAGAATTTGCCGAAAATTCCTGATTGGAGTCGGCTTTTTTCTCCTGATAAGGTGGCACATTTTGGTGCATACGGTCTTTTTGCGCTATTATTGTCGGTCTGTTTTTCTGAACGCAGAAATTTGACCACCACGGCGAAAGCCGTGATATTGGCTTCAGCCTTCGGTGCTTCAATGGAAGTACTGCAAGCCGTAGCCGGAACAGGAAGGAGTTTTGATCTCATAGATATGGTCGCCAATTGTCTTGGCGCCGTTCTTGGAGGACTGGTTTTCTTCGTGTTTCAACGAACCAAGTAAATTCTTCGGCTTTGGCCGGAGTTATGAATAATTTTTTTTAAACCCAATAGTCATGTTTGATATCTCCGTAGTGGGACTCGGGCTTGCGCTCTCGGGTGGTGCTCTCGCCGGTACTTTAGTCGGCATCTTCGTAGCGTTTCTTGTCATGATCTTTTTCATGCGCAGGGTTTACAGCCAACGAACAGAGAAAGCCCTCCAAGGAGCCTACCAAGAAGACTCAGATGCTAATAAATCTTACATCGCCAACCGTGCGAAGTATGAGCGGCTGGATGTTTTTGGACTCAGTTCTACCTTCTTTAATTTTGGTCTTGCGCTCGCAGTAGGCCTTTCTTTACTAGCTTTTGGCTGGACGCAATACTCTGCTAAAGTAGATATTAGTGCCTACCTCGAAACCCTTGATGAGGAGATCGAAATGGAGCCGCCACGGACAGCTGAGCCACCACCACCACCACCACCACCACCACCACCGGTGATTGAGGAAGTTCCGGAAGAGGAGTTGATTGAAGAAGACGTAAAGTTTGAAGATCAAAGTATCGATGAAGATGTGGTGATGGAAGAACCACCAGAATTTGTGGAAGAAGCAGCTCCGCCTCCCCCCCCACCACCACCACCGCCACCACCAGAAGAGAACGAAATCTTCAAAGTGGTTGAGCAAATGCCTCTTTTCCCAGGTTGTGAAGACGAAAGCAACTACGCAGACCGTAAAAAGTGTGCGGAAAGGAAAATGCTTGAGTTCATCTATGGCAACATCAAGTACCCCGCCATTGCGCGTGAGAACGGTGTAGAAGGTATGGCCGTTGTTTCTTTCGTTGTAGAGAAAGACGGTACGGTTAAGGACGCAAAAGTTGTTCGTAACCCAGGTGCCAAGACCGGTGAGGAAGCTCTCCGCGTTGTGGAACTGATGAATACAAAAGGTTTCAAATGGAACCCAGGTATGCAGGGTGGTCGTCCCGTCCGCGTACAGTTCAACCTTCCCGTGAAGTTCAAGCTCGAGTAAAATCAACTTGTAGTTTCTACGACTTAGCAGCCGATGATTTCCTGAAAAGGAGGTCATCGGCTGTTTTGTTTTGAGGGCGCGATCGCAGGTACACGGCGTCCCTAGGAACCTCATGTTTGTCCGGAACCCTGCACCTGCGCCCGCGGCCCAAAAGAGTCAACGGGTAATCCACACCTAAATGGCTCCTGAAAACGTTAGCTTTACATCCCCCCAAATGAACAGTCCTATGCGTTGGTTACTACTCTCTCTTCTGATTCTCGGCACGACTTTTCTCTCCGCTCAAAATACCCAGCTGGCACAGCAGTATTACCGAGATGGTGAGTATGAAAAATCGGCAGAACTTTACCTCAGCCTTTCAGAAGAAAAGCCCAACAGTAATTTTTATTTCGACCGCTTTATCGGCAGCTTGATGAAGCTGCAGCGGTATGACGAAGCAGAGAGCTCTCTGAAAAAGAGGCTTAAAAAACGACCGCAAGAAGTGGTCCTTTACGTTCAGTACGGGCAGCTTTTGGAGGAGAAGTTTGATGATGAAGGGGCCAAAGAACAATACCTTAACGGTATTGAAAAACTCCCTGCAGACCAGTACCGGACGAACCAATTGGCTAACTCTTTTATTCGCCTGACGAAGTATGAATTGGCCATTAAGACTTACGAAAAGGGGGCGTCGCTGCTAAAAGGTAAGGGCGACTTTAGCTTTGAATTAGGCGGCCTTTACCGCAGGAAAGGAGATACTCCACAAATGGTTGCCTCTTACCTAAAGGCGCTGAAGACCCAGCCTAAGCGGATGCGCCAGGTGCAGACGTATTTCCAGCAATCGTTGGATAAAGACGGCCTACTGGAAGCTCAGAAGCAATTGTATGGCCTTATTCAGGAGGCGGATACCAAAGAAACGACCTATCCAGAAATGTTGGCTTGGGTTTTCATTCAGCGGAAGGATTATAAGTCTGCTCTGCGGCAGGCAAGGGCGCTGGACAAGCGCTTGGACGAAGAAGGCGAGCGCGTGCTCCGCATTGGCCAGATGTCGGCAAATGCACGCGACTACGAAACAGCTATCTCCGCCTACGACTACATTACGGAGAACAAGAGCCCCGGTAGCCCGCTGTACTTGGATGCTAAGCGAGAAGGCCTACTGACCCGCCGCCGTGCCATTACCGATGGCTACGACTACACCCAGGAAGACCTGAAAATCCTGGAAGCAGCCTATGATAACTTTCTGGAAGAGTTTGGCATTAATCCGGCATCGGCCCGGATAGCCATCCAGCTCGCTGAGCTGGAAGCGCTTTACCTGAATGACCTCGTCAAGGCGACAAGTATTCTAAACACCGTCGTTGAAACGAATGGGGTAAATGCTAAAACTAAGGCCCGGGCTAAAATCTCTCTTGCGGATTATTACCTGATGCAAGGGGAGGTATGGGAATCGACCTTGCTGTATTCCCAGGTGGATAAAAAATTCAAGGAAGACCTGCTTGGCCACGAAGCCCGCTTCCGGAATGCCCGACTGAGTTACTTCCGTGGCGATTTTGAATGGGCACAGTCGCAGTTTGACGTCTTAAAGGCCTCCACCTCTCGCCTGATTGCAAACGATGCGCTGGACCTTTCCGTATTTATCATGGACAACCTCGGCCTCGACACCAGCGCTTTGGCGCTGCAGGCTTACGCCGACGCTGAATTGCTGGTTTTTCAAAACCGCTTCGACGAAGCGTTCGCTAAACTGGACAGCCTTAAAGAGGGTTTTCCCGGCCACGAACTGGAGGACGACATCGTTTACCTGAAGGCAAATATTTACACAAAACTCCGCCGCTACGAAGATGCGGCAACGGCTTACCAATACATTCTGGATACTTACCCTGAAAGCATTCGCCTAGACAATAGTCTTTGGGCTTTGGCAGGATTGTACGAAAACCAATTGGATGACCTAGCTAAAGCACAGGAACTTTACGAGAGCCTTTTCATTGATTACAGCGGCAGCATTCTGGCGGTTGAAGCGAGGAAGAAATACCGGGAGTTGCGAGGAGATTCAGTCCAGTAAAATAAGTGGGGAGTACTCTTGCTTACGACCTAAAAACCTGCCTTGCGCAGCAAGGAAAGATGGTGGTTATAAATAAACTTTGGCGTCCGCTCAAAGAGGGCTTCGTAGAGTTGAAGTGCCTTGTTCCGTGCATGTTCATCGAGGTAACCGCTTAACTGATACTGGATGTAATAGGTGAGGGCACGTTGTTCGTCCTTGAGGTCTTTGTCTTCGTATACCTGCTCGAGAAGGGCTAGGGCTTCTTCTGTATTGGCGGGGTCAGAGGCCGCGAGCACCTGGGCTTGGAGGATCCGGGTTCCGATGACAACTTCAGGGTTGCCGATTTCTTCGGCAATGGATACGGCTTCTTCCACGACGGCATCGAGGGCTTCGTACTGGCCATCGGCCATCAGGACCCGTCCTTTTTCTTCCAGGCTGGAGCAAAGCACGAGCAGGTTGTTGGTGCTGCGAGCAATCTCGATGGCCTGATCATAATACATCAGAGATATCTCGTGTTGGCCCTGTAGGTAGTAAATATCGCCAAGGGTGTTAACCGCTTTGGCAACGCCTTTACGGTAGCCAAGTTCCCTGCTGATGCTGAGGCTGCGATCAAGGTGTTGGATGGCAACGGTGAAGTTGCCCATTACACTACTGATGTCACCGATGAGGCCTTCGGTTACGGCAATACCTTGCCGATCGCCTAGTTCTTGGCAGATTTGGAGGTCTCGGATAAAGTGTTCGGCGGCTTCTTTGAATTTTCCTTCCCGCTCGAAAACGGAGCCGAGGCTGCCCAGGCCGATGGCCTGGAGGCGTTTATTCCCCAGCTGCTTGGCCAGCTCAAGTCCGGCATAGTGGTGGTGGGTTGACTTTTCATAATCTCCACTTTCGAAATAGATGATTCCTAAGTTGGTGTGAAGGGTCGCTAGGCCCATGCTGTCTTGGTTTTCCTCGTGAAGCGGAATCTGTTCCTTTACTACCTTGATGGCTTGGGGGTAGTTGCCCAAATTCATGTGTGTTAGGCCGAGGTGAGATATTGTTTCTGCGGCGCTGGTGGTACCGGCACGGCTGAAGCCATGGTTGAGGGATTTGTCGTAGTAAGTAAGGGCTTCGTGGTAGTCTGCAGTTCTGAAGTAGAGGTTGCCCATGTTGCTGTAAGCTTTGGCGATGCCAAAGATGTCATCAACAGATTCAAACAGACTAGCTGCTACCTTGAGGTTCTCCATGGCTGGTTCGTACTTGCCCTGGAAGGTAAGTAGCCGGCCGAGGTGGTTCTTGGTGCGGCCAAGTAGGAGAATATCTCTACTTGTCTTAGCAATTGCTTGGGCTTCTTCGTAGGCGGCCTGGGCTTCTTCCCAACGGCCAACGATTTCCAGTACAGCCCCCCGGTTGATGTGGGTGTTTACCGTTACTTCCTTGTCTGGTCGGCTACTGAACTTCTCAATCAACCGTTCGTATAACTCCAGTGCTTGCTGGTTCTGGAAATTGGCCCGGGCATAGTTTGCTGCTTTACCTAGGTATTCAACAGTGGCTTCCTTTTCTCCTGCTCGTTCGTAGTGGAAGGCGAGGTCGATATAGCGTTCCTCAATGTTGTCTCCGTAGAGTTTGAGGATGGCGTTGGCGATCTGGCGATGGAGCTGTTGCAGGCGGGTGGTGAGCTGCATTCCGTAGACGGCTTCCCGTAGGAGGCTGTGGCGGAAGATGTAACGCAGTTCGTTGACGGCGCTCCAGATTTGCCCTTTTTCAGCGGTGTTGATCTGCTCCTTGAGGAGTTGCATCATTTCTTCTGATGAAGAGACTCCGGTATCCTCACACATCACTTCCGTGAGGATGGGGATGTCGAATTCGCGGCCTATTACGGCAGCGGCTTTAACTGTTTCACGGACGAGGTCGGAGAGCCTGTCAATCCTCGATGTCAGGATGGAGGAGATACTGGAGGAAAGCTTGATGCTTTCATCGCTTAAGTTTAACAGCCCATCATCGTCCATGATGAGTAAATCATTTTCTCGGAAGTACTCAAGGATTTGCTCCAGGTAGAAAGGGTTGCTGTTTGTGGCACGAAGAAGGGTAGCGAGGGTGTCGTCAGCAATCGGGCTACCGAGGGTGACTTCGGCCATTCGGCGAACGGCCTCCAGGCTAAGGGATGATATTTCTACACGAACGGAGGGGACACCGGTCATTGCTTTTTCGCCGGTGGGTAGAAGCGGCGTGTAAGTACCGTCGTCTTCTGCTCGGGAAGTGGCGATGATGAGTAATGGTAGGTCTCTGGTCTGTCGGACGAGTTCCCGGACAACGGTTATGCTGTCGTCGTCAATCCAGTGGATGTCTTCAACCTCAAGCACAGTTGGTTCCAGGATGGCTTCGGCTACCAGAAGATTCACGATGGCTGTGATGGTGTTCTGATAACGCCCCTGGGCGTCAAGTTGGGTCCAGAGAGATCGTTCTTTTACGATGCCAAGCTGGGCAGCAAGGACTGATTCTGTACGGTCTAGTTCTGCTAGAGCCGACCCCGAGTTAGGATGGTCTGATTTTCGGAGATTTTGCCGAATTTGACTAAGCCGGAACTGGAAACGACGCTCGTTTTGAATGCCCCCAAGTTCAAGGCTCTGCCGGAACATCCGTTGCAGCAGGTAAACGAAAGGATTGAAGGGCTTGCGCAGAATTTGGTCTGCACTGGCCAGTAGCCAGTTAATCTGACCTTGTTGGTTCAGTTTACGCCGTACTTCATACGTCAGTCGACTTTTTCCAATACCGGCTTCTCCAAGGACGTAGGCTATTCCTGCGCTCTTGCCCTTAAATAAGGGTTGGGAAAAATCCATCAGCGTTTTGGTCTCTTCCTCCCGGCCAATGAGCTCACTACCGTAGTTGGGCTTACCTAACGATTGTTTTCTACCCTTGAGACCGAAGGTCGGCACTGCAACTTCGATACCCTTGTACTGGATGTCCCCTTTGGATTCAAACTTGAAGTAAGGGGCTTTGGCTAATTCTCCACCTACGAGGATGTCTTGCCAGTCGGCAGAGCTCATGATCCTTCCTGCGAGGTTGACGCAGGTTCCTACGCAAGCATACTGCTTGCATTCCTGGCCACCCATCAAGCCGGTAAAGGCCGTTCCTACGGTGATGCCGATTCTGAACCGAAAATCCCTTTGGGTTTCCTCCCTAAGGGCTTCTAGGTCTGCTTGAACCGTAAGGGCAAATTCTAGGGCACGAACACTGTTGTTCTCGTAGGAGACTGGGGCACCAAAGAATATGACCATCAAAGAACCTTTGTCTCCGTAGTCGATTTCTTTAAAGTAGCCACCAAAATCGTTTAGCTGGTTTAGGACTACAGTAGCAAACTGGTTTAGTTCTTCGTGCGTGTGGATGGCATCGAAAGAAAGAAAGGTGGAGACAACGGTTCGGAACTCTCCGGCCTGGTCATATCGTAGTATTTCGGCAGGTAGGAACTGGGAGGCTACTTCTGGATCAATGTCTTCGATCAGCACGGGCTGAACTACGGCTTCCTGTTTTCCTTCCGGGACGCCGCCGATGAAGCGGTAAGCGCCAACCGTGATTTCTTCGGAGAGGGTAGTACTGCCTTCTAATAAGGTGTGCATTAACTCGTCGAGGACGATTTCTTGTTCTTTTGCCTGCATTTGACAGAAGGCAGCCTGGTTGATGGCCCTGCCACGGAAGTAGAACGACTTTAAGGCATCACCAACGATGCCGTAGCTAACGGTGCCGGCAGCTAGGCCAGCTTTAACTCCAATGGTGTACTGGTCTCCGAATCGATTGTCCCGTTCATCAAAGATGGTACGGGCCATATTGGCCGTTTGTAAGAGGTGAATTGCATGCCGCTGATCAAGCGGCAATGCGAACACGGCCGTAAAAGCATCACCCGCAAAGTAAGGGATGAAGCCTCCACGATCATACACAAGCTTCACCAATGGTTCGAACACCTCGTTGAGAATATGGGACAGCCGTTCGGCACCGCTTATGCCTTTTTTCATCAACGACTCCGTAAGCGGAGTAAATCCGGACAGATCAATATTGAGCGTAAAGGCCTCCAACTGACCGGAATGTTCTTCGGCCAGTATCTTTTGCTGGATAAACGGAGGAATCAGTGGCTGCATATGGGAAGGAAGGCTGGAAAAAAATGGTGCAGAAACCAAGAGGAGGAGTACCACGCCTAAAGATACACGCTCTGGAATAAGGACTGGATAACTGAACTACTTCGTTTCAGGAACAACTAAAAACGACCACCCGCAGTATGCGGATGGCCGTTAGGGGGAAGAATATCTTTCAACTGGCATATTTTCTATAACTGGGGATGGTATGAGGATAAAATCAAAACTTCAAATTCAATCACTATTGCCAGTTGGGCTGAAATATCTTACCTAATAGTAGCGGGCGCCGTCAAATAAAGCGGAAGAAAGACTCAGGCCTCCTCCTATGGCACACGCGATCAGAAAAACGTACAACATTGTCATAATGGTAGTAGATTAGAAATTAAAAAAGCTGGTGACAAAGTTGCTCATGGAATAGACTGTAAATAACATGAAGAATCTCCACTTTTCCAAGTGTGTTCATGAAATTAATGGAGAAAAAATTTTTAAGTAACGTCTAGCGCCTGAATCTTGGCAGCTCGTTAAGCGAAAGTTCAGCGATTAAGCCTTCTTCAGGGAAGGCCTGTTCTGCCGCTTTCGACTGGGGCCAATAGAGGATTCTCAGGCTGGCGGTAAGGTTGTTGAGGGGGTGCAATCCATGAAGGCCGTTGGCGCCTACAATTGAAGTAGTGGAAACACCATCGGCCGTTTCTATGAATACAAAATAGGCAAAACCTTCCTCTGGTTTCTTGAGGTGAGAAAGGTCCAGAAGAACCATGCTGTCTGCCGGCAGGTAGTGGAATTGAAGCCCACCATGCTTGGAACTGGTAACTATAGTATGGATAGAATCCCAGTTAATAGATTCGTTGCCAAGGTGCTTTAGTTCTTGGGCATGGAGGTTGTCGTCCTGTGCATGACGTGCACGTTCACCAATGAAGGCGACTTTGTGGCCTTCGCTAATGTGGTAGAAGTGAAGAGTAGAGAAAAGTAAGGCTAGACAAGCCGCAGCAAGGCCGTACCTCCATTTTTTTAGAGCTTTATTTTTACGACCCATCTCTTGGATGACCTGATGGTCGAGGCGTTCTAAACTCTCCCGTTGATGATCGGACTCGCTGTCAATTACCTTGTCTTTCACATAAAGGCCAAGCTGTAACCGAAGGTGTTCCAATTCCATTCGTACTTCCGGATCAGTCTTTAAGAAATCGTCTACGGTCTGCGTCTCCTCCAGGCTGGTAAGGCCAAGTAAGTATTGCTCTAATAATCCGCTGTCTCGTAAACTCTTTCTGTCCATCAGTTGAATCAAAGGCGGAAATCAAGTTTCAACAAGGGTTCTTGGCCTTGGCCTTCAGATGTATAACAGAATTGAGCCTAAATGTTGCATTTTTAGGAGGAAATTATGAGGTTACTTCCCTACTTGGTCACCATCATAGGCCCACTTGAGGTAGAGTGCACCCCAGGTGAAACCACCGCCAAAGGCGGTGAGCATGATATTGTCACCCTTCTTCAACTGTGGTTCATAGTCCCACAAACAAAGCGGTAGTGTCCCCGCCGTCGTGTTACCATAACGGTCGATGTTGATCATGACCTTCTCAATGGGGAAGTCTGCCATTTTACTGACCGTCTTGATGATGCGGATGTTGGCCTGGTGAGGCACTAGCCAGTCCAGGGTCTCTGCATTCAGGTCGTTCCGCTTCATAACTTCTTTGACGACGTTGCTCATGCTGGTTACCGCAGCCTTGAATACCGGTCGACCGTTTTGGCGGACGAAGTGCTCGCGAGCCATTACGGAGTCAACCGTTGCGGGCTTGCGGGAACCACCAGCTACTAGGTAGAGGAGTTTCTCTCCGCTGCCGTCGCCGTGGTGTTGGTAGTCGATGATGCCGGTGTCTTCCTCGGTGGGTTCGAGCATGACGGCACCAGCGCCGTCGCCAAAAATTACACAGGTGGTCCGGTCGGTATAGTCAATGATGGAGGACATTTTGTCCGCTCCAACAACGATCACTTTTTTATGGCTACCACTTTCGATCATTTTAGCGCCTACGGTGAGGGCATAAAGAAAACCGCTACAGGCTGCGTTTAGGTCGAAGCCGAAGGCGTTGACCAGGCCGCAGTGATAGGTGGCGATGTTGGCTGTGTCGGGGAATATGCTGTCACCAGTTACGGTGGCACAGATGACGAGTTCTACGTCCTTGGGATCGGTGTTCGTCTTTTCCAAGAGCCCTTTTATGGCTCCTATTACCATGACGGAAGTTCCCTGGTCATCCCCTTTGAGGATGTGACGGGTCTTGATTCCGGTGCGGGAGGTAATCCATTCATCGTTGGTGTCGACGATGGTGGCGAGCTCGTCATTGGTGAGGACATAATCCGGGAGGTAACCCTGGACGCCTGTAATCGCTGCGCGAATTTGGCCCATATATTGTAATACTTTCGGTTAGGAGGTGCAATGTACGTTAGTAATACTTGCCGTAACAACAGAAGTGCCCGTTTAATCCCGATGGCTAAGCCCCGTATTCTGACCCTTCATCCCGTAAAACTGGTTGACTAAAGTCGCTGTAGTCACTAAGGGCAAGAAGGCCAAGGAAGGTCAGAAGACCATTGAAGGCTAGGATGAGAAAACCGAATTTAAAGCCGCCAAGTAATTCCTCGGAGTAATAATCAACGGCAAAAGAGATGATGGGCGAGGCAAGGCAGACAAGGACTAGGGCCGGGATTTCCATCGATCCGAGCAGTACCTTTTCCCGTACCCGCAGGCGGGTGAATAATCCGAAGGCAAACAGTCCCAATAACGGGCCGTAAGTGTAGCCAGCAGCCTTGAAAAGGTCGTTGATTACGGTAGGGTTGTCGATTAATCGGAACAGGAGGATGACTAAAAATAAAAGAACGGAGAAGCCAATATGGACGTAGAGGCGTTGCCGTTTTTTTTGCTTTAGTAAAACTTCCTCTGCACCTGCGTCCGCGCCCTCCAGATCAAGATCCGGAGAGAGCACTGCCTTCTTGTCTTCCATGCCGAGAAAGTCGACACAGAAGGACGTAGTCAAGGCCGTCAGCGCGCTATCCGCACTCGAATAGGCCGCTGCAATGAGGCCAATAATGAACAATATTCCAGCAGTTGCCGGTAAATGACGAAGCGCGATGGTAGGGTACAACTGGTCGGAAGATTCCGGAATTTCTAGCCCAACATGGCTGGCGTAGATGTAGAGCAAAGCACCGAGGGAAAGGAAAAGAATATTGGCAAAAATTAGTACAATACTGAACGCTGCCATGTTCTTCTGGGCATCCCGGTAGTTGGGCATGCTCAGGTTTTTCTGCATCATGTCCTGGTCGAGGCCAGTCATCACGATCGTGATTAGCGCACCACTAAGGAACTGTTTCCAGAAGTTGTTGGGGTCCGTCCATCCGTTTTCAAAGAAGAAAACCTGGTCGTATTCGCTGTTGCGGATGAGGTCCACCAGCCCGCCAAAGTCAGCTTGTAAAGCCTCGGCGATGTAGTAAACGGTCAGCCCAGCCGCCAGTAACATACAGACGGTTTGCAGGGTGTCGGTATAGACAATTGTCTTGATGCCGCCCCTGAAAGTGTAGAGCCAGATCAGGAGAATAGTGACGGCAACGGTGGCGGCAAAAGGCACACCCATTGGGCCGGTAACAAAATTTTGAAGCACTACGGCAACGAGAAAGAGCCGGAATGCGGCGCCGATGGTACGGGAAAGAAGGAAGTAAAAGGCGCCTATTTTATAGGCGTGCAGGCCAATTCGCTCTTTCAGATACTCATAAATGCTGGTGAGGCCGAGCTTATAGTAGAGCGGCAACAAGACGGTGGCGATGAAGAGGTAGCCGAACATGTAGCCGATGACGACTTGCATGTAACTGAAGGCATGGTTTACTTTGCTGACACCATCGGCATCAACGGCGCCAATGGCGCCGGGAATACTGATAAAGGTTACGCCGGAAAGGCTAGCGCCAATCATCCCGATGGCCACCAACGGCCAGGGGGATTTTCGCCCCGCCAGGAAGAAAGATTCGTTATCGCTATTGTCTCGACTCGTCAAATAGGAGATCAAGACCAGTACCGCAAAATAAGCGGCAATGATTCCGATGATGGTAGTAGGACTAAGAGTTGCTTGCATAGATTCTGCGGCCAATATACGGTAGTGTTAATAACCGGAGGGAAGCAAGACTTATTTCATGGGCAAAAGCAAAAAGCATTTAGCGATTAGCATTCACGGTAAAACCGCTGATTACTAGTTGCTAAATGCTTTTAAAAGTCGCCTTAAGTCGGAGACTTGTTGCTTTGGTAATACACCACTTGAAGGCGTCGTCGGAAGCCTTACTTCAGTTCTGCGAGTGCAGCCTGCAGCGTACCAATGCTCTGAACACCGGCGGCGCGGAATTTTTCCTCACCGTTCTGGAAAATAATGGTGGTAGGCATGGCGCGCACGCCCAGCTTCTGGGAGAGGGCTTCGTTTTTGTCGACATCGATCTTGATGAGGCGCATAGAATCTCCCTCTTTGCGCTTTAGTTCTTGAAGAACAGGACTGTACGCTTTACAGGGACCACACCAGGTGGCGAAGAAATCGACAAGTACTGGCGTTTCGTCGTTAATGATATCGTTGAAGGATACTTTTTGCTTAGACATAATATTAAAATTTAGTTGGTAACTATTTATAACAACTTTGAGACGCGACCACGGTTCTTGGGGGCACGCCAAAAGGCTATAATTTTACCTGTCCGTGTCGTTTCCCGTCATTATACTTGACTGTGAAGGCGGAGGGAAAGCCTTTTGACTGCACTTCAGCGAGGGCTTTCTTGGCGGCGGCAACGTCGGTGAAGTAGCCAACGGTGATCCGTTGGAGGCTGCGACCTGGGATGGGAGTGCCGAGGAGGTTACCGAGGTAGCGGATGGCTTCGTATTTGCCGGCGGAGGGATCGAAGGCTTTTTGGGCGCTGACCTGGATGCGGTAGGCTAGGGGATCATTTCCTGATTTGGGCGCGGGCGCAGGTGCAGGGTTAGTTACAACGGGAGCAGGGAGAGTTGCCGTAAGAGGAGGTGAACCTCCCTGGTTTTGTCCGCTAATGGGAACGGGAGGTCTGTTCCCCTGGCTTGTGCTTCCCGCCGCGCTGCGGCGGAGGAAAACGGGTTGCCCATACAGCGCAGACCCTGTCGTATTCGTTTTAACGTCGTATTCCTTCCCCTGGTAATTCTTCCGACGGATGATCACACGGTAGCTACTCTCCGGGCGCAGGTCAAAGGAATATACTCCCGAAGGAAAGATCCTCCGGCCAATCTCCATTGCCCGGCCGTCTTCGCCGACTTCGAGTAGGGTGACCTCCGAACCGCCGAGCTCTTCGCCGGTGGTATTGTCGTAAATCGTCGCCTTGAGTTTTGCCCGCCCGGCACGGAAATTGAGGGAGAAGATGTCGGTTTCGGTTGTATTGGTTTTGCCCTCTTCGAAGGAACGGTTGCTGGTGAGGTAACCCGCCGCGCCTCCCGGTGTGATGGACAATCCGTAATCGTCCGCCGCCGAGTTAACCGGCTCTCCGAAGTTCTCCGGGGCCTGGAAATTACCCAGCTTCCGCCGGGCCCTGAAGACGTCGAGACCGCCGAAACCGGGATGGCCGGTACTCGAGAAATACAAGGTCTCCTCGGCAACGATGTAGACTGGGGTTATCTCATCGCTTACGGTGTTGATGGTGGCTGACTCAGGTATGGCATTGGAGAACTGGGTAGGGTCATCGGCGGTGATTTGGACGGAGGTGTAGATGTCCATGCCGCCCCGGCCTCCTGGCCGGTCGCTAGCAAAGTGGAGGATCGTCCGGCCATCCACGTCTTTGCTGACCGAAGGATAAGCATTGTTGCTGCCAGTGAAGTTGACGGTTTCGGACAGCCGTTTGGGCTGGCTCCAGTTGCCGTTCAAGCTTCGCTCGCCGCGGAATATCTCGCAGCGATTGGTGAAGTCTTCGCCAGTAATACCACTACAAATACTGAAGTAAAAGACGCTGCCATCGGCGCTGAGGCTTCCGGTGCCAAACTCGCCTTCGGCGATGACTGGGAAGCCGGGAGGGACGTTGGCTTTGGTCCATTCCTGGGCCTGGAGCCTGCTTTGGTAGAGGCGGCTCTGGCCGCCTGCTGTGCTGGTGAAGTAGAGCTGGTCGCCGGCAACGGCGACCGGGCCAAATTCGTCGCCTCCGGTATTAATTCCACGCCCAGGCCGGCTGATGTCTACCATCGACTCCTTGCCCTGCTGCTCCCGTGCCAATTGTATGCCCGCCAGCTCGTTGCGAACGATCTCGGCCACGATGGGCCGGTCGGCCCCGTTGTAGGCTTCCAGGAATAGGGCCAACTCTCGCCGGGCTTGTTCGTAGCGGCCGTCTTGCTTTAGTGCCCGGCCGTATTGCAGGCCGAGCAGCGGCCAGCGGCTTTCGTCGGTCTCCAGGAACTGGTAAGCCTCGGCGGCCTGCTTGTAGTCCCGTACCCGGGTAAATAACTCTGCTGCCTTATAAAGAATGTTTTTCTTTTTTGACTTCTGGTCATACGCCATGCGGTAGTTCTCCGCAGCGGCGGCGTAGTTGCCGGCTTTGGTCTCTACCTCGGCGTTGGCAATGAGCTTTTTGTAGGGCAGGGGGGCCTGGGCAGCGGTGGCGGTCGAGCGGGGGACGCCGCAGGCGGTGAGCATCATTGCCAGGCACAGGATGAGGAATGGGACGATCGTCCGGATTGGATTTGGCATGGGTTTGTGGGTAGGTAGTCGCTGAAAGGAAAGGGAAAGGTAAGGGGTTTGAGAGATTTAGCCTTCGGCAGCGTTTTCTTCGCGCCCCTAAGAACACTGGAAGTGCTTACATCTTATTGACCAATACCAGGATTTTCGCACGCTTTGAACGACTAAGGGGCACTTGTTTCTTACCTAGAAACACATAGAATTCGCCAATCTCCGTAATCCTGTTAAGGTTAACCACGTAAGAACGATGACAACGGAAGAAAAACGCTTTTGCGGGCAACTGAGCACTGATTTTCTTCAGTGTTTCAGTCGCCAGGTAACTCTTGTTTTCAGTATAGACTTTGCAGTAATAGTCGTCTGCTTCGAGGTAGAGAATGTCAGTAAACATGAGCCGGACTAAACGTTCCTTTACCTTGATGAATAGCCGGTCTTGTGTTGCCGGGGCCGAGCCTTCTTTTGGCGGAAGAGTTTGTTGCTGCTTTGGTGGAGCATCTCCAATGGCGAGCGTACATAACGTGCGCTAGGTCTCTTCCCCGAAATGGTTTCGATATGGACGCTCCGGTGCAGGCTTACCTCCCCTATTTTAAGCTTTACGACGACTACGTCAGTAGCCACACAACGGTTAGGAACTTACTGTGCCACCGGATTGGGCTGGGGACTTACAGCGGAGATGCCATCTGGTACAAGAGTGAAAAGAGCGCGGAGGAAATCATCCGCCAAATCCGTCATTTACCGCAAGCTTACGGATGGCGTGGTGGCTACGGCTACACCAACCCAAGCTGGCTCACCAATGCCGTCGACCGCGAAATGAAGGGCCGGAAAACCTGGCAAGCAAAATTCGTTGAACCCGAAACCACCCGGGTTGAAAACACGAAGCCAACCTTAACCACCAAAGCGATGGTCGGCGACTACGTAGCCCCCTCTTCGGAAAATTCATCGTCGCCCAAAACGGAGAGGGTACACTCGAACTGCGCTTCGACCGCAGCCCACGCCTCAACGCCACCCTAAGCCACTGGCACCACGACACCTGGAAGCTGGAATGGAATGAACCCCACGCTTGGTTTGACTTCGGTACGGTGCAATTTTTGAAGAACAATCGGAACCAGGCTACTGGGCTGCGGTTTGATGTGCCGAATGATGATATTTTCTTTGAGGAGTTGGAGCCGGTTAGGGAGTAAGGAGCCCAGAGTACTGAGGCTGTCATTAAAGGCGGGGCAGGAGTAAGACTTGGGTTGCTAGGTCAACTCCGCAATAATTCTTCTTTTAGGGAAGCTCATTGTCTCAGGACGAAAATCACCCACAAACCATCCCCACTGCCCTCCACTTAACCGCATTCCCCCTCACGTCCATCGGTTCTTCCAATACCATCGGATCAACCCAGTCCTGCATCTCCCAGCCTTGTTGCTGCAAGTGCTGAAGAATTTTAACCGGAGGGTGGTATTCCCGCCAGCCTTCCGGAGATAGGAAGTTTAGCGGGGAAACGGTCACCACCCGACCGCCAGGTTTTAGTACCCGCTTCCATTCCGAAAAAGCGGCGAATGGGGTAGGCACTCTGTCGATGAGGAAAGTGTTGAGGATGAAGTCGAGGGAATCGTCTTCGAAAGGGAGTTGTTCTGCCTTCGCTAGGGCGAAGTGTAGGTTGGGGAGTTTGTGGCCGGGGAGATGGGGGGTACCCCAGCCGTATTTCATCAGGTTGGGTTGGAGGTTTTTTCCCTCCAGCCAAAAGTCTTTGCCTTGCCGGAGCATCTGGTAGCTTAGGTCGAGGCCGTAGACATCGAATGCCGGGTGACGCTGGGCGATCTCGGCCGCTAAGCGGCCGACGCTGCAACCGAGGTCGGCAACAGCCAAGGGAGCCTCCGTTTCGGGAAGCCAGTTCAATACATAGTCTAATAAAGGCTGCAGGGGATAACCACCGTGCAAATCGTCGGCTAAGTGGAGGGCCGTTTGCCGGGTGACGAGCGCGTCATAACGCTCGTAAACGTCGTCGCGGAATTCCGCCTCCGACTTAGCGTGATAGAAAGGAATGCCCCTGCGGGTGGAAAGTGGGGTGGGAAGAAGTTGGCCGAAGGACAAATCTTACGCACTAAAGCTAGAGCCACAACCACAAGTCTCTCCAGCATTCGGGTTGTTGAATGTGAATCCACGATTCTCTAGGCCAGTGGCCCAGTCGATTTCCATACCGATGAGGTAAAGGCTGTGACCAGGCTTCATCACGATGATCTCGCCGCCGATGGTGAATTTCTTGTCGTCTGCCTCTGCAAGGTCAAAACCAAGCTGGTATTCAAAACCAGAGCAGCCGCCGCCGCGTACGCCTACACGTAGAAAATGATCTTCTCCAACACCTAATTCTGCGCGCAGCGCAATTAAATGCTCCATTGCGGAAGCAGTGATCTTGATGGGGGAAACGGAGGGTGCGGTTGTTACTTCAGCGCTCATTGTTGAAAATTTGACTCGGCAAAAATACAAAGATTACCTTTGTTGAGCATTAAACAGCTCGTCGGCTGACTTGGTTTATCAATAAGCCATTTGTCTCTTTGCCGCCGGCTAATTCGCGCCCCAATTGTAACCCTGATCTATTTATGGACCTGTTGACCCTCGCTTTTACCGTGCTCATCTTCTTACCCGTGCTCATTCTCGTTTACCTCACCAGCATTAAGCTGGCGGAAGTGAGCAAAACCATGGAAACCCTGCTTGAAAAATCTGCCTTTGCACCTGCGGCCGCGGCAACTCCGGAAGAAAAGGGTAACAATAATGCCCTTCGCCTTCAGGCTTGTGAGCGCCTGACGCTGATGCTTGAGCGCATCAATGTGCCTAACCTGTTGCTCCGCCTTCCACCGGCAACTGGCCTCAGTGCAAAAGAATATACGGCGACCTTGCTGCTGAACATCCGCCAGGAATTTGAGTACAACGTCACCCAGCAAATTTATATTAGTGACCAGCTCTGGAGCATCATGCTCGCTGCCCGCGACAATGTCAGCCAACTTATCATTCGCGCCGCCGAAGGTGCCGATGACGGTGCCCAAGTCGCTAGCCGCCTTCGCCTCATGAGCAGCCGACAGCCTGACGATGCGATTGGGGTTGGGCAAGCGGCGATTCGCCGGGAAGCTAGTCTAGTTTTATAGGCTAACCTGGGTTGAGCACCTCCAGGTGCGAATGAAGTTTTGGCACTTGCGCAGGAACAAAAATACCTATAAGCAATCGCACCTGGAGGTGCTCAAACCAGGAGACTAGTAATGCCTCCTTATAAACTAAGACCATGTTTTCCCCAGCAACTTACACCACACGCCGCCAGCAACTTTCTTCAGGGATCTCCTCCGGAATCGCCCTCATCATGGGCAACCACGAGGCGCCGATGAATTGCACCGACAACGTTTATCCGTTTAAGCAGGACAGCAATTTTCGCTACTTCGCGGGGCATAACATTCCCGGTTTGGCACTGACGGTTGATGCGTCGGGACAGGGCTTGCTTTGGGGCAACGACATCAGCCTGGAGCACATCGTGTGGATGGGCGAGCAGCCGAGTGTTGCTGACTTGGCGGCGCAGATTGGTGCTGAACGTGGCGGCACGCGGGCAGAATTGTCTGGGATGTTGAAGAAGCATGCCAGCGAGGTTCACTTTTTGCCAGCGTATCGGGCCGAACGAGTGGCCTTTCTGGCAGAACATTTGGGCGCGGACGCAGGTGCAAGCGAAGAGTTGGTCAGAGCAGTGATTGGGCTTCGTTCCGTGAAATCTGCCGAGGAACTTGAGCAGATGGACATTGCCGTCAAGACCAGCATGAAGATGCACGCGGCGGCCGAGGCCCACGCCGCCCCCGGCCAACTCGAAGCCGAAGTCGCTGGCTTGGTCGAAGGCATTGCCATCTCTGCCAACGGGCGCTTGTCTTACCCCGCCATAGTGACCCGCAACGGTCACGTCCTCCACAACCATTACCACGGCAACGTCCTCTCCAAAGGAGACCTGTTGTTGATTGATGCCGGCGCCGAATCTCCCTCCGGCTATGCCGGAGATATCACCCGGACCTTCGCCGTCGGCGCAGCCATGACAACAAAGCAACAGGACGTCTGGGACATCGTCCAGAAAGCAAAACTTGACTGCATCGCGGCCCTACGGCCCGGCGTCACCTACCGCTCTATCCATGACGATGCTGGCCGGATCATCACCTCCGGGCTTAAGGTCTTAGGCCTGATGAAAGGCGACGTTGACGAGGCAGTCGCAGCAGGCGCCCATGGCCTATTCATGCCCCACGGCCTTGGCCATATGATCGGCCTCGACGTCCACGATATGGAAGACCTCGGCGAAGACCTCGTCGGCTACGACGACAAGATCGTCCGCAGCAAACAGTTTGGCACCCGCAGCCTACGGCTCGGCCGCGAACTCCACGCCGGCTTCGCCCTCACCGTAGAACCAGGCATTTACTTCATCCCTGCCCTCATCGACGGCTGGGCCGCAGATGGTACCTGCGCCGACTTCATCAACTTCTCAGCACTGGACAGCTACCGCGGTTTTGGCGGCATTCGGTTGGAGGATAATGTGGTAGTGACGGAGACGGGGCGTCGAGTACTGGGGTAGTGGCAAGGACGCCCCAGTGCCCGTTTTTGATATGTGGTATGCGATTTCGATATGTGAAATGCGATTTGACTGCCGCACGTTGGAGCGTGACATCCTGATATATCCTTCACATCCAATTCATTCTAATCTACTGGACTACCACGAGGGACTACGCGATCCGCCAAGTGTCTAGCTGATCCCCCGCTAAGGAATTCACGGACTTTAGTGGCCTAGTGCCAAAAACGAGCGCAGCGAGCACTCCCACTCCAAAGTGCGGTAGCCTCCCGCTTTACTACTCCCGCCTCTCTACTCTTGCCTCTCTACTGTAAAATGCGGCAGCCCAAAAAACCAAAAAAACAAAAGGCCAAAGAACTACACCACCACCTTCACTTCCTTCGGATAACACAAAAAGTACTTCTTAAAAGTCCTCGGCTCAATCCCAAAATCACTGATCTGAGACATAGGAACCACGACTTCCTTTTTGGTCAACACCATAATCTCCTCCTTCTTCAAGGTGTAGGCACTGTTGGTCTCTGCCCCACTGATGAGGAAGGCCTCGGCGCCCCGTGGCAAATCCCGGTGGTTTTTTAAGCTGGCCTTGACGGCGTCGACGTACTCTTTTGGGAAGGGCTCGTTGGAGAACTCGAGGCGAAAGAGGCGACGATTGATGAGGCCGTAGCTTAGGTAGGATAGAAGTGGATCGGCGTTTTTCTGCCAGGCCTTGACGGCGCTGGTGATGTCGGTATCGTCGAGGGCGGCGAAGCAGTCCAGGAGTTCGTTGCGGCGGAGGAGGAAGTCTTCGGAGGTGATCCGGTTTTTGAGGAAGTAATCCAGGCTGGGCGGTGCCCAGACCGACTGGCCAGCCTCGGCCAGTTTTCTGGCCCGTTCGAGTACCAGGATCAGCATCTGTTCTGCGGAGATGACGGTTTTGTGGAGGTAAACCTGCCAGTACATGATCCGCCGACTGGTGAGGAACCGTTCTACGGAGTAGACGCCTTTTTGTTCGACGACGAGGCGGTCGTCCACCACATTCAACATCTTAATGATGCGGTCATAGCCGATGACTCCCTCGCTAACGCCGGTGAAATAACTGTCGCGGTTGAGGTAGTCCATCCGGTCCATGTCCAACTGTCCGGAGACGAGTTGGTGGAGGAAGTGTTTCTTGTATTCGCCCTTGAAAATTTTGATGGCAAGGGTTAGCTTGCCCTGGAATTCGTCGTTGAGGCGCTTCATGAAATGAAGCGAAAGGTCTTCGTGGTGGGCTTCAATTAAGGTATGCTCCAGGGTGTGGGAGAATGGCCCGTGACCTATGTCGTGTAGTAATATGGCAATCATTACCGCTTCCCGTTCTCGCTTATTGATCTTGACCCCCTTGCCCTTCAGGCTCTGGACGGCCTGCCCCATCAGGTGCATTGCGCCAAGCGCATGGTGAAAACGGGTATGCAGGGCGCCTGGGTAGACAAAGTGCGTCAGGCTAACCTGCTTGATGCTCCGTAGGCGCTGAAAGTAGGGATGTTCGACCAAGTCGAACAGGATGCCGTAGGGGATGCTGATGAAGCCGTAGACGGGGTCGTTGAGGATTTTGTGGGTCTTCATCTTGGAGGGGGGGAGTCTGATGGGTGGTTGGATGGTGAAATTACGAAATAGTCTGAGAGCACTTCCATCCGGTGGCTAGCCGGAGTGGGCCGTCGTGGCGGATGATGCGTTGACGTCTCCATCCGCCACGACCGCCCACCAGTGGGCAAAGACTGCGTCTTTCTACGGGCGTAGGTTGATCTGTCTACTGACTATAATCCCCCACCCGAACCGCCAACACCTCCTTGGGCAGCGTCGGTAATCCACAAAATTCACCCAGCGCTTTCAGCTGGTCATTGGCCTTGGCGGGATCAACGAGATCGGCGTAGTCGAGGAAGTAAGTGGTCTCTTTGGAGAGGTGTTGCTTCGCTTGGGCCAGGTGTTGCTGGTATATGTGACGGAATTGGGCGGTGTACTGATCGCCTCCGATCATACCGATTTTCGTGGCGGAAGTCACGCACTCTTCCAGGTCGCGTACGATGTAGATGGTCTTGGATTCCGGCATCCGTTGTTGCCAGTAGCGTAGGCTGTGGATGGGCCATTCGGGGAGCTTTACGCCCCACTGGCCCCTGCCCAATTTTTCGGCTTCGTTGGCAAAGCCATTGATCAGGTCGTTCAGGAGTTTTTTATGGAGGTTCAGGTAGTCAGGGATGGGAGGTAGTAGGTCTGGAATCCATTCGTTGACACTGCCGTTTCTAACCCGTTCCAACATTTGATCGCGGAGCAGCCTATTGGGCATGAAAGTCTGTTCTTTCATCTGGAGCATCTGCCCTGCCATCATTAAGTCGTTGGCAGCTGACTCGCCGAAGATGATGGCTTCGCCCGTGCCTGTGTATAGCCGTTGGAGTAGGGTGGTGCCGGAACGGCGGACGGGAGAGGAGATGAAGATTGGGGCTTGGGTGAGCATTTAGCGTTTGGCGGTTAGTGTGAAGCGTTTAGTAAATCGGACAGTTATTAAATTGACGTTCCTTAGTACCTGCAGAGAGGAGACTTGCCCTGCCTTAAAAGTAAACGTTATATGTCTAAACCCTGCTCCTCAAACTTCCTTTGCCCCCGTTCGGCTCCGGACTCCATTGAGCACGTTCGGCTGCGCTCAGTGGAGTCCGCAGCCGAACGTGCTCAGGGACCACCTGCGTCCGCGCCCAACTATTAACGAAGTGATCAGGGAGAGTGTAACTCTTGGGAACTTTCCCGACCTTTACCCTGTCTTAGCAATTAACTGACGCATAGCTATATGAAAATCGTCATTGCCGGAGCTGGCGACGTGGGCTTCCACCTCGCCGAACTACTGGCTACTGAAAACCAGGACATCGTCCTGATAGATACCGACCAAGACGTTCTGGATTACGCAGGTTCCCACCTAGACGTACTTACCGTACGCGGCGATGCCACCAGCATTGAAACCTTGCAGAACTCCCGGGTGGCAAGCAGCGATCTAATGCTTGCTGTCACCACCTCTGAGAAGACGAACATGATGGCTGCCATCATTGCCAAAAAACTTGGTTGCCAGCGCGTGATTGCTCGGGTAGACAACGAAGAATACATGTGTAGCGAGCACATGGGGACGATCTGCTCCCTCGGGATTGATCAGATCATCAGTCCCCGCCAGCTCGCTGCTCAGGAAATTGAGCGACTAATCAAGCAGGTTTCCTTTACCGATATCTTCGAATTCGAAAATGGCAAACTCTCCCTGCTCGGCATGACCCTCGACGCAGATTCTCCGCTCGTCGGCATCCGCCTCGCCGATATCAAGCACCTGGAAGCCAAAGTGGCGCTCCATCCAATTGCCATTCTGCGTGGCCACAAAACGATCATTCCCCGGGGCTTTACCCAGTTGAAGGAGAACGATCATATCTACTTCATCACCAAGACGGGAAATAAAAAGGTGGTCGAAGAATTTGTGGGGAAGAAGCACCGGACGGTCAAAAACATGATGATCTTAGGTGGGACAAACCTGGTAGTTTCTACAGCTCGCTTACTGCAGAATGATTATAAAATTACGATTGTAGAGGAAGACAAGCGCCGCTGCCAACACCTTTCGGAACAGTTGGAGAACGTACTCGTCATCAAAGGCGATTACACCAATATTGACCTGTTGCAGGAAGAAGGCTTAGACCAGATGGACGCCTTCATTTCCTTGACAAAGAACAGCGAGACCAATATTATTAGCTGTCTGACGGCCCGTAATCATGGTGTGTTTAAGACGATTGCTCAAGTGGAAAACAAGGAATATATCCACATTAGCCAAAACATTGGTGTGGATACCTTGATCAATAAAAAACTGCTGGCGGCCAACGCCATCTTTCAGCACGTTCGCAAGGGAGATATTGAGGCGATTACCAGCCTGCACGGTGTGGATGCGGAAATCATCGAGTACAATATCATCCGGCCAAACCAGCTGACGAAAAAGAAGGTCAAGGACCTTCATTTTCCTGAATCTGCCCTGATTGGTGGCGTCATTCGCGGCGATCAAACGTTGATTCCTAACGGAGAAACACAGCTTCAACTTGGAGACAAAGTAATCGTAATGGCCATGCCAGGTGCGATTAAACGCCTAGAAGAGTTGTTCCGCTAATGGGGAAGTCAATGATAAATTACCGGCCGATTGCCCGGGTAATCAGTATCCTCCTCTGTATTGTCGGCGTGATGATGTGGACTGGCCTGCCCTTCAGCGGTTACTACGGCGAAGACATGCTCCCGTTGTTACTGGCGGGGCTTACTTCGATTGGTGCTGGCGGACTGTTTTTTCTGATTAAGAACCCAAAAGGCGTACCTATTCGGAAGCGGGAGGGCTACCTCATCGTTGCCCTCAGCTGGCTGGCGATGGTTACCTTCGGAATGCTGCCTTACCTCTATAGTGGTTTGTTGACTTCTGTACCTGATGCCCTTTTTGAGACGGTCTCGGGGATGACGACAACGGGGGCTTCGGTGCTTACCGATATTGAGCAACAGGCGAAAGATTTACACGGCATTCTCTATTGGCGAAGCCTTACCCAGTGGATTGGTGGGATGGGCATCATTGTGCTCACCGTTGCTATTTTTCCGTTGCTCGGCATCGGCGGCATCGAACTTTTTGCAGCCGAGGCCCCCGGGCCAACGTCCGATAAAATCCATCCTCGGATCAGTGAAACCGCAAAGCGGCTGTGGTTCATTTACGTCGGGCTGACGGTGGTACTGGGCATCCTCCTCTGGCTGTTCGGGCTTACTCCCTTTGAGGCAATTAACCATGCGTTGACGACGATGGCTACAGGTGGCTTTAGCACCCGGAACGCCAGCGCTGCGGCTTTCTCCCCATCTGTGCAGTACTTGCTGGTGTTCTTCATGTTTCTTGCCGGCGTCAATTACACCGTTCTTTACCTGAGCCTGAAGCGCCGCTGGACGGAGGTCTGGACCAGCGACGAACTCAAAGCCTACATCGGAATTGTGGTGGTTCTTACCATGATCATTACGGCGAAAGTCTACCTCGGCGCCGATGTGAACGACTTCGAAGAAGCCTTCCGCGACAGTCTTTTTCAGGTGGTTAGCCTGATCACTACTACCGGGTTTGTGTCGGCGGATTACAGCCAGTGGACCACTTCTGCTCAATTGATAATTTTTGTTTTACTCTTCCTTGGAGCTTGTGCTGGGTCTACTTCTGGCGGGATCAAGCTGGTTCGCCACCTGGTCTTTTTCAAGAACAGCTACCTCGAATTTAAACGAATTTTGCACCCTTCGGCGATTGTGCCCTTGCGGATTAACCGGGAGGTAGTACCAGGTAAGGTCATCACCCATGTTTTTAACTTCTTGTTGCTGTACCTAATGTTGTTTGTCGTTGGCTCCGTTATCCTGGCCATGATGGGCCTAGACTTTATGACGGCGATCGGCGCGATGGCGACGAGTTTGGGGAACGTTGGCCCAGGCCTCGGAGATGTCGGACCAGTAGACAATTTTGCCTGGTTGCCGGCGCACGTGAAGATCTTTTTGTCCTTCATTATGCTGGTAGGCCGTTTGGAAATATTTACAGTACTAGTGTTGTTTACACCGTATTTCTGGCGAGTGAATTGATTGGGTTGCAAAGTTGCGGGTTGCGTGTACGGCCCCTAAACGCTAATGTCTGACCAAGGGGCCGCGAACGCAGGTGGTCCCTGAGCACGTTCGGCTGCGGACTCCACTGAGCACGTTCGGCTGCGCTCAGGTGTGCGC
>JBLIGS010000004.1:0-27908 GCA_047637095.1 Neolewinella sp. | reverse complement strand
GCAGCGCGGTGCTGGACGACCAGCTGAAAGGCGATCATAGCCTTAGCTACGTGAGGTTTTTAGCTGGGAAGTACAGTGCCGCGATGGTAAGTTATAACTGTACCGAACTTTGATCTTGATGCACTAGTACAGTGTAATCTAAGTTTCATCGCCTAATGTCTCTCTATTCTTCCCTGTCTACCTCAGCAACTTTACCTTCTGTGCCTTGAATTCATCTTCCGTCAGCAGGCCAGCATCTTTCATTTTAGCAAGTCGCTCTAGCTGGGTGATTATGTCTTCTGACAGTTCCAACTTGTCTTCTTGTTCTTCGAGATCACCTCCAAATTTGTAACCATTGGATACGAAGTCATCAAACGTTGGCTGCTGTGAACGCAGGAAGGCGAGGTGGTCGTGCGATTGAATTTTGTCGAAGTCGTAAAATCCCTGCTCCACGGCCTTTTGTAAGTGGAAAAAGGCACTGTCGGTCTGTTCCATAACGGAGTATAGGCAGCCAAGCTTAAAGTGGACGCCGGGGTTGGTGGCCTTTACGTTAAGCGACCGGAGGTAGTCTCGGATGGCACCGTCAAAGTCATAATCTTGGTACTTCTCGTCACCAGCTTTTTGGAAAGGATCAACCTTTGGCGCGGGGGCTGGCCTTGGGCGGGGCTGGGCTTGCTGCTGCCTTGCTTGCTGTTGCTGCTGGCGCTGTTGCTGGCCATATTGCTGCTGGCCGTACTGTTGCTGTTGGCCTTGCGGATTATTGTTGATGATTACAGTCGGAGCCTGCTGATGGGGGTAGAGCTGTTGGATGAATTCCTGGTTGTACTTGAAGTTGAAATCCTTATCATTCATCGTAAGGAAAATGATGAAGTCAATGAAAGCAACGATCCAGGGTATGGGCGTCCAGCAAAACAGTAGGTAGAGAATACCTTTACCTGTTTGTCCTAAATAAAATCGATGCGCGCCGAAGCCGCCAATAAAAAATGCCAATAATGCAGCCGTTACCTTGTTTTTCACGCTCTGGGTAGATTTTATAGAGTTGGACTACAATGTACTGAATGTAGATCAACGATACCAGTTAACAGCTCGTTGTTTTAGACCAGCGTCAGCTTTTTAACTACAAAGCGGCAAGGGTTTCGAAAAGCTCTCCCTTATCGATGAGTGCACCCTCTTCCATGATGTTGAAAATGTCTTGATCTCGGCCATCAGAAATGTAGGCCCGTTCGGCAGCGTAAATCTTTGGCTTAACACCGTCGGCTTTTATTTTGGCAAACATCTCGTTAGGTAGCAAATCGTCTTTGGTGAAGTCAATGGTGGTTACTCCGTCCAGAAAAATGCCCCTCATTTCAATTTTATCTGCACTTGTTTTATAAGTTCGCAGATCATTTGGCTTGCGATGAACGAGGTACTTTACCTTCCCAATTACGCCAGAGTAGACGATTTGAGAGAACTGAAGGATCAGTTGATCGGCCTCACCGGGCGCATCTTCCTTCATCTTTTGCCAGCTTCCTGCGTCGATTCCGTTGACGCCCAGGAACTTTACAAACTGCCCGCGAACCTCTTCTAGTTCGTTCCGCCTAAGTCTTCTAAATTTCGTTTTTTCCATACGGTAGCAAACAAAGATCCTTTGCCGTAGTTTTGCGACTGGGAGAGAAAATTGAAATCTCCACGACAACCCTGCACTATGTTTGATATTCCAGATTTTGGTAGTGGCGCCGTTTGGCTTTCTCTGCTTACCCTTACTTTTCTCGAAATCGTTCTCGGTATTGATAATATAATCTTCATTTCTATTGCCTCGGGCAAGCTGAAATCTGATGAAGAACGGAAGAAGGCGACCAACATTGGTCTTGTCCTCGCGATGGTCCTACGTATCGTACTCTTGTTCGGTGTATCTTGGCTGGTTACGCTGGATGAAGCCCTGTTTAAATTTGATTGGGGCTGGGCCAAAGGCGGGGTTAGCGGACAGAGCTTGATCATGTTTGCAGGTGGCCTTTTCCTGCTGTATAAATCCACATCCGAAATCCGGCACAAGCTGGAGGGGGATGCCCACGAAGAAGAGAGTTCCAATGCCGCTAAGGTTGGGGCTACGTTGGGTTCGGTGATCGTTCAGATCACGATCATCAACATTGTCTTCAGTTTTGATTCCATCCTTACGGCGGTAGGAATGACCAACGGCCTTTATGGCGCACTCATCATAATGATCATTGCCGTTGTTATATCCGTTCTGATCATGATGGCCTTTGCCGTTCCGGTAGGAAACTTCGTTAACCGCAACCCGACCATCCAGATGCTGGGCCTGGCCTTCCTGATCCTGATTGGCTTTATGCTGCTCGTCGAAGGCGCTCACCTTGCCCACCTAGAGATTTTCGAATCAGTGGTTGAGAAGGTGCCAAAAGGCTACCTCTACTTTGCCATTGCGTTCTCGTTGGGGGTAGAATTCCTGAACATGAAGATTCGCCCGGGCAAGAAAAAGAGCCACGTTACGCTGAATACTTATTCTGCTGAGGAGGCGAGTAAGTAAGTCTTACAGTCAAATAGGCTTATAGCCAAACAGCCAGGTAGTCGGATAGACTGCCTGGCTGTTTGGGTTTTATGGGGCGCGGACGTGGTTGCTGAGCACGTTCGGCTGCGCTCAGTGGAGTCCGGAGCCGAATTGCAGGTGCAATGAGGCTTGAAAGGCATGGCTGGTCGCCTGGAGGTCCTCAACCCCTAAGCCTACCTGCTTCATCGGTTCTTCGTCACCGTAATCTCCACATAAAATTTCCCATTAAGCAGGCCTTCTGCCCCAGCGACACCGATGGTGACGGGGTAGGCACGGTTAACGGCCCGCAGCTCAACGCTGCGGGTGTGGTCGTTCTTGGGCCGGCTGATGTTCTGCATTTCCTGGTGGAAGTCGGCTTCGCAGCTGACGCAGCTATGGAGGGCGGGCGGGAGTGCGCCGTGGCCACCGGAATAGGCATAAAGGCTCATGTTTTGGTTGGGGGCTTTTGGGATTAACCGGATGACCATGGTAGAATACTTGGGGATCTCCGTCCTGAAGAAGACGTGGTTGCCGGTGGACCAGTCTTTCATGGGCTCGACGAAGCAGGCGTTCTGGCCGTCCCAAGCCCAGCTTAGGTCGGAAACGATGTTTCCGGTGTCTAGGTCCATTTGGTAGGTCAGGGTTTCTCCCCGTCGGGATTCGAGTTGAAATACTTAAGGAGATTGGGCCATAAGGACGGTGGCGGAGATAATTAACAGTGATGATAGGAAGATGCGCTTGGTTCAGGAATTTACTTAGGGACGCCGTGAAAACAACTTGCGGCGCCTCTTAGCAAAGGTAGGGGGCTGGGTTATGCTGCGCCTCCCTGAATACCGGTAGATTTTGGATTGACGGCAGGTACACAACTGTACAGGCAGGGCGTGCCCTGTACAGACAGGGCGTGCCCTGTCTCTACATTCCCTGCGCCCGCGACTCCAACATTAGTTCGTCCTAATCAAAACCACCCCCCCAATCACCATTGTTACGCCCATAACCCTGGCCCAGTTGATGGGTGATTGCGGAACGCCCAGCCAGCCATAATGGTCCATTACGACGCTGAAAACCATCTGTGCGGTTACTATTAGGCCGAAAGTAAGGGCTACACCTAGCTTCGGGGTTAAAATAATAACTGATGTAACGAAGACCGCTCCCAGTAGTCCACCCGACCAATAATACCAAGGGAGTTCAAAACCGTTTCGGAGATCTGTCCACTTTGCTTGGGTAAATAATAAATAGAGAATCAGGCCGATAGAACCAACGGTGAAAGACACTAAAGCGCCATAAATGGGGTTTTTGATGCTCCTGCCGATTTCGCTGTTGAGCCCCGCTTGGATGGGTAGCATTACGCCCGCCACCACGGCGAGCAGAAAAAGTAGGGCCTGTTGCATATTCGCACTCTATATTTGCGGCAAATTAGCCATTATTATGCTGACAGAATTCAACAACCTGGCCCCTTCCGAACAACAAGCAATGTTCGACGCCATCCCCCTTATCACTATCCTCGTAGCCGGCGCCGACGGCGACATGGACGAAGTGGAACTCGCCGAGGCCCAGCGCATGGCCGACATCCGCAGCTATGACAAACGAGGTCGCCTGCTGGCTTTCTACGAAATGATCGACAACAACCTCGTTGGCCGCATCCAGGAAATCGTAAAAGAACTACCTAATTCGCTGGTAGAACGCCAGGCAGCAATCGCTGAAAAGCTCGGTGCCCTCAACGCCATCTTCGCGAAGATGGAACTACCTTTTGGTTACCTCTACTACAAGAGCTTTCACTCTTTCAGTAAGCACATCGCTGAAGCAAATGGTGGTTTCCTCCGGTTTATGACCATTGGCCCTAAGGAGGCTGAAGTCGTTGACCTTCCGATGCTGACCCCAGTTGTTCGTCCAAGTGAAGAGGATTTTCCAGATTTACCTTAATTTAGACGGTACGTTGTAGTGTGGTATTTGGTAGGTTGTAGGCGGTAATTTGTCTATTAAGTACTCGGACAAAATTAATCGCACCATCCTACTCGGCATCTTTTGAGCCTGAACTTCGTTGAAAAGCCTCGCCAACACTACGGTGTTCTCGACGCCTCGAGGTGGCCTACGTTTTTCGCCTCGTCCAGACTCAAAATCTACCAGATCAGAATGTCGCATTAATTCTGTCCCAGTACTTACACTACTGAATACCACACTACCGTTTACAATCTACTGACTCCCGTCTACCACACTACAACCTAACCGTCTAATATGAGTAAAGTAATGATCATTGGTGCCGGCGGCGTTGGCCGGGTTGTCGCCTACAAGTGCGCCGAGCATCCAGAGGTGTTTAGTGAGTTCATGATTGCAAGCCGGACGGTTGCCCGTTGCCGGGAGATTGCCGCTGACATCAAGGAAGACCTCGGCTACGACAAGATCGCCACTGCTGGTGTTGACGCCGAAGATATTCCTGCGCTGACCAATCTCCTCAAGGAGTACAAGCCAAAGCTGGTTATCCACGTTGCACTGCCTTACCAGGACTTGACCATTATGGAAGCCTGCCTCAACGCAGGCGTTCATTACCTTGACACGGCCAACTACGAGCCCAAAGACGAAGCTAAATTCGAATACAGCCACCAGTGGGCCTACCACGAACGGTTCCAGGAGGCTGGCTTAACTGCAATCCTCGGCTGTGGCTTCGATCCTGGAGTAACGAGCATCTTCACTGCCCGCGCCGCCAAACACATCTTCGACGAAATCCATTACCTGGACATTGTCGACGCCAACGCCGGCGATCACGGCAAAGCCTTCGCCACCAACTTTAACCCCGAGATCAACATCAGGGAAATTACCCAGAACGGTAAGTACTACGAAAACGGAAAGTGGATCGAAATCCCACCCTTCAGCATTCGTAAGGACCTCAACTACCCAAACGTTGGTCCCAAAGCCAGTTACCTTCTCCACCACGAGGAGCTAGAGAGCTTGGTGAAGCACTTCCCAACCATCAAACGGGCCCGCTTCTGGATGACCTTTGGCGATGAATACCTGACCCACCTCCGGGTAATTCAGAACATCGGCATGGCAGGTATTGAACCGGTGATGCACAAAGGCGTAGAGATCATTCCCCTAGAATTTCTCAAGACGGTACTGCCCGATCCCGGAAGCCTAGGAGAAAACTATGTTGGTCAAACAAGTATTGGCTGCCGAATCCGTGGCATTAAGGATGGCAAACCAGAGACTTATTACATCTGGAACAACTGTCACCACGCCAAAGCCTACAAGGAAACCCGTGCCCAGGGCGTTAGCTATACTACCGGTGTACCAGCCATGACTGGCGCAATGATGCTCCTGACCGGCAAGTGGACCGGCGCAGGCGTTTTCAACGTCGAGCAATTTAACCCGGATCCATTCCTCGACAAACTAGGCCCCCACGGCCTGGAATGGAACGAAGAAGTAGGAGCGGACCTAGAGTTGTAACCTACTTGACTATGCCTGAAGACCAATCCGTCGGCCCTGATAACTTTACCATCGGCCTCGCCCTCTCTGGCGGCGGTGCCCGCGGATTGGCCCACATAGGTGTCCTGAGGGCATTGTTAGAAAACGACATCGTCCCGAACCGATTGGTCGGCGTAAGCGCCGGTGCCATCGTTGCGATGCTGTACGCTGCCGGCCTTTCACCTGACGAAATGATGGCCGCCGTTTACGATACCAACCCCTTGCGGTTGATCAAAGTCGGCCTGCCAACAACCGGGCTCACAACCCTGGAATACCTCGAAAAACAGGTGAGGAAATTTGTGCCGGACAACTCGTTCGAAGCATTGAAATACCCGCTTCATGTTGGTATCACAAACCTCAATAGCGGTATGCAGGAGTTGAGACACAGCGGACCGTTGGATAAGATTATTGCAGCAAGTTGTTCCCTGCCACTGATGTTTAAACCGGTGGTTATCGACGGAGATCATTACGTCGATGGCGGCGTAATCAACAATATGCCAGTAGCACCGCTATTGAATGATGCTGATTTTATAATCGGCAGCAACCTGATGCCCTATGGCTCTCTTCCCCCGGCAGATACAGGGACTGTCATCAACATCGTCTGGCGCTGTTTTGACCTCTCCATCATGGCCAATAGCCAGTCCGAAGTATCACTATGTGACATCGTTCTTGAGACTTCCTTACTTAACAGCTACACGATCTTCAGTGTTAATAAGCTGAAGGAAATGCACAACGTCGGTTATCAAGACACGATTAATCGGATGCCCGAAATCATGAAAAGCCTTGAGCAGAAACGTGAACTGTTGGCCGAACTGGGAAGGAATAATTCCTCTGCCCAAGAATAGAAATAATACCTGGTTAACTGGAGTTTGAATGCGGTATGGTTTTCAGTAGGCCGGAATATGGACAGAGTCGATGTGGATTTTGACCTAGTGCTTTGAAAGTGCTCGGTATTTGCTAGTAGATTTGACGAAAATAGCCACCAATGCCTAAAAACCAATATACCACTGCCCTCAACCAAATGGTGACACTCCAGGGAGAGAATGTAGCGGAACTCAGCCGTCGCCAGCCAGTATTATTGGTTTTTTTACGTCATTTCGGCTGTACCTTTTGCAGGGAGGCACTGAAGGATTTGTCCGACAGGATTAAGGCCATCGAGGCTTACGGAAGTAAGCTGGTACTGGTTCATATGTCGGACGAAGAAACGGCTGAGAAGTACTTTGCCAAGTATAAATTAGTAGGGGTTGCTAACGTAGCAGATCCACAGTGTCGATTTTACCAAGTTTTTGGGCTAACCAAAGGAACTGCCCGCCAGCTATTCGGCCTTCAGTCGTGGATTCGTGGATTCCAGGCGGGCATTATCGACGGCCACGGTGTTGGTACTAAACAGATGGGCGACGGCTTCCAGATGCCGGGTGTGTTCGTACTCCAAAACGGACAGATAATTAACAGGTTCGTTCATAAATTGGCTGGTGACCGACCCGAGTATGTTGATTTACTTGCGAAAAGTTGTGAAATAGACCGCTAGCGCAGTGTAATTTAAATTTGTCGACAAAGTAGCTGGTGGATTTTGCCGACTAACAAGGCGGAAAAACCGGAGCCTAGCCGCAGCTAAGTGAGGATTTTTCCAACGCGGTTAGGGAGTAAAAGACACCGCGACTTAGGCAATGAAATTTAGTTTACAGTGTACTAGTATTCAGCCACTAGGAGAATACAGGAACCTGCATCGTAAGGCAATGCAAACTACCATGTTGCTCGATGAACGGCCGGCAATCAACCTGGACGATTTTGTATTTTCCGTGCTTTTCGAAAACCGCGACTGCTGCTGCGTCAGCGGCCTTCCCCGGGTGATCGTCGGCTTCTCCCTCAAAATAGGAAGGGACAAAGACTGTTCCATTACTGATGAAGAAGTTGGCATACGTTGCTGGCAGCTGCTTCCCATCTGCGCCATGAATGGCCGGAGGTAAGGGCAATCCGAGTAATTTATAGGGTTTGTTGTGCGGGGTGGCAATGTACTTTAGGTCTTCCCACATCTCCTTGAGACCGGGGGATTGCGGGTCCTTTCTATCAATACAGCTGGTGTAAGCAATGGTCCGCTCGTCAAGGAAGCGAGCTAAGGTATCGACGTGGCCGTCGGTATCGTCGCCGATAAGCTCACCGTCGGTGAGCCAGAAAATATCTGTCTTCTTACCAAAATATTCGCTTAGGATTGGGTCCACTTTTTCAGGATCGTCCCAGCCGTTTCGGCCCTGACTGAATAGGCAAGTGGTGGTGGTCATGAGTGATCCCTGGCCGTCGGATTCAATGGCGCCGCCTTCGAGGATAAAGTTTGCTCGTTTGTAAGGGACCTCCGCAAACTTTGCTTCGTGAAGTAGCTTAGCGACTTGATCATCCAGCTTGGCGTCGAATTTACCGCCCCAGCCATTGAATTCAAAATCAAGGAATACGGGCTTTTGCTGCTTGTCAAAAACGATGATGGGGCCGTAATCTCGGATCCAGACATCGTTGGTAGGTAGTTCGATGGACGTTCCTTGGAAATCAGTAGAGTAGGCGGCGAAGTGCTCCGCATCACCCACGACCATAAGGACCGGCGTAACTGCATGGACCTGGTTGGCAGCCTTAATCATGGCTTTGGAGGCGGCGTCAAGGCCGTCTCCCCAGTCACCATCTCGGTTGGGGAAGGAGAAAAGGACAAGTTGTTGGGGGTGCCATTCTGAAGGGAGATGCATGGAGTGGGGATTTGCGGGGGCAAAGATAGCTTATTGTTTACCCGTACAACTGCATATGTACAAGTGGGTTTGCTGGATGTCTACTTGTACATATGCAGTTGTACGGGTAGGCTTCTGCAGGCCCACTTGTACATATGCAGTTATACATCTGGCGGTTGCCGTAACTTCATGCCCATGAAATTCCGTTCCATCCTCCAATACTGTTTTCCCCCAGTCGTATTTCTTGCCGCGGCCGCAGGTGCAATGGTAAGTTGTACGGCAAATGAAGACCTCCCCCCAACTGATGTTCCAGAAGGAATGGTCTGGATTGCCAGCGGGCCAGAACAATCCGGTTTCCTAATGGATGCCACGGAAGTAACCGTAGCTGATTTTGCCGCCTTTATCAACGAAACCAGCTATGTCACCGAAGCCGACGACTTCGGCTGGTCCGGCGTTTTTTCCAAAGACAGCCTCGGCTGGCTCCCCGTCGACGGTGCCAACTGGCAGTACCCCCTCGGCCCAGATTCCCTAGCCGCCCAACCCAATCACCCCGTTACCCAAATCAGCTACCGTGACGTCGAAGCCTACGCCGATTGGGCCGACAAAAGAGTCCCCTCCGAAGAAGAGTGGATATGGGCTGCTTCGCAGTCCGGTAAAGAGGCCAATTTCCCCTGGGGAAAAGACATGGTCCCCAACGGAAAATACCCAGGTAACTGGTGGCAAGGCCCTTTCCCTTACGAGGACAGCGTCCTCGATGGCTACCCCGGTGTCGCACCCGTCAAATCCTACCTCCCCGCCCCCAACGGGCTCTACGACATCTCCGGTAACGTCTGGGAATGGACCTCCTCCACCCGATCGAGAACCGCCGAGTACATCATCAAGGGCGGCTCCTTCCTCTGCTCCACCAGCTATTGCACTGGCTTTAACCTCAATACCGACCAGTTTACACCGTCGGATAGTGGGCTGAACCACTTGGGAATGCGATTGATTCGCTGAATTGAATATAAGAAAAGGAGAAATGAGGCAGGACGTTGTAGACTACCGCTGTTTAGTTAAACAGTCAAACAGTCTGCAAGTCAAGGGAGTTAAACAGTCAGCTACCGCAAGTATCCTTGCTCCGCTCTAAAGCCTAAGGGCGAGCGGGCTATGCCCCGAGAAGCAAGCTCCGCTTCCACAAAAAAAGCCTTGCATCAACGATGCTTGTTGCTTTAATCGCCCGTTAGCCCGCAAAACAAGCTGTATTCTGGGCTAAGTTCAACCTAGCACCGTAGCTTTGAAGTAGGTTGTTTATGTCCAGCCCTGAATTCTTTTCTCAATGAACCCTATCCTTCAAACACTCCTAATCCTCTGCTGCATGCCAATTTCCTTGGTGGCCCAACGGGGAATTGTTGTTGAACCTGCCATGCAGTGGCAGTTTATAAAGGCTTATTACGGCAATGTTTCGAGCGACAGTGTCAAAGCCGTTTACATCGGTGCGCACCAGCGCCATTCTCACGGATTCTCCTCCCAGGGTAGGTCTTTCCCCCACAATAATGATTGGCAGGCCGTAACCGGGAAATATCAGAATAGAGAATCATTACTGCCTTATGTCCCTGAAAAACAGCTTGATACTAAGCTGTTAGATTCTCTCGTGTCAATAATCCGAAACGGTGATTCATTGATGTTGCTTCCTTTTCAACTTCCAGCTGCAGATAGGGGCAAAATCAAGGCTTTGCTAGAGGATTGGGCCCAACGAATTAGAGATGCTAATAGGAAATATATCGACGAAGAGAAACAGGCAAGCATTGTTAACGGGCTAATGGATGATTATGACAGCCTGGACAGAGTTACAGCAAGAGACATAGGCTTGGCTACTTACAAAATATTTTCCCAAGGTTCTGACCGCTATGATAATAACCTATACATTGATTTAGTATTCCACTCGGGAAAAGGCCTCCGGATTACGAAGGCTTATAGTGATGCTGTTCATCCTGTTTCCTTTTGGACCCTACACGTTGACCAGAGGTCCTTCATTTTTGAGAGTAATTTGCCTCAACAAATTTTTAATGAATACCTAGGAGAACAGGAACAGGTTCTCTCTGAACAGGTACTCGCACAGTTGCTCTGGTATAGGCGTAAGATCAACGTTGACTAATGCTGAGGAGGATAATTATTGGAAGCTCTACTTCCATCTCGGGGCACAGCCCCTCGCCCTTACCCCCCGAGCAGAGCGAGTGTCTTTGCGGAGGCCAATCGCATATTTGCCTGACTCAGCACTAGGGATATGCCCATTGCTTCTCAACCTTCCCCTTGCACCTGCGCCCGCGCCCTCAGTCACATATCAAAAAAATCCCCGCCTCCAACTAAGGAGACGGGGATTCAACCCAAAAACAGGGTTTAAAACGATTTAGCGACGAATCACCATCCGTTCAGTAACCAACTCTTCATCGGTTTGCACGCTCAGAATGTAGATGCCTGAAGGGAGGGAGCTAACGTCAATTGTCGTTTGCTCAACACCGTCATAGCTGCGACTGAAGACTTGCTTGCCGTCAATGCTGTACACCGTGATCCGGCTCATTGGGTCGTGAACGCGAATGGTAACGACATCGGAAGCAGGGTTAGGAGCGATCTGAACGTCGGCTTCGCCAATGTCCGTTACGTCGTCAAAGCGGCGGGTTGTTGGGATAAGTTCAATCGTGGAAATAACGCCTGCTGCGTTCGCACCAGCAACTTCATTACCCGTCACCGTCACCTGGTCGATGTAGATCTGGTCATTGTTACCGCTGGCATCATTCTGGAAGCGGAACTGTGCACCGTCGGTCAGGCTATAAGCGCCAGCGTCGAGGGTTACGGAAGCAGAGTAGAACTGTCCATTATCGAAGCTCGTTCCACGAGCGTAGGTCGCAACTGTCTGCCAGCCGGAGCCGTCGTTGTAACGTACCCAGAAGTCTTCTCCGTTCTCCATACTGTTGGGGTAGAAGAAGAAGTCGATCGTGACGCTGGCCAGGCCAGCGAGGTCGTAGGATGGGGAAGTCATGGACGAAGCCGTACCACTGTTGTCCCGAAGGCGGACAGAGAAGGAACCTTCGAAGCTGCGGGTAGAAGAGACCCGTGCACAATCGCTGCCACCATCAGCCCAGCCCTGAAGGCCGGATTCGAAGAAGTAACCTTCAGTGAAGCCATTGCCACCACTGGTACAACCGGTAGTAGTTCCTACAGCGCTGTTGCTCTGCGCAGAAGTGTTACCTGCTGCGTCGAAAGCTGAAACGGTGAAGCTGTAGCTGGTACAAGCCGTGAGGCCCGTTACTGAAGCGCCAGCGCCGGTAACAGTGCCAAGAAGGGCACCGTCCTGGTAAACGTTGTAACCGGTTACGGCCACGTTGTCGGAGGAAGCAGACCAGCTCAGGTCGATGCTGGCATCGGTTGCGTTGCTGGTAGCGAGGTTAAGCGGAGTGGATGGTGCAGCAGTATCGCCAGCACAACCGGTAGTCGTACCCGAAGCACTGTTGCTTTGTGCAGAAGTGTTACCTGCTGCGTCGAAAGCGGAAACGGTGAAGCTGTAGCTGGTACAAGCCGTCAAGCCCGTTATTGAAGCGCTGGTGCCGGTAGTAGTACCCAGCAGTGTGCCGCCCTGGAAGACGTTGTAACCGGTTACACCTACATTGTCGGAAGAAGCAGACCAGTTCAGGTCGATGCTAGCATCGGTTGCGTTACTGGTAGCAAGGTTGAGTGGGGTAGAAGGCGCAGCAGTATCGGCCGGCGTGCCGCCGACGCAGAAGTCTGTTGCTTCATTGCTCGTAAAGCTGCCGCCGCTGGCAAGCGTCGTACCGCCCTGGCTCAGGGAGTAAGAACCGTTGCCGTAGGCACAGCAGATACCGTCGCCGTAAGCATCAGTGATGTTGAAGGTATAGCAGTCATCAGCGAGACAAAGGTCGATGCTCAGGGTAGAACCGTCTGCCTGTCCACCGTAGGTGCCGCCGCTTTCAACAACAGCACCTGCGTCGTTGGTCAGTGTCCAGCTGGTTTCCTCCGGGTAGTTGTCGAAGGTAATGGTCAGCGTAGTCTCCGTGCCGTTACAGCTGGTTGGAGGACAGGCCGTACAATCTGGGCCGCCACAGTCAACGCCAGTTTCCTGGCCGTTCTGGATGCCGTCCGTACACGTCGGGCCACCACCGCCGCCGTTAAGCGCCTGAATGGCACCCAATGCGTTTACGCGGCCAGCACCGTACTGGTTGCCGTCGCTCATACCATTGGAGGTAAGTGCTGTGGAGTAAAGTAGGTTTTTAACTTCCGTGGAAGTCAGGCTAGCATCATAACCCAAAACGAGGGCTGCAACACCGGATACTACCGGACAAGCAGAAGATGTACCACCGAAAGTATTGGTGTAGTTACCACTACCGTAACCGGCGCTACCCATACGGTCAGTCGTTCGAACACCAGCACCAGGACCACCAACGTTGTTGGATGGAGCCACGATGTCAAGTGCAGGACCGTAGTTAGAGTATGCAGAACGTACGCCAGTGTTGGCGAAGGCACCAACGGCGATTACATCGATGTAATCACCTGGGTAGCTGACACAACTGTTGTAGTCATTGCCAGAGGCAAAGGTGACTACGCAACCAAGTCCGCCACGACCATTGTCGTTGGCATCGCTCATCGCAGCATTGATATTGCTGAAGCTGAGGGTACAAGAACCGTAGCCCCAGGAGTTGCTCATTACGTCTGCTCCCTGGTTCTTAGCCCAGGTGAACGCATCGGAAAGGTCCTGTGTAGATTCACCACCAACGAAGATGTTGACGGAGATAAGGTTGACCAACGGAGCAACTCCCATTACGCCAATGCCATTGTGGCTGGCGGCGATGGAGCCGGCGCAAGAAACGCCGTGGGCGCTGCCAGTAACAGCGTCGCCGTTACCGTTGTTGGCTGGGCTGAAGCCAGCCGTGTAGCGGCTGTTTCCACTGCCGTCAACAAGGTCTTCGTGTGCTTCGAGTCCGTCGTCAATTACGGCAACGGTGACGGAGCTGGAGCCAAGGGTGATTCCCCAGGCTTCCAGTGCATTACAATCAGCGTCGTTACCACCGGCAATACCGTCGATTGTTTGGCCGGTGTTGTTCATCTGGAATTGCTCAGCGAACAATGGATCCTGGAAACGCTGAATCGGTGCGTAAAAGTCAGGCTGAGCAAACTGTACCATACCGCTTTCCTGCAGGGCGTTGGCCGCTGCAAAGGCTTGGTCGAGGTTGTTAAGCTCCATCCGGTAAGTACCGAACTTCTTTACGATAGACTTGAGTCCGAACCGTTGCACCATTAGCTGCATCTTGTCGGCATCGAGTTTGTCGTTTAGTTTGGCAACGATGGTACGGGTAGGGTACATTACAAAACCATCGGCCTGGGCGTAGCCCGGGCTGACCTGAACTTCGTCGGTGTCAAAACCGAGGGCGATAACAACCTGCTCGGCGGTCATCTTACTCGTCATGTCAACTACGGCGTAGGGCTTGTGCGGCCAGCTCTGGTATTGTTTTACTTGGTCAGGTTTGACGCTGGTGAGTGTGGTGGCATCATCCGCGGTGATGATGAACTGTTGGGCAGAGGGGGTTAATGCTACTTGGCCGTTGTCTGCCCAGTAATACTTGTTGTTTTGAGCCATAATGCTAGTGGCCCAGAGGAGGCACGCGGCCCCCAGGAGTAAATTTCTCAACATGAATAATATTTGAAAGAAAGGTTTAAGAAGTAGAGCACTCCTAACTGGAGTCTCTTAAATGGTTGTTGGTTTGGGTAATTGTTGTTATCGCAACATAAATATAGGAAAAAGGGGAGTCAGGTAGGTAATGTGTGGCACACTTATAGTCGAGAGCGGAATTTTATTTTGCAAATATTCTCCTGCCGTTGGTCTAGGGTGCTCAACCTTATGTTTTAGAGTGTCAAGTGTAATTAATTGATGGTCAGTAATGTGTAGCTTGGTTACTAACGGAAATAAAAACGGCCGCATGTTTCCATGCAGCCGTTTACTTTTTTTTGCGAAATTTCGCAAATTATCGCTCCAGAAGATAATTTACAGATGAAGGCGTGAGCCGTTTCCCATTCATGTACACCACGATCATGGCTTCATTGAAGCCGGATTTTTTAATTCGGCTTCGTGCTTGTTTTGCCGCTGTGGCTGTTGGTAACTGCCGAACCTGGTATTTATTCCATCCGCCTTCCTGAACTTTCAGAATGGGGTAGGGGACCCGTTGGAACTCAGGTATGCTTAGGTCAAGGTCCCGTTTAGAGGCGATAATCTGGACTGCGTAGAGCAGTTCTGTGTCGCTTATCTTCGAAAGATCAATACCTTTTGGGCGGGAATCTTCTTTACGTCTAGCAGCTTCGCCAAATTTGTACTTACCATCAATGCTAGAATCCGGTTGGCTGATGGGGGGGGCGTAGGTGTACAGATTACCTGTTGTGCCGGGAATAACCCGATTGCCGGAGCGGGTAAAGGCAAGCTCGACTTCCTTGGCAAGGACGGAGGAATAGGTGACGCCAACTGACCGACTGGTTGATAAGACGGACGGGGTTGCCGGTGTCAAAGGAATACCTCCTGCCGGAGTTGGGCGAGAGTAGCCGGAGTTTGGTGTGGGAGCTGCTGGCAAGGCCGTATTATAGGTCAGTGGTTCAGGGCTGACGCCTTTGGCAGTCCATTGCCGTTGGGTAGTAGGGGAGAGGTCAACTTCTTTAGCAAATATGGTCGTTGTCGTTGTCGAACGGGGAACGTAAACTGCCGGACGGGGAGTGTCTGGAACCCAGGCTGGGCCGTTGCTGGACTTTACGGTTCTAACTTGTGATGTCGGCGCTGTCACATAATAAGCGATTACACGGGGAATTGGCGACGTTGCTGCCACCGGTGCATTCCGGTTGCCGGACACCGCCATGTAATACTTGCCAAAAGCGTTCAGCAGCGAAGTGGCCTGCTTTTGCTGTCCAGCATCGCTCAGTAAGAAAGACTCTTCATTTGGATTACTCATGAAGCCGGTCTCGACGAGTACGGCGGGCATGGTGGTGGCTTTCAGAACGACAAAGCCTGCCTGTTTGACGCCGCGACTTTTGCGGCCGGCAGCCTTAAACTCACTTTCCACCGCTTCGGCAAAGAGGATGCTACGGTCAAGGAAGGCGTGCTGAACCATGCTTAGCATAATGTGGCCTTCGGTGCTGCTGGGGTCGTAGCCATAGTTGGCCGTTACATCGCCGCCTTCGAGGAGAATACTGGCGTTTTCTCGCTTGGCAACCCGGAGGTTCTGTTCGGCAACGTGCTGGCCCATGACGAAAGTCTCGGTACCGTAGGTGGCCTTACTGCCGGGCATGATGTTAGCATGGATGGAGATGAAGAGGTCAGCGCCAGTTTTATTGGCGATGTCGGCCCGCTTGTAGAGCGGGATGAAGGTGTCGTCGCTGCGGGTCATGATTACCTCGACGTCGGGGTAATTCGTCCGGATGCCAATGGCCAACAGCCGGGCAATACTCAAAGTAATGTGCTTTTCCATGCTGTTGTCGCCCATACCTCCAGGGTCTTTTCCGCCGTGTCCCGCGTCAATGACCACCTTTTTGAGTTCGTTGTTCGTGCATGGTGTACTTTTGCGGACCCATTCTCTTAAGGAATCGTTAAAGCCGTCCGTGATGGACGACGTTAAAGGGATGGAAGCCGTCAAGAGGCTACCATTCATTAGCAACAAAAGCAGAAAGACAAGTGCGTTATTACCCTTTGGCATCATTTGTATTTGTTCAGGTTCCTGTAGGTTCCGGTGGAAAGGATGTACAACAAATATATAAGCTTTTTTGCAGATGTATCTCCACCAACACAAGCCTAGCGGTGTTTACTGCGCTTGTTTGGGCGATGACGCTGGTGCAAGGGGAGGCCAAAGGAGCAGGGGATGTCCCTTTTGGTGGCGAAGCCGCCACGGACATACCCGTCTCTGCCGTTCAACAAATTCCTGCACCTGCGGCCGCGCAAAATACCAAGCAAGATACCCTTCCGGGCTCCCTCCAGCTTATCCCCATCGGCCAACTAGATTCTCTAGCGCCTCCACCAAAATTCTTCGGTAGTACCTCTGACTTCCTGATGTCAGCAGATTCTCTTACTGCCTCAGTCGACTATTCCGCAGAAGACAGCATGTCGGTTGATTTCGTAACCAAAGAAATCCACCTCTACGGCGATGCCACCGTTGATTACGAGCAGATTAGCCTCAAGGCGAACCATATCGTCCTGAACTACGGCACCAACATCGTCTTCGCCGAACCGCTACCAGACAGCCTTGGCCGTCCATCCGGAAACCCTGAATTCAGCGACGGCGGACAAAATTTTGTCGCCAAGGAAATGCGCTATAACTTCAAGACGAGCAAGGGAATCGTCTACGGTACAACCACGATCCAGGAGGATATTTATATCCGTGGCGGTAAGTCGAAATTTATCTCCGGAGCCTTCCGCGTTGATGACACCACGCGCGCCGACGTCATCTACACCGAAGGCGCCATCTTCACGACCTGTTCCGCCGAGCACCCTCACTTTGGCATTCGTACCCGGAGGGCAAAAGTTGTTCCTAATAAATTGGCCGTCATCGGAGCAAGTAACCTGGAAATCATGGGCATACCCACGCCGCTTTGGTTACCCTTCGGCTTCTTCCCCCTCAAAAGTGGCCGAAGTTCCGGCCTCCTATTTCCTGCGGATTACCAGTATTCTCCGCAATGGGGATACGGCCTACAGGGCATCGGCTGGTTCTTCCCCCTCGGTGAAAACGTCAACCTACAGCTGACAACGGACTATTACGTCAAGGGTACCTTTACCCTGAACACCAACGTCCGCTATGTCCGTCGCTACAAGTACAGCGGCAGTTTCAACGCCAGCTATAAACGCCTCCGGCGGGAAGATGAGAACCTAAACGAACTCTTCGATAAGGGCATCTCTATCAACTGGAGCCACCGGCAGGATGGCCGGGCGCACCCAACCTTTACCTTCGGCGGGTCCCTGAATTTTCAGACCAATTTGGTCGACCAACGGTTCATCAACTCCTTTGAGGTGGCCAGCCAGAACGTTATCCGGTCGAGTATGAACGCGACCAAAACGTTTCCCAAGCTTAAGTCTACCCTGACCTTCGGCCTTAACCACACCCAGAGTAACCGGACGCGGGAAATCACCGTAAACTTCCCGGACGCCAACTTTACTACCCAGACGATTTACCCCCTCCGTGAACTCCCCGGCCGTCAAAAAGCCTGGTGGAAAAAACTGTCCTTCCGCTACAAGAGTGCCATGAAGACAGCATTCTCTGCACCCGACTCCACTTTCTTTTCCCAGGCAACCCTGGACGACGGGCAGTATGGCTTCCGGCACGACATTTCCAGCGGTGTCAGCCTCAATGTGCTGAAGTACTTCAACATCAGCCCCAACATCAACTTTGCGGAGACTTACTACGGCAAATACCGAGATTATGGTCTGGACGGGAATATTCAGACGCAGGAAATTATCGATGACTTCGGCAACGTCACCATCGATACCACCAGCTTGGGCAGCATTACCGACGAATTAACTCCGGGTTTGGCGAGTTACCGAACCTTCAGCGCCGGTGTAAGCCTCAGTACCCAACTGTTTGGTAAAGTCCGCTTCAAGAAAAAAGGATTGTTTGGCCTCCAGGGCCTCCGCCATGTAATGAAACCCTCTGTCTCTCTGGGCTACTCCCCGGACTATCTCAGCGCGAGCGACTATATCAGCGGGGAACCGTATTACATTCCTGAGAATGAGATTGACTCGCTGAACGGCGCTGATGACCGCTTCTTGTCTCCCTTTGCCAACCAGATATTCGGTGCGCCGCCAAGCAGCGAGCAGAACCTTGGTATCAGCTATTCCATCGCCAACCTCTTTGAAGCCAAGACCTGGAATAAGAAAGACAGCACGAGCCAAAATATTAAGCTCTTCCAGAATATCGGCGTTAGCGGCAACTATGACTTTAACAGAGACACCCTGAAGTTTAGCACGGTCCGCATCAGCGGAGGAACCCAATTCTTTAAGGGCGTTACCCGGGTGAACTTCAGCGCAACGATGGACCCTTACATCACCCGCTACGATCCCATTAAGGACGACTACCGCCGGGTAAACGTTTCTAACCTCTCCGAAGGCCGTGGTCTGTTGTCCTTGACGCGGATGACCAGTACGATCTCAACGAACATCACCGTCCAGAAAATCCGCGAACTCTTCCAGGGAGAGGAGGAGGAAGTCGTCACCGACGTCAATGAAGAACGACGCAAACGCCGCGAAGAAGAAACCACGCTCTTTGAAGAAACGGACCTCCTGAGCCTCTTTGAACGCTTCAGCATTCGCCACACCTTCAACTTTGCTTTTGACCGGGAATTCGATGAAGAAAACCCCAACGTCGAAGACCGGGGGACACCAACATTCCGACAGGTCGCCAACTCCATTGAGCTTCGTGGCGACCTCCAGTTGACCAACAACTGGCGCGTCGGCATTGGTCAAATCGGCTATGACTTCACCAGTAAACGGATTACCTATCCTTACCTCACCTTTACCCGCGATCTCCACTGTTGGGAGATGAATTTTGCCTGGGCCCCACAGCGAAATACCTACAGTTTCTCCATCGCTGTAAAGCCGGGTACGCTTGACTTTATTAACCTGCCGGTTAACCAGAACCGGTATGATCGGGGCAGGCTGTTTGCTAATTAGTGAGTTGGTGAGTTACTGGGTTTGTGAGTAGCTCCGCGTGTGATAGGCGAGACAGGCTCCGCATGTTGGGTCTTTTGGCGAGGGCCTCCAGTGCCTGAGACTTCACCTCTCTCTTTCTCCCTAAACTCTTCCTCTCCGCGTGAAGGTTGAGACACTCTGCTGTTTACTTCCTACATTCATCCCACCACAGACCCAAACACTATGCATCTTTTTTACCTCCTTCGCAAGCGGACCAAACGTATCCGCCGGGCGCTGGGAAATACCTTGAAGTACCGGATCCTTTTCCTGACGGGGTTTCTACTCTTGCTGATGTGCTTGCACGTCCTGGCCATGATGTCGCTGGAAGGCTTTAGCGCCGGTGATGCAGCCTGGCTGACGATCACGACGGCAACGACGGTGGGCTACGGTGATATTTCGGCAGCGACACCCGCCGGGCGCTGGGCAACAGGTTTGCTGATGTACGCCGGTGGCATCTTCGTCTTGGCCCAGTTGGCAGGCCTTGTTTTTGAGGCGGCGCAGTCCGCCAGTACGCAACGACTAAACGGTAAGATTTACCTGAAAGGAAACAAACACATTGTCATCTTTGGCTGGCGAGAGAACTTCCTCTTGAACGTCGTTAAAGAAATTCGGGCAAGTATGTTGCCCTTGCATGAGGCGGACATATTCATTGTCAGTCCTCGACTTGACCGATTGCCTGAGGAGTTGAGGGATTTGGAAGTGCACCACGTAAGTGGTGCTTTCTATGATCCTACAACGCTGGAGAAGGCTAGTGTGGAGACGGCCGACCGCTTTATCATTATCCCTGATTCCGATGAGCCAACGGCTGACTTCGTCAGCGCAGACCTTACCAGCCGCCTCCGGGAACTTTGCCCGGACACTTCGATCGTCGTCTCCTGTCTTCGTCAGAATATGGAGGCCTCTGCCCTCAGCATGGGCGCCGTTGATGCATTGACTTTCGATGCTAACTATCCTGATATGCTGGCCCGTGCGGCTTTGTCGATTGGATCGGAGAGCGTCGTCGAAGAGTTGATCCAGAACGCGGGGGCAGAGATGGTGATTGTACAACAACCGCTGATTAGCACCGTAGGAAAAGTGTTGGATGTCATTGACGGACGAGCAATCCTGGTCGGCTTTCGCCGGCTAGATGGCAGCTACGTCCTGCATCCCGGCCGGACAGAGGAGTTGGAAGATGAACAGTTGGTTTTCCTGGTGGACGTTGACAAGTATGGCTCCGCTTCCGCCGCAGAAGCCGCGCTTGCCGAAATGCTGAACCCCCTTACGGATGACCGGCCAATCCTACTGTTTGCTGAACCCAAAAGGGTCGGTCTCATCGGTAGTAATAGCCGCGTAAGCAAGCAATACCTTCGCCGCCTAGACCGGGAGCTCCGGAACGTTGAAATCGTTCACCTCAGTGAAGACTGCTGGGCCAAAGGCTTTGGTCAAGGCGAAACGGAGGACCTTACAGAGTTGGATGCCATCATCCTATTGACCGACAGTACCCAAGAACCGAAGGCTGATGCCAAAACCTTCTTGGCCATCAGGTTCCTGCGAGACGAGCAGGGCTATAAAGGTCGAATCATTGCAGAGGCGGTCATACCGGAGAACCGTGGCCGCTTTGAGGCTGCCGGCGCCAACGACGTTCTCCGCCCTGTAACCCGCAACCTCGACATCCTTGCCCGTTGCGTCCTAACTGGCGCAGAGGAGGTCCTGGATAGCCTGTACAGCAGTTATGGTACCCAGGAATTGGTCGGTATAGAAGTTGACACCGAGTTGGTCTGGGGGGCACTCTTTGCCAAGCTCTACGATCTCGGCCTACCACTAGCCTTTAAGGACGGGCGTGGCTTTACCGTAGTGCCGAAGGAGGATTATTCCTTGGGCAAGGGGCGGTTGTATATTTTGATGGAGAAGACGAGTAGTATTGGGGAGGTGAAGCGGGCGGTTAATAGGAAGATGGAGGTGAAGTACAGCGAAGCTAAACCCAACGATACGTAATAGCTTCCTTTTACTCCACCAAATAATCCACAGGATCAGCCTCCTCCAAAGCACTTTTTGGCAAATGAAACCGCGCCATAATAATCATACCTCCTAGGAAGAAGAAGGACAGGGTCAATAGGCTTAGCCGCATGCTACCAGTTACTTGATCGAGGAAGCCGAAGATGAAGGTACCGAGTACGATGGCGACTTTTTCAAGAATGTCGTAGAAGCTGAAGTAAGAGGTAACGTCTTCTCGGGTAGGGATCAGTTTGGCGTAGGTGGACCGGCTCATACTTTGGATGCCGCCCATGACCATACCGACTGCTGCGGCTACGAAGTAGAAGCTCGTCTTTTCTTGCACGAAGTAGCCGGCCAGACAAATGAAGAACCAAACGATCATCTGTACATAGAGGGCTGCTTTATTACCAAATCGCTTACTTATTGAAGCTGCTAGGTAGGCACCGCCAATGGCGACAATTTGGAGGATTAGGACAACGACGATAAGTTCGCTGGTTTCAAAACCAAGTTCTTTGGCTGCGAAAATAGACGCCAGGAAGATAACCGTTTGTACGCCGGCGGAATAGCTGGAAAAGGCCATAAGAAAGCGGCGGGTGGGTGTTGAAGCCTTGACCATACCCCATACTTTAGAGAATTCGTTGAGGCCACGCCGACTCATATCTACAAAGCCAGTACCTGGCTTTCGGACGTCGTCAGGCAACCGGGCAAGGGATATGGCAGCAAAGGCCAACCACCAAATGCCTACTGTGACGTAGGACAGCCTGACAGGAAGTGACCCTTCGGTAGGTAGGCCAAACCACTCGGGTTTTTGAACCATCACCAGGTTGATTACCAACAAGATAACGGAGCCGATATAGCCCATGGCAAAGCCTTTGGCGCTGAGCTTGTCGAACCGGTCTGGCGTTGCAATAATTGGTAAGAAGCTGTTGTAAAAGACCAATCCTCCCGCGAAGCCGATGAGGCCCAGGGCAAAGGCAATTGTACCTAGCCAAAGGGTGTCTTGGCCCTCAAAGAAGAAGAGGCAGAGGCAGGCCAGTCCACCCATAGTGGTGAAAAAACGGAGAAAAGACTTCCGTCTGCCGCCGGCATCAGCAATACCAGAAAGCAGTGGAGAGAGCAATGCTATAATGAGGTAGCTGATGGTGATGGTATAAGTCAGCCAGGCACTATCACTGAACTCAATTCCCAAGACAGTAAACTTGTCATCGATGACCGCCGCGAAGTAGGGCGGGAAGATGGCAGTGGTAATTACCAGGGCGAATGCGGAGTTTGCCCAATCGAAGAGGGCCCAGCCGTTGGTGGTGCGGGGGTTGTTTAGCATGTGGGGCAGGTATTAGAAATTAGATGTTAGAAATTAGGTTTTAGATAGCAGAAACCAGATGTTAGATGTCAGGCTTCGAATAGGAGCGCTGATGTTTATTATCTAAATTCTAATTTCTAAACTGTTTAGGTGGGCCTGGAGTGTGGACGCTCGGAGGTCCCGACTGGGCCAGGGTGACTCCGAGGTCCTCCGGTTTTGGAAAGATGAAGGACCTCGGAGTGTTGCCAATGATCTGATTGCGCAGCAATTCGGTCATCGGTAACCTCCAAGTGTCCGTTCGTTGCCCAAAACTTGATCTTTTGCCCGCTGGCGTCACGAAAAACAACTTCCGTAGCTACGGCTATGCAAGTTGTTTTTCGTTTAGCCAGCGACCAAAACATCTTCGTTTTTAGCTAACGAAACTTACTGGCTAGCCCACTAGTCTCTAAACACTGGCCCCAGGCCAGTTACTCCCAAATCACCGCATCCCGCTCCTCAATCCAATCGGCCAAGCGACCAGAAAAGACCTGGTGGACTTGTGGCCGCTTTACCTTGAGGGTAGGGGTGAGGAGGTTATTGTCGACGGTGAAGTCTTCCTTGGTAATGACGAGGGCACCGATCTTTTTGTAGCTGGCTAGGTTGGCGTTGACTGCGGTTAACCTTGCTTCCAACGAGGCTTGCACTGCATCCTGCGTCTGCGCCCTTGCAATCTCGGAAAGGGTCACTAGGAGGACGGGTTGCGGCATGCCAAGACCCAGAAGGCAAAGCTGCTCGATCTCTTCCATATCGTCGAACTTGGCCTCGATTTCGTTGGGAACGATGAATTTGGCCTTCGCCGTCTTGAAAGTATCCTTTACTCGGCCGATGAGGAAGAGGAATCCGTCTTCGTCGATGCGGCCCTGATCACCGGTGTGGAGCCAGCCATCAGTGATTGTTTCAGCAGTCTTCTCGGGGCTTTTGTAGTAGCCGTCCATGGTGTACTCCGCTCGGGTTAGTACCTCGCCAGTTCCCTCTTCGATGCGGCATTCTGTACCTGCCTGTACGGGCCCAACCGATCCCGGTTTGCTGTTCTCTGGGTGCTGCATGTGGCTGGAGGCGCAGTTCTCCGTCATACCATAAGCTTCGGACAGCGGCAAGCCCAAGTTGGTGAAAAAGTCTTTGGTTGCCGTCGGGATTGCCGCAGCCCCGGTAATCCGAATTCTTGAACGATCTAAGCCTAAGCCTTTTGATATTTTGCGGCGGATGAACCAGGAGACCACCGGAATCTTAAGCAGCTTAATCAGCTTTTCTTGGGGCAACTTGGCCAGGATTCCACCCTTTAATTTTGTCCAGATGCGCGGTACGGCGAAGAAGAAGGTAGGGCGTACGTCCTGGAGGTTGGCCGCGAATCTTTCGATGCTTTCGGTGAAGGAAATCTCTGCTCCGTACCAGATGCTCATGCACTCGATTATACCGCGTTCGGCAACGTGGTTGAGGGGTAGGAAACTGAAGAATATATTGTCGCCGTTCTGGTCAATTTTGAGTGGGTTAGGACCGTGAATGGCCCTGGCCTGGGCGGCCATGGTACCATGTTTGATCATGACACCCTTGGGCGTACCTGTGGTGCCGGAGGTGAAAATTATGGTCCATAAATCATCGATTTCTGGAGTAGGACTTCCTTCCATTGGCGCAACTTCGGCCATGATTTCATCCCAATCTTTTCCTCGTTTGACCTCAGAATTTCCTTCGTAATGAGGGAAGCGGACGAGTGGCATGTCTTCTGAAATACCGTTTTTCATGTCGTCCCAACCCTCGGTTTTTCCGGCGAAGAGCATCGCTACATCACCGAGTGTCAGTACTTCTTTGATCTGGTCACCGGTGAGGGTGGCGAAGAAGGGAACACTGACGTGGCCGGCCATCATGATGGCTACGTCGGCGATGATCCACTCGCGGCAGTTCTTGGAAACCAGACCGATATGGCTGCGTGGCGGCAGGTTGAGGCTGTTGATGTAGGTGGCCATTTTGCGGGCCATTTGCCCCACTTCTCCCCAGGTATATGTCTCCCATTTATCGCCAAAAGGCTGATGGAGGTAAGGGCGGTCTGCCCAGTTTTTTTCCCGGTGGTAGAAAGCGTGCAGAAGAGTTGTAAATTGCATAATCGTTGATCTGGTTGGCGTAAGGTAATTGATCGGTGGCGTTTTTTGTTAGTGGGGGTAGTTTTTGGAGCGAATTTGTGGGCCGGTCTGATTTATCGGACTTTCGGAAAAACATACATTTTTGGACTGTTCTGGCCGCGGCCGCAGGTGCAAAGGGACGTTTTTAAAAGCAAGGATAGTAGGCTAATGGACTACGATTGGGACACAAGAAAATTCTCACGCAGAGCAAGGGAGTCAGAAAGAAAGAGGGAGCTCATCATTTGCGGAAAGGGTAGCGAATCCTATTGCGCGAGGGCCTTGCAGACACAGCGTTGGTCGCCAGCTCGTTGTACGAACTGGCCTAATCATTCAGCACAGCTGCTTGACATCATTATTTTATCTGCCGGCTATTTGTTTGGCCTTAAATTTGCCCGCCGTGCTCCAGACCATCACCCATTACTCCCTCCACTTTCTAGTTCCCGGATTATTAGCCTGGGTTTTATTCAAAGAAAACTGGAAAACAGCCTGGCTCATCATGGTCGCTACCATGATTGTAGACGCAGACCACCTGTTGGCCGTCCCCGTCTTTGACCCCGGGCGCTGTAGCATCGGTTTCCACCCCCTGCATTCCTACTATGCCATCGGAGCCTACTTTTTATTCCTGTTCTGGAAGCCGCTGCGGGTTGTCGGGGTAGGGCTGTTGTTTCACATGATGACGGATTATTTGGATTGCCGGTGGGGTGACTTGTTCTAGGTTTAGTTGTCGGCTGGCTGCTATATGCTATAGGTGAACAGTTGACTGTTAGAAGGTTGCAAGTATATTGTGATTAACTAAAACCTATTATGAAACACCTTACCCTCCTCTCTCTCGCTTTCTTTACCCTGTCCTCTTCTCTTGGGGCCCAAGAGCAATTGCTGACCAATTGTAATAACCCAACGGCCCAGGTTGACTTGGACGGCAACGCCGTCCGGGCCCGCATCACCAACGGCGGTGACCTTTGGTGGGACGGAAACGACGGCCACTACTTCGTTGACGCTGGTGTAGATTCTCCTTCAGCCAACTCACCAACGGCCATGTTTGCTGGAGGGCTTTGGATGGCTGGCCGAGACCCTGGTGGAGGGCTTAAAATCGTTGCACAAGACTATGGTCGAACTGTAGGACGGTTCGATTACTTTGCTGGACCATTGACAGATGTTGGTACTACGGAAACAGATGTCTGTGATGGATGGGACCGGCTTTTTAAGGTTACCCGACAGGAGATTGATGATTACCTGTCGGCATATGACCCTGACAGTCCTGAAACAAACCAGGTGCCTACTTCGCTGGCCGGCTGGCCAGCAATAGGAAATCCCCTGATCTTTGACCTCTACGGCATCGAAGTACCCGTCAAGCCTGAAGGCATGGCACCGTTTTTCGACTCCGACAATAATGGCCTTTATGACCCGAGAGTTGGGGATTATCCGCTTTTCTGCGGCGAACAAGCGGTGTTTGCTGTCTTTAATGATGCAGGAAATGTCCACGCACAGAGTGGAACTCCTGTCCAGATACAAATGGAGATTCACCTGTTGGCCTACGCCGTGGCCGCAGCGGATGACAATCCCTTACAGCGAACAACTTTCTACAGCTATACCCTCATTAACAGGGCTGCTGAAGACGTGCTAGATTTCTATGCAGGGCATTGGGTGGACGTCGACCTTGGCTGTTACGAGAATGATCAAATAGCCAGTGATACGCTTCGGAAGATGTTTGTCGCTTACAATGATGGCCCCGATGATGGAGAGTGCTTACAGGGAATAACCAGTTATGGAACTACCGCGCCGGCAACAGTATTTAAAATTCTTGACGCAAGGATGCAAAGTGACCAAATTGAAAGAGAGCCGGAGATGTACAGTGTGATGAATTTTTACAGCAGTGCCTTTGGTTCTCCGCCACCGGGAATTGTTGAACCCAGCACAGCGATTGAATACTATAATTACCTAACTGGCTTTTGGCGGGATGGAACCTCAATGAACCGCGGTGGCTTTGGGTATGACCAAACAGGAGAGGCAACCCGCTTCGTTTACGACGGTGGCGAAGTGAATGATTCGCCTTGGTTGGAGTGTAACGAACTGGTAGGAGGGCTGGACTTCAGGACCGTCTACAGCACGGGCCCTTACGATTTGCTGCCGGGGCAGTTTGTGAAATTTACCCTTGGAGTGACTACCGTTTTTGGGATTGAGTACGAGGGGGACTGCCCAGACCTTACACCTGCCTATGCGGCGGCCGATGCTGTGCAAGCCTATTACGATGAGTTCTGTAAACCGTTGACACTTGTCAATACCAAGGAACCGGTGGCTGCCTCCGTTATCGGCCTAGAAACGTATCCTAACCCGACGTCAGGAGAGTTGACGTTTGAGTTGCCGGCAGGTGGCCGGATTGTGAAGATTGGCTTCTTCGATATTGCCGGCCGAAGGCTGGCGGAGGTCTCCGCCCTCGGCAATAACCAAACGCTTAACCTGAAGTCCCTAGGCCTGAAGGCAGGGGCCTACGTTTACCGCTTACAAACGGCCGATGGGCAGTTGGCCGTTGGTAGGGTAGTAGTGACGGAGTAGATGTTGTTTCCCTCTCTTTGCTCTTTAATTACCTCTTTGTACCAGACTTAGGTTTCGCTCATATGTGTGCTATTAGGCACTAAACGTAGGAGGTAGGCTAGGGGAGAGAAAGCTCTCTGGGGCTGCCCAACGAGGGGCTGCGGACCGAGTTGTTGGGAGAGGTAAATATAGTATTGGCCCTTACGACTTGCATAATGAAGACTATGTAAAGTTTACTTTGGCAATAACGACCATTAATTCAGCGCAAGTATCCTCTGGATGTCCTGATACAACCGAGATTTTTGCAGCTGCAGATTTGGTGAGTGGGTTTTACGAAGCAAATCCTCCAGGTACATTGCCCGTGGTAACTGTAGATGAGGATGTGTTTAATGCTATAAGCACTTTCCCGAACCCCGCGACGGACAGGCTTTTCCTCAATATCCCCGGAACTGTTCAAATTGCTAGTGCGTCAAGATTGAAGTTGGTGCTAGTTAGAACGCCGGCAGCGCGGTGCTGGACGACCAGCTGAAAGTCGATCATAGCCTTAGCTACGTGAGGTTTTCAGCTGGGAAGTACAGTGCCGCGA
>JBLIGS010000003.1:0-32675 GCA_047637095.1 Neolewinella sp. | reverse complement strand
TTTTTTTTTATTTCAACAAAAAAAACACAAAACCCCACACAACTGGTATTTATGGACGATCGCTTCGCTCACTTGTAGACGCGCTGCGCGCTTGTAGACGCGGCCTTCGGCCTTGTAGGCTACCGCATGAGGCAGGAGCGAAGCTCCAATAAATTCAGCGACAAGTTGCCTGTAACATGCGGGAGACTAAAGGCGCGAAGCTCGTCTAAACCAGGCCTAAGGCCTGGCGCTAGGCCCTGGCCCAAAGGCTTCTTCTAAACGCCGTGGTCTGCAATAACTCTATCGCCAACTTCCCAAACCCATCCGCCCGTTCCGTCATGGAATGTAGTTGGGTTCGCATCCAGCCGAAGGTGGAGATGTTCATCAGTGGGATGGCCAATTTCCAGTGGGACTGCAAATCCTGTTGCATGGAATAGGGCACACTTTGGATATCGCGAAGCGTGCTGGTTAGCTGGAGGACAAAAGACTTGCTTATGCGTTCCGACCAAGCTTCATTCCTACTGAGGGCAAGAATTCGGGGGACGCCGCCAAAGTGGAGGATGTTCTTTTCCTTTTCTAAAAGGTCGTGGAAGATGGAGAGGAAGTCCTCCTGGCCTAGGCTGGCCGTCAGCTTTGCGGCAGCCTCGATGGGCAACTGAGCGGGATTAACCAAGCAGGCGAAGCGGACAAATTCCGCATGGAGACCAGGCAGGTCGTATTGGAGGAGTGCTTCGGCCGCCAGCTTGAGTTCTTCCTTTTTGAGGGTTACCCAAAATTCGGAGCCAGTTTGCCCGAGGAGATCAGGTAGAAGGTTTGGCGGCAAAGTGTTGAGGAGGAAGCCCGCGAGGGATTCATTCTTCTGGGTGCCGCCGTAGCTGTCCAGGATTTCAGACCCTTCCAGGGTGCTCACGAGGGTGGTGATTTTCCCGGCTTCATCGAGGCTGGCGGCAGCGAGCGTTGTCATTTGTTCAACGGCGAGTTCCTCGCCGGTTTGGAGCAACAGTTTCAGAATGGCCCGGCGAACACTTTTGCGCTTGGGGCCAAGCCTTTCGCGGAGCCAGGCTTGGTCGGCGGCAGAGAGGTTGACGGCCATCGCTTCGAGGAAGGTCTCCTGATTTTTGGGAGACTGCTTGGCCCATACGACCGATAGTGCTTCTCTGGCGGCAGTGGGATCCTTTTGTCGCCAGCGCTTAAGGAGCAAGGTTCGGCGGCCTGGGGTGGCTTCGCGGCCCCAGGCTACGCCGAGGTCGTAGTTAGAGGCGAGGGTTTGCCAGGCGGGGTTTAACCCCGCGAGCCAGCTGCCCCGCGGGCCTGCGGCCCGCAGCAATCCCCTACTAAATTCAGGTCGACCATCCTGATGTTCCAAGGCCTTCTCCAACAGTTTAGGTAGGAGAAACGGTGGAAACTGGACACCCACCTCTTCTAGTAGTCCAAGTGCTTCCGGTAATACCTTGGCGTAAGTCCCTTCCATGATCAGCTGAAACCCTCTGCTGAGTTTTGGGGAGGGCAATGGCCGTTCATCCGGCGGAGCAGAACTCGTCTCCCCCAGGGTAACTGCCGGGCCAGGTTCGAGTCGGTGCAGGCGCTCGGTGATGGCGTAGGTGGCGAGGAGGCGCTCGGCGGAATCGGCAGTGGGGTCCACGGCATCGCGGGCCTCCAACCAAGTGTTGATGGCAGGGTCGGGTTCCTGGCGGGCGGTGCCGAGGGTTAGGTTGCGGAGAAGGTTGGGGTGTTTGGGCACTTGACGAAGGTAGAGGTCAGGGCTTAAAAATTAGAGGTCAGGGGTTGATTTTAAAAAAAGTGGTTAGTCAACCTTAACAACAAGTAAGTACCATGCATATGTATGTAAGGGATTATAGGGCGAGGTGGGACAGCTACTAAGAAAGCCACACTCCTTCCCTGCTCCTCCGTCCAAAACACTGCACCTGCGTCCGCGCCAAAAAAGTCAAGCAGTCCAAAAATAAAAGGAGTCGAGCAGTCTGCTACTGCACGTTGGAGCGTGATAAACAGTCAAATAGCTCCAACAATCCTCTCTGAAAACCCACTAACTTCCAACTGGAATTGCGTTTGCGATGTTAACCACTTATCTTCGCCAGCGAATTTTCGCTAAACTTATAATATTCAAACCAGATCATGCAATACCGCCTAAAGAAAGTAGCCGTCCTAGGCTCCGGGGTAATGGGATCGGGCATCGCCTGTCACCTTGCCAACATCGGCCTGGACGTTCTGATGCTCGACATCGTCCCATTCGACCTCAGCGAGGAGGATAAGAAAAACCCCGTAAAACGGAACAGCATCGTTAACGGCGCACTCGCCAAAGCGATCAAATCCAAGCCAGCTCCCCTGTTTAAGAAAGACTTTGCCAGTAAGATTACTACCGGCAACTTCGACGACGATTTCGAGAAAATCGCCGACGCCGACTGGATCATCGAAGTCGTTATTGAACGCCTCGACATCAAGCAGCAGGTGTTTGCGAAGGTTGACAAATTCCGCAAAGCCGGTTCTTTGGTAACCTCCAATACTTCCGGTATTCCAATTACCATGTTGGCTGAAGGACGGTCGGACGATTTCCGTGGCCACTTCTGTGGCACCCACTTCTTCAACCCGCCTCGCTACCTTCGTCTCTTCGAAGTTATCCCTCACGAGGGGACCAAGAAGGAAGTCGTTGACTTTTTCATGCACTACGGCGACGTTTACCTCGGTAAGCAAACCGTGCTTTGTAAGGACACTCCTGGTTTCATCGGTAACCGCATCGGCGTAATGTCTGGCGTTCAAATGATGGACCTTACGGTTAAGTACGACATGACCATCGAAGAGGTCGACGCCATCACCGGCTCCCTCATCGGCCGCCCCAACACGGCAACCTACCGCCTTCAGGACCTCGTCGGTATCGACACCAGCGCGAAGGTTTCCGCCTTCGTCATGATGAACGTTGAAGGAGACGAATACATCGACAGCGTGAAGACCAAGGAGCAGCCTGGCTTCATGAAATTCATCCTGGACAACAAATTCTACGGCAACAAATCCGGCCAAGGTTTTTACAAAAAGACCAAAGAACGGGACGAGAAAGGCAAGAGCATTATCCATGCCCTTAACCTGAAGACGCTGGAGTACGCTCCGGCAGCCCGCCCACGGCCAGCCATTGGCAAAGCCAAGATGATTGAAGACTTCGACCGCCGGATGCAAGCTATGGTAGGCGGAGAAGACAAAGAAAATAAGTTCCTCCGGGAATACTACGCAGGCCTCATCGCCTACTCTGCCAACCGCGTTCCGGAAATCGCCGACGACCTATACAGCGTTGACGATGCCATGCGCACCGGTTACTTCTGGAGCCACGGACCATTCGAATGTTGGGACGCCATCGGCTTGGCTGAGGGCATTGCTATGATCGAAGAAACCGGCGGCAAGGTTGCCGACTGGGTTAAAGAGATGATGGCTTCAGGCCACACCGCTTTTTACCGTACCACCAAGGGCGAACGCCAGTACTACGACCTAAGCTCCAAGAGCTACAAGGCCGTTCCAAGCCAGAAGCCTTACGTTATCCTCGACACCATGCGCGACAACGCGCCAGTGCTCAAGAACGACTCCGCCACCGTCCACGACCTGGGCGACGGCGTAATGTGCGTAGAGTTCACCTCCAAGTCCAACTCCATCGACGACGCTATTGGCCAAGCCATCAGCGACGCCATCGATAAGGCGGAAGCAGAAGGTTGGGCAGGTATCGTGATTGGCAACAACGCCAAGAACTTTACCGTAGGCGCTAACCTGATGAACGTTGGGATGCTGGCCATGCAGCAAGACTTCAAAACGCTTGATACCCTGATCGACGGTTTCCAGCAGCTGAACATGAGAATTAAGACCTGTAAGGTACCCGTTGTGGTAGCGACGCAGGGCTACGTCTTCGGCGGCGGCTGTGAGATCAGCATGCACGCTGATGCGGGCATTTACGCAGCGGAAAGCTACATCGGCCTCGTAGAGGTTGGCGTTGGTCTTATCCCTGGCGGCGGAGGTACTAAAGAAATGGCGCTGCGTACCAGTGACAGCTTCTTCGACGGCGACGTTAAGATGCCAACACTGCTGAAGAACTTCCAGACGATTGCCATGGCGACCGTTTCGACTTCGGCTTCCGAAGCTTACGACCACAACTACCTGATCGAAGGCAAAGACTTCGTGGAGACCAACCTGCAGCGCAACATTGGCGAAGCCAAGCGCAAGGTATTGGAACTCTCCCGTGATTACGTTGCCCCAAGCATCCGAGAAGACATTGAAGTACTCGGCCGCGCTGGCCTAGCAGCCATTCACACGGCCATCAATGAATTCCAATTGGGTAAGTACATCTCTGATTACGACGCCGTCGTAGCCCGCCACGTAGGTAACATCCTCTGTGGTGGAGAACTTACGCAGCCGCAGATGGTTGGAGAGCAATACCTCCTCGACCTGGAGCGGGAAGCGTTCCTGAGCCTGCTGGGCAACCAGAAGACGCTGGAGCGGATTCAGTACACGTTGCAGCACAATAAGCCGCTTCGCAATTAGAAGCTAGAGCGCTAAGGAACTAGAACCTAGGCTACCGCACATTGGAATGACGGCTAGCTCTCTAGCTCCTTAGCTCCTTGCTTTTAAACCCTGCGCCACGTCCGCGCCCGTATTACTTAACTCTTCAAGCACCAAATAATGGAAGCTTACATCATAAAAGGATTCCGCTCCGCCATTGGCAAGTCCAAAAAAGGAGGATTCAAAAATTACCGTTCCGACGACCTCGCCGTCGACGTCATCAAGCACCTGATGGCCTCCGTCCCGGAGGTTGATCCTACGCTGATCGACGACGTCATCGTCGGCTGCGCAAACCCCGAAGGGGAGCAAGGCCTGCAGATTGGACGTCTGATCGCCGCTCGTGCCTTAGGCAATGAGGTTCCCGGTATCACCATCAACCGCTACTGTGCCTCAGGACTCGAGTCAATTGCGATGGCCGTTGGTAAGATCAAGGCAGGGTTTGGCGACATGTACCTCGCCGGTGGCGCAGAGAGCATGAGTATGATCCCGATGACGGGTTACAAACTCAGCCCCAGCTACAAGGCGGCAATGGAAAACCTGAACTACCACGTCAGCATGGGTAAAACGGCCGAGGCCGTTGCCGAGAGATACGGTGTTACCCGTGAGATGGCAGATGCGTTTGCCGTTCAGAGCCACGACCGTGCCATTGCGGCCATCGACGGTGGTAAGTTCGACAGCCAAATCGTCCCCATTGAAGTGGAGGACGTGTTCGTCAAAGATGGAAAGATGGTTAAGTCCAGCCACACCGTTGCTATGGATGAAGGCATTCGCAGGGGGACTAGCATGGCGGGCCTAGCCCGCCTCCGCGCCGTATTCAAGCAGGGAGGTGTAGTTACCGCTGGTAACTCTTCTCAGACTTCCGACGGTGCCGCTTTCACCCTCGTCGTCAGCGAGCGCATGGTGAAAAAACTTGGCCTTGAGCCAATTGCCCGCATGGCTTCCTGCTCCGTTGGCGGTGTTGACCCGCTGTACATGGGCATCGGCCCCTGCGTAGCCATCCCTAAAGCCCTGGAACGTGCTGGCCTTAAGGTGAAGGACATTGAGCAAACAGAACTCAACGAAGCCTTCGCCACCCAGGCACTGGCGGTTATCAACACCATCGGCCTAGACCCGGAGGCGGTGAACGTAAACGGCGGTGCTATCGCCCTCGGTCACCCACTCGGTTGTACTGGTGCTAAGCTGACCATTCAGCTGCTGGAGGAGATGCGCTTGCGCAACCAACGGTACGGAATGGTTACTGCCTGTGTGGGCGGTGGTCAAGGTATTGCTGGAGTATTCGAGCGGTTGTAGACACTGGAATGAAACATGCCTTCACCAACTGAAGTCGGTGCGGGGTTATGAAGTCCTTTCAGGTTTAAATAAAGAATGCCCCGAGACGTAAGTTTCGGGGCTTTCTTTTATTTTAAATCTAGTGTTCCTTGAGTTATCAAACTCAAGCGACCTTCTACTCTGATCTTTTTATTCAATTATAGAATATCAATCGTTGCATCGCCGGTCTCTACTGACAAGATAACGCTTCCCCCCCCCACATAATAGTTCTCTCCCAAACAAGAACAGCCCCTCCGGTTTCCCGAAGAGGCTGTCTTAAATATCTATAGCGCAAGCGCTTACTTCAACGCCCGCTTCGCGGCCGCAACCACGTCCTTGATGCCAAGGCCGTACTTCTCCAACAGTTGATCAGCCGTGCCGGATTCGCCGAAGGTATCGTCGGTAGCGACGAATTCCTGGCGGGTTGGGTGGCTCTTGGCGAGACATTCCGCAACGGCACTGCCGAGGCCGCCGTACTTGTTGTGCTCTTCGCAGGTAACAACGGCGCCAGTCTTCTTGGCGGAAGCGATGATCGCTTCTTCGTCAAGTGGCTTGATGGTGTGGATGTTGATCAGGTCAACGCTGATACCTTCAGCTTCCAACTCACGGGCAGCTTCGACGGCGTGCCACACGAGGTGACCGGTAGCGATGATGGTTACGTCAGAACCTTCGTTGAGGTGAAGGGCTTTGCCGATGACGAATTCCTGGTCTTCAGGAATGAACATTGGCCAACTCGGACGACCGAAACGGAGGTAAACCGGGCCGTGGTAATCGGCGATGGCTTGCACTGCTGCTTTGGTTTGGTTGTAGTCACATGGGTTGATGACGGTCATGCCCGGAAGCATGCGCATCATGCCGATGTCTTCGAGGATCTGGTGGGTAGCACCGTCTTCGCCAAGGGTAAGGCCGGCGTGGCTGGCACAGATCTTGACGTTCTTGTCGCTGTAGGCGATGCTCTGGCGAATCTGGTCGTAGACACGGCCGGTGGCAAAGTTGGCGAAGGTGGTCGCCATGGGAATCTTACCCGCAGTAGCCAGACCGGCAGCGACGCCCATCATGTTGGCTTCGGAGATGCCGCACTGGATGAAGCGGTCTGGGTAAGTGGTGATGAAGTCTTCAGACTTCATGGAGCCGCGGAGGTCGGCGGTGAGCATCACGATGTTGTCGTGCTTGTCGCCGGCAGCCTTGAGGCCAGCACCGAAGCCGTCGCGGGTGGCTTTTTTGCCGGTGGATTGTAATTTATCTAGAGATAGCATAGCTATGTTAGTTCTTGGTTATTAGAAGCACTAGGGCCTTGTTTTGGGCGCGGCCGCAGGTGCAAGGGAGGTGGATGAGCAGGGGGATAGAACCTAGGCCGGGTAATCACCCAGCGTTTCTTCCAACTGTCCGAGGGCATTTTCCGTCTGCTCCGCGCTCGGGGCTTTGCCGTGCCACTTATGGGTTCCCACCATAAAGTCAACACCTTGTCCCATTTCTGTCTTCATCACGATGCAGGTAGGTACGCCATTGCGCTTGGCTTGGGCCTCTTTGAGGACCTTAACCGTATCTGCCATGTTGTTACCGTCCATGTGCATGACATCCCAACCAAAGGCTTTGTACTTGTCGGCAAAGGAGCCGAGTTTGAGTACTTCTTCCGTCGGGCCGTCAATCTGCTGGCCATTGTCGTCGATGATCAGGACCAAGTTGTCCAGTTTGTTGTGGGGCGCAAAAAGCGCCGCCTCCCAGATCTGTCCCTCCTGCTGCTCACCGTCGCCGGTCAGCACAAATACAGTCCGGTCATCACCGTTCATTTTTTTAGCCATGGCCATACCACATGCTGCAGAGACTCCCTGCCCCAGTGAGCCAGAGGCAATGCGGATACCCGGCAAACCTTCATGGGTAGTTGGGTGGCCCTGTAGACGGGAGTTGATCTTACGGAAGGTAGCCAGTTCCTCCTTCGGGAAGTAACCTGCGTGCGCCAGCGTTGAATACCAGACCGGAGAGATGTGCCCGTTAGACAGGAAGAAAACATCCTCTCCTTCGGCCTCCATATTAAAGCTCGGGTCGTGCTTCATTACGTCAAAATACAATGCAACCAGCAGGTCTGCGTTTCCAAGAGAGCCACCTGGGTGACCACTCTGGCACAGGAATACCTGGCGGATGATGTCGCGTCGGACCTGGCTGGCTACGCGCTCTAGTTTTTTAATGTCTGCCATAGAATATGGTGGTTAATGGCCCCTACTTATCCCGGAGCCCGGTTTTGCTTGATACAGTTCACAGTAAACACCGTGAAGGTGGTAGTAAGTTTAATTGCAAAGTTAAGTCTTTCGCCCACAACCTTTGTTCTCTGAAAGATAACAATGAAAACCTATGGATTGCTTAGAGGCTGTAAAAAGAAAAGCGACCCACCTCCGTAGAGATGGGTCGCTTTTATGAACCAGCTGCCCGGCAATAAAGCTGGGGTTTCTGGCGGGAGGTAATTAGTTGAGGCTTTCGCTCAGCTTCTTACCCGGCTTGAATTTAGCAACGGTCTTGGCAGCAATCTGGATGGTGTCACCCGTACGTGGGTTACGACCTTCACGAGCTGGACGCTCGTTAGCTGAGAATGTACCGAAGCCGATCAGGCTTACGCTTTCGCCACTCTTGAGTGCTCCGCCGATGCTATCGAGGGTTGCGCTGAGGGCTGCTTCTGCCTGGCTCTGGGTGAGGCCGGCTTTTTCGGCGATAGACGCCACGAGTTCTCCTTTATTCATTGGTTCAGGATTTTGGATATGATTAAGGGCAGCAAATATTGGTCGGGAACTTGTCCTATCCAACAAAAACCACCTAAAAAATGGATTATTCCTTATTTTACGTGTGTAAATGACCGATTATTGCGTGCAGCAAGCAAAAGTCACAGTCCCTACAACGTATGAAACACTCCCGGGTTTACCTTTTCCCTCTAATACTTCTCCTCTTCTGCGCCTTCTCTTTCACTGGTTGTGCTAGGAAATCCGGGTGCCCAGCCACCACCTACACTCCTAAACCGGTGGTTAAAAAGAACGGAAAGCCGAAAAAGAAAGCCTCGATGGACCTCTTTAACAAAAAGACCAATCGGAAGATGAAGAAGGGTAAGTAGTGAGTCGTTTGGCAGTCGGTATTTTGTTAGGTAGCACTCCCCTTCAACCTCCTTTGCACCTGTACTTGGGTTACGCTCAGCATAAAGGCCAACTACGTTGGCCGCGGCCACCTCTTGCAGAAGCTAGTGGGCCAGCCCACTAGGACGCTACACCACCAGCCCCAAACCTCTAGCGTGCTCCATAGCCTCCTCGTAACTTTCTACGAGGTGGACCTCTATCTCGGTTTGCTGCTCAATCAATTTCTCAATCCGCTGCTTCCTCCGCTTGTGTTGAACGTCCCGAATATAAATCGCAAGGATGCGGTTAGGATTGTTGCGAGCCGCCTCAAGGTATATATCAGTATCGTGCTCTCCGGAATCCCCAACGAGGATAAAGGGCAAACTTGGATATGTGGATAATATCCGATTTACCATGTCTTTTTTATGCCGTCGAAAACTGAACGGGCTGTCTTCTACCGGAAGACCAAAGTCCCTGAGCAAGATTGGTCCACGGGGCAGGTGATTAATGTGCAGGAAGTCCAACAACAGGTCATATAAATTCCAGGGCGAATTGGACAAGTAAAAGAAAGGATTGTAGCCTTCAGCATCCGGGCCAATAGATAATGCCTGGTAGAAGTCCGCTACACCGGCAAAGGCACGCCGATTCCCGGCGTTCTTCAACAGCGTGTGCACCATCGTCTTCAGCTTCAGCTTACTGGTCACGTCGGACTGCAAGATGGTATCATCAATATCGCTGATCACACCGAATTCTGCCACCTTGGGAACTACAACATCTGAATAAGAAACAACGTGAACATCGTCGTTTCCGGGAACAGACACCACCTCAATTTTAGCCTCCTGCCAAAGTTGGTGCTCGCTGGACACCTCTTCGTCTGGCAAACAGGTGTGTTCCACATGGAAATAGCCTTCATGGTCTGTAGTCCGTTCAAAGACATGGTCACCCCAGGTGATTTTCACCTTTGCCCCGATGATCTCCCGGCTGTTAAACCGTTTGAAGTTATTGACGATGTTGTCCAATAAACCATCCCTCTCTTGCCGGCGAATGCCCCGGTCCCGAAGTAGCCTCCCCGAAAGAAACAGGTAATTCTCTCGGCCGAAACCGATGTAATTTGCGATAGAAACGGGTTTATCCCGCCCCCAACCGAGCCGGTCGACGACTTCATCCCATTCGCGGTGGGCGATTTTCCCGAGGGTGCTGAGGGTGTCTTTGAGGGCCATGTATAGGTATATTGGACTCGGTCACTTAAGATCATTTTCCAATGATAACCAATAATCTGGTTTTATTTTGTTGAGTTCCTAAGGGCCTCAACAAAATGTTCCTGTTAGGAAACTACCCCAAACGCCAGAGCGAGGTATAGTTTTCTTGTTGGTGGTTGTGTTTCATAAAAACAGCGGCCAGATATATACGTATATACATCTGGCCGCTGAATGCTAACCGCTAAATCCTAAAAGTCCGTTTTTACCGCCGCACCTCAGCCCCAAGCTGCTTGCTCAGGCTGCCTTCGATGGAGCGCATCACTTTGTCGACTTCCTTGTCCTTCAGTGTCCGCTCGTTGCTGACGAGTTGGAAACTGACGGCGTAAGATTTTTTGCCGGCACCGAGTTGGTCTTCGTTTTCGTAGATGTCGAATAGGTTAACTTCCGTTAGGAGCTTCTTCTCTGCCTTACGGGCGAGACGTTCCACGTCGGCGAAAGAGACGGACTGGTCTACAACAAGGGCAAGGTCACGACGTACGGCGGGGTATTTGCCGGGCGTAACGACCTGGATTGGTTTTTTGGGCAGGACCTTCATCACGTTGTCCCAATTGATATCGGCGAAGAAGACGTCGGCCTTTACTTGCCGCGTACGCAGGTGCTGGGGAAGGACGGCGCCAAAATCAGCCAAAACCATCGGGCCTTTGTGGTAACGGATACCATAGCTGTACTCCTCCGTCGGAGCCTCAGCAGTGCGGTAGTTATCGATGCCCAGGCGCTGGAAGACGAGCTCTACGGCTGCTTTGATGGTATAGAACCCCGCTTCGTTTTTGCCTTTCGGCGTTGGATGCCAGGTTTCGGCGTGCCGCTTGCCCGTGAGGGTCAGCGTGAGGTGGTTGACCTCGTTGTACTTTTCCCCTTTCAGGTGGTAAGACCTGCCGAATTCGAAGAGGCGAAGGTCGTGCTGCTGGCGGTTGTGGTTGTGGGCAACGGTTTCGAGGGCCGACATCAGCATACCGGGGCGCATGATGTCGAGGTGGACGTTGCTGGTATTGTTGATGTAGACGAGGCCTTCGATCTGCTTGCCTTCTTCGACTTCACCGTAGAAGCGGCTTTCGTCGAGGGACATGGCCATAATTTCGTTGAAACCGGTGGCGGCGAGGAGATCGCCGACGAGCTCCCGAACGTAGTTCGGGTCTGGCTGCGGCGCCACGATCATGGCCGTTGTAATCATTGTTGGAATCGGAACATTGTCGAAGCCGTAAATCCGGAGGATTTCTTCGATAACGTCGATTTCCCGAAGGACTTCACTCTTGTTGGTAGGTACAGCGACAACGAACTGCTCGTCCGCTGAGGAGACGATGTTCATCCCCATGCTTTCCAAGATACTTTGCACCTGCGGCCGCGCCAAATCAGCACCGATCACATCCCGAACCCGCTGGTCCCGAACAGTGATTTCCTTTGGCTGAATCGGGTTGGGGTAAAGGTCAAGCATCTTGCTTGTCACCTTGCCTCCTGCCAATTCTTCAAGCAGCAAAGCTGCCCGCTTAAGCGCCGTAACCGTTACGTTAGGATCGCTGCCTTTTTCAAAAACCCGGGCTGCATCCGTCCGCAAAGTGTGGCGCATGCTGCTACGGCGTGTAGTGCCCGCTTCAAAGTGCGCTGCTTCCAGGAAGATCCGGGTAGTGCCGTCGCTGACGCCGCTGTCCAGACCACCGAAAACACCGGCAATACACATTGGGTTATGGTTCCCGTCGCAGATCATCAAATCGTCTGCTCGCAGGCTCCGCTCCACTTCGTCGAGACACATAAACTTGGTCCCTTCGGCCAGTTTCTCCACATTGATTTCACCACCGGCAACCTTGTCCAGGTCGAAGGCGTGCAGTGGCTGTCCGAATTCGTGCAACACATAGTTGGTCACGTCCACTACGTTATTGATTGGGCGTACGCCAATCGCCTGCAGCCGCGTGCGCAGCCACTCAGGACTTGGCGCAACCGTCAGGTTCTCAATCGTGAGCCCCGCGTAGCGCGGTGCATCAGCCGTGTTCTGAACCGTCACCTTCACCGGTACTCCACTGCCTTCTTTAAAGGCCGAAACATCCGGAGTTTTCACCGCTACATCTTTACCGTGGTTGACGTTAAGTGCCGCCGCCAAATCAAAAGCCACACCAAGGTGGTTCGTTGCGTCGGAACGGTTTGGCGTCAGCCCGATATCGTAGACATAGTCTTCTTCAAGTTCAAAGACGATAGAGGCGGGTGTCCCCGGCTTGTACGCTTTATCTAAAACGATGATACCGTCGTGGCTCTCGCCGAGGCCCAGTTCGTCTTCAGCACAAAGCATTCCTGCGGAAACCTGTCCGCGAATTTTGCCTTTCTTGATCTTAAACGAATCTCCGCTTAGCGGGTGAAGCTCTGCTCCGACGGTAGCTACAATTACGTGTAGGCCAGCCGCCACATTTGGTGCTCCACAGACAATCGAAACGGGTTCGTCCGCTCCGGTATCGACCGTGGTCAATGACAGACGGTCGGCATCAGGATGCTTTCCACATTCCAAAACGTGGCCCACTACAACCCCAGCTAAACCGCCGGGAATGGACTCCACTTTGTCCATGCCTTCGACTTCCAAACCGGTGCCGGTAAGCACCTCGCCGATGACTTCAGGATCAATATCTATATCTAGGTACTGGCGCAGCCAGTTAAGTGACACTTTCATAGGGCGGCAAAGGTAAATAATATATGGAAGTGACATAGTTGGCCGAGGCACTTAAGACAATTTCCCGAAATGACTAAAGCCCACTACTTGAGTACAAACCCATAGATTTTATGCTCTTTTCATGGTTCTCCACGGTTTTTTTCACTTTTTTTCCAGATAAACGCCTCTTTTATTCAACGGTATCAATTTGCGGGTAAAGGGACCCAAGTAAGGCGATTGCTGGATTTCAGGTACAACCCAGACAGGTAAACCATTTTTAAATGTTAAAGCCAGCCCTTAATTACCGTAGTAGACCTAACTAAAGTTTTATTGCGACTTCTTTGTTAACCTTACCTTTGATTTTCTGTTAGCAGCAATGCACCCAGTTTGAATCCCAAATGCAAAAAGTTCTACTACTCTTACTTACGCTGATCATTTGCCTACCTGTTTCTGCGCAGAAAACAATTCTGCGCGTGGAACCCGCGGATGTGGTAAAGGAGGTTGTTGTCGACGATTTGGACGAGGACTATCAGGACATTACCTCTGTCACCGTTACCAACAGTTCTCGTCGGACGATTCAGTTGGTCTACCGTATGTCGATCATCAGTGCTCCCCGTTCTTGGGACTACGGCTTTTTTAGCCGTCGGAACCAAACGATTCCCTACTCCATGGAAACGGTTGACCTGGACGAAGGCCGGCCCGTTCGCCTAGCCCCCGGAGAGTCTTCCTCTTTCGTCGTTGTCCTCGCACCCGATGGCATCAGTGGTGAAGGAACCGTAGAAGTTTACTTTTCTGACATGACCGTCCCTGGGAAAACATTGTCTACCGCTTCATTTTCAACCAAAATTCTTCGCCGACCGAAGGTTGACACAACGAACCCGCCGGACCTCAATAGCCCTGCTGGCCAACAACAGGTTGATCCACTTAACCGACCGGTACCTACCACCGTTCGTGTTTACCCCAACCCTGCAAAAAAACGGTTCTTCGTCGAAGCCCCTCCAGGAACAAAGATTGGCCGCGTCGAAGTTGCCAACACCCTTGGCAACCGCTTGCGTAAGTTTACCCGCCCCTCCGGCGAAGAGGGCTACGACATCGAGAACCTCCCTGACGGTCTTTACCTCGTGTACATCTACGATGAAAACGGTAAAAAGCTGAAGACCCTTCGGTTGCTCCACCGCAGATTTGGCGCGTAAGCTCCAACCATTTCCAGCCCTTCCGAGTCTTCGATTCCCAGCCAAACGGAATCCGAATGATTTCCACCACGCTTTCAACTTGATTACCTCATCCTCGAAGCGGAAGACAATGTGTTGTTACCCCAGCAGCAAGTATCCGGAAATTTTAAAAATGACTCCTACCACCGACTTCACATCAACCGTTCGTTCCGCTCTAGCGGACCTCCGGTCCGCCGCCGCAAAGCTCAACCGTCAGCCGGTAACCAAGCTCAATGAGTGCTTGCTCCGATTGGCAGAGTTGACCGAAGAAAACATGGGTCCAGTGCTGGCAGCAAATGCCCTGGACCTGGAACGAATGGCCCCCGCCAACCCGAAGTATGATCGACTGCTGCTGACGGAAGAACGACTCAAGGCCATCGCTGATGATCTCCGGCGGGTAGCACAACTGCCCTCTCCATTGGATGTCTCCCACGAAGAACGGCTACTTGAAAACGGGCTTCGGCTCCGGAGAATTAGTGTCCCAATCGGAGTGGTCGGTATTGTCTTTGAATCCCGGCCAAACGTCACATTTGATGTCTTTGCCCTCAATTTGAAGGCTGGGAATGCTTCGGCGCTGAAGGGTAGTCGGGATGCCCGGGACAGTAACCAGGCGATTAAAAAACTGATTGATCAGGCCTTGTCGGATACGGAACTACCGGGAGCTTGCTACCTCGCGCCTGCTGCACGGGAGGCCTTACTCCCCATCCTCACGGCCGATGGCCTCGTCGACGTTATCATCCCTCGCGGTAGCCAGGGACTGATCGACTTCGTCCGGGCAAATGCCTCCGTCCCCGTAATCGAAACCGGTGCTGGAATCTGCCACACCTACGTTGATGCCGATGCTAACCTTGAATGGGCTAAAGCAATTATTACCAATGCAAAAGCCCGGCGGGTGAGTGTTTGCAATTCGTTGGACTGCCTCCTGCTTCACCGGAACAATCTTTCCGCCCTACCCCATTTGCTCGCAAAACTAGGAACAGAACACAACTGCGAAGTTTACGCCGACCTGGACGCACAGCACGTACTCAAGGGCAATTACCCCGATGAGAACCTATACGAAGCCACCAACGAGAGCTTTGGCACGGAGTTCCTCAGTATGAAGCTGTCGGTTAAAATCGTCGACGACATTGCCGAGGCCATTGCCCACGTAGAAAAATACGGTAGTCGGCACAGTGAATCTATCGTCAGCAACGACGATGCCAATATCCAACGCTACCTCAAGGAGATCGACGCCGCCGTAGTCTACGCCAATGCCAGCACAGCCTTCACCGATGGTGGCCAGTTTGAGCTGGGGGCCGAAATTGGCATCAGTACACAAAAGCTCCACGCCCGCGGCCCGATGGGTCTGGCGGCCTTGACGAGTTATAAGTGGTTGGTAGAAGGGAAAGGACAGGTGAGGTAGTCAAACAGCAAGGCAAACAGGCTGTTTGACAGATTAAAGGTCCAGCACCATGGTCATCGTTTTCCCATCAAAAGCGACGGTCCTGAAGCCCATTCCCTGGTACCATTGTGCGGCATGGTTGTCACCGTGGACGGAGAGGGAGACTTGTTTGTCGCCACGGGCGCGGAGCGCGCCGAGGAAATGATCGATCAACTGCTGGCCAACGCCAGCACCCCGCAATCCTTTCTTAATGGCAATGCCCAATTCTGGGACATCAGGACCGATAAACCCATAACCTGGCTCTTCCTCCAGAAACTGCCGTGACCAGATAGCGCCAATGACTTCTTCGTCTTTCAACACCTCAAAACCAAGATCGGTATCCCGACCCCAATACTCATAGTAGCGGCGCAACTCAGGCGAGCGGGTAGCCTCGAAAGGCAATGGTGGCTCCCCCGGCGGGGTGTAGATCGAAGAATGGAACAGCTCGTGAAAAATAGCAGTTGAGGTGTTGTCGAGTGGACGAAAAGTTAAAGACATGTACATATAGTTGGTCAGAGAATCCAGCCATTTTCGCCAGATTAGTTGTGATGATGATGCGAAGAAAGGGCTATTTGGGATGGTGAATATAGACGCTTATGCGGAATAATGATTTCTAGAACCTAATAGACAGCCTTTTTGCAACAATCGCAAAGGACGGCCTCTAAGATTCCAACATTAGTAATCATCAGAAATTAAAGTCCATCGGGTCTGGTCCGAAGCGGTGATTACGCTCCAGTTCGTCGATGGCAATCATGTGCTCTTCGGAGAGCTCAAAGTCAAAGATATCGCCATTCTGAGCGATACGATCCTTGTTGGAAGACTTCGGGATAATGATGATGTCATTCTGTAAACACCAGCGGAGAACTACCTGAGCGGGAGATTTACCGTAGGCCTTACCAATCTCGGCAAAGAGAGGCTCATCCTTAAAATTGCCTTGCATAAGCGGGCTCCAGGCAGTGATGGCGATATTATGGACATCACAAAGGCTGATTGCCTCGGCTTGAACGAGGTAGGGATGGTATTCGATTTGATTGACGGCGGGAATCACTTCGCCATGTTCCAAAATATCAATCAGGTGGGGTTCCATGAAGTTGGAAAGGCCGATTGCGCGGACCTTGCCGGAGGCAAGGGCTTGTTCCAGTTCTTTCCAGGCGGCGACGTAGCCGTCAACGGGCCAGTGCAGGAGCATCAGGTCAACATAATCCGTTTTCAGGCGAACCAGCGCTTCCTCAATGGCGGCGGTTGTTCGGCCCTGGCGGATGTCTTCGTTCCATATTTTGGTGGTTAACCAAATGTCTTCCCGGGGGATGCTGGCCGTACTTAAAGCCGTACCGACAGCTTCTTCGTTCTTGTAAATCTGAGCGGTATCAATGTGGCGGTAGCCAGCATCGATGGCCCAGTGGATGGCGTTGATGGCCTCCTCGCCATTGTCTACTTGCCAGACGCCGAGACCGAGTTGGGGCATTTCGAGCCCGTTGTTTAGTAAGATGTTTTTCATGTCGGGGGAACGTCCTTAGTGCCACTTGGGTTTTAAGGGCCGGGGACGCAGGTGCAGGGTTTTGTGGGAAGGCAGGAGGAACGGCAGGCATCTCTGGCGTAGAATTCAGGGCAAATTCGGGCTGAATTCGTCCGACGCAGGGTGTTTAGTTTGTCACGCAGAATTTGCTTCGCAGTACTTACTTCTTCACCCGCTTCGCATTCGCAGCAATAAACCCTTCCCAGCCGCTAAATTTCTTCCCTCCTCCCAGCACGCCTCGGCTCTGGTGGTAATGACACATGGCCGCGCCCAGCGCGTCCGTCGCATCCAATAATACGTCGGACAGGTCCGTCGCGAACTCATTCTGCAGCATTGCCGCTACCTGTTCCTTGCTGGCATTACCGTTGCCGGTAACCGACTGCTTTATCTTCCGTGGGGCGTACTCCGTTACCGGAACATTCTCCCCCATCGCTGCGGCCATGCAAACCCCCTGGGCCCGGCCCAGCTTGAGCATCGACTGTGCGTTTTTGCCAAAGAACGGACTCTCAATAGCCATCGATGCTGGCTTGTAGGTCTTGATAACTTGCGTGAGCCGACGGTGGATGGCGGCCAACCTTTCAGAGTGGTCTTTAAACTTGCCCAGCTTTAGGGTTCCCAATTCTACTATCCGCTTGGAGCGGGGATGAATCTCCACAACGGCAAAGCCCAACACTACCGTGCCGGGGTCCACCCCAAGGATGCGGTAGATGGCTGGTTCTGGTTTTGACGGCATAGATTGGTAGATTGGCTGATGTAGTAAGTAAGGATCTACAATTATCGTTTCGTCCATTACCTTTGCTTGCACAAGTTCCGTCCAAACCCCCAAACAAACAAAAAATTTGACCGAAAGTCAAAATAAAATAAAAACTGCTCCCTGGAAGAAATGGGCTTGGCGGACGGTGTCCCTTGTTATTTTCACCATCTTTTGCTGGCAGTTTTGGCGATTGGGTCAGAAGATGGACTGGGAGGCCTTCGGCACCTCCCTTGCCCGCCCAGGCAACTGGCACTACTTAGTATTCGCCTTGGTTCTGATGCCCGTCAATTGGCTGTTAGAAGCCAGAAAATGGCACCTGTTATTAACGGTATTTTTGCCGTGGAGCTTTGCCCGAACCTTCCGGACCACCCTGGCCGGTGTCAGCCTGAGCGCGGCAACGCCTAACCGGATTGGAGAAATCGGAGGGAGGTTGATGGTTGCAGAAAAGGCGGAGTGGCCGGGCGTTCTCACCAGTAGCCTGCTTGGCAGTGCCTGCCAGTGGGTTGCCTTCCTCCTGATCGCCTGGCCGGGGTTGATGTGGACTGCTGATGGGCTGCTGCGGGAGCAACTGCCTTTTGCTCCGGCGTGGCTCTGGCCCCTGGGGCCAGCCTTGTTACTCGTTGGTTGGTGGGGTGGAAAGCCCCTGTTGTTGAAGGGGATTAGTTGGGCGGAGCGACGCTTTGGCATTGCGTCGGCGGAGTTGTCGGCGGGACTGCAACAAGTTAAATTTAGTTTAATCTTGCGCTCAGGTGCTTACGCTTGCCTACGTTTCAGCGTCTATTGTATACAGCTTTGGCTCTTATTATGGTTTTTCGGCCTTGAATTACCTTTACTGAAGGGGCTGGCCGGAATCTCAGGGATCTATCTAGTACAGGCGGGCGTTCCCATGCCGCCCGGACTAAACCTTGTAACCCGAACGGAACTTGGGCTGTTATTATGGGGAGATTCGCCAGAAACATCCGTTGCTACCCTGGCGGCCTTCACCACCCTCTTCGCAGTCAATGTACTGTTGCCGGCCCTCCCCGGTTATTGGTTGATTGTCAGAAAACGCTAATTGTTATGAAACATTTACTTCGCTTCGCCCTTACCCTCGCCCTACCGGCAATGCTGGTCTTTGGCAACCTGTCCCTTCGGGCAGGCGACGAGGCTTACCGAACCTTCATCCCATCCATTGCACCTGCGGCCGCGGCTTATACGCCTACGGAGTTCCACCCGCCTTACGCTGCGCCCGACATCTGCGACACCGAGAACGACGTCTTCATGGCCGGCGAAAAAATCGTCTATAAACTCTACTACAACTGGAATTTCGTCTGGCTCCCCGCCGGCGAAGTAACCTTCCAAGTCAACGACCTAAACGATCAATACCACGTCACCGTCCGTGGCCGCACCTACGAAAGTTATGAGTGGCTCTACGCCGTTGACGACAATTACGAAAGCTACCTCGATAAAGAAACGCTGCTCCCGGTAATCCACATCAAGGACGTCCACGAAGGCGGTTATACCCGTTTTGACCGGACCGTTTTCGACCAGGAAAACAACAAAGCCGTTAGCATGCGCGGCAAAACCCGCGATGAACTTAAGGAAAAAAAGATGGACCTAGAAGGCTGCATGCACGACCTTATCTCCATCGTCTACTACGCCCGAAATCTCGACCCGCAGGCCATGACCCATGGCGACAAAATCCCAATCACCATCCTGATGGACCAGGAAGTTCATCCCCTCTCGCTCAAGTACCTTGGCCGGAGTGAACGTAAAAAAGTCAAGGGCGTCGGCCGCTTCGACACCCACATCTTCAGCCCTCAACTGATTGCTGGCGAGGTCTTCAAGAAAAACGACGAAATGAAAATTTACGTCACCAACGATCAGAATAAACTTCCTGTTCTGATCGAAAGCCCGGTAAGCGTTGGCAGTGTTAAAGCAGTGCTTAAGTCTTATCAGGGGCTGAAATATCCGATGACGGCGGAAGTGGAGTAATTCCTGCCTTCGGCAGAAATTAGGCGAGAGGCAAGAGTAGAGAGGCGAGCGTAAAGAATACTGAGGTATGAGGAGCCAACGTTAAGACACCCGATAGAAACACAGCAACGACTGCCTCATCTCAATACTCTCGCCTCTCTACTCAACAACTAAGCAAATGCGCTCTATTTATACCACACTAGTCATCGCTCTTCTTGCCTTTCTATTAGGCTTGGCCGTTTTCTGGGGTTTTACCCAGACGGGTAAAACCATTACCGAGCAAAATGCTACGGTCTTACTTGAGCAAATTCGCAAAGTCAGCAAACTCGTAACGGTGGAGGGCGACGTCAGTGAAGTCTTCAACTCGTCCAATACACGAGAGGTAACGATTTACCTTCCGCTCCCTTCCAGGTTCTCCTTCAAGAAGGAAGCACTGGTCCAGGTGAAGGGGACGGTGCTGGTGGGCTTCAACCTCGAACAGCTGGTCGTGGACATTGACGAAGAGACAAACACGCTTCGGCTGAGTAATCTCCCCGATCCGGAGATCCTGGCCATCGACCACGAGGCCACCTTTAAAGACCTGGAAGAGAGTTGGTTTAATTCCTTGACGGCCGAGGATTACTCGGCCATGAATGCACAGGCGCGCGAAGCGCTCCGTAAAAAGATCCTGGACAGCCCCTTGATGGAAGCCGCCCGACTGGAAGGCAATGGGCTGGTGGAAACCATGATTATCCTAGCAAGGGGGTTGGGCTATTCTGTTGAATTGGAAGGGGTTCCCGTTGAAGAAGAGCCGAAGGGATAAACGCCATTCCGACTACTAAACTACCGACTACCACGCTACCTTGCGCTCATGCTCAGAACACTCCTCCTACTTCTCCTAGTTCCCATCCTTAGTTGCACGCCATCCGAAACCGTGCAACCGGTTCAAGACGTTGCCGACGAAATTCCTGACTTCAGTGATCCCGGCGAAAAGGTTTATAACGTTGCTTTATTGGTGATGGACGGGGTTTACAATACGGAGTTGACTGCACCATATGACATCTTCCAGCACACCATTTTCCGGGAAGGCATTCGGCCGATGAAGACCTTTATGGTAGCCGCGACGCGGGAGGAGGTGACCACTTTTGAGGGAATGCGAATTATGCCAGACCTCGGGTATGAGACGGATGAATTGCCCAGGATTGATATCCTGGTGGTCCCAAGTGCGGAGCATCACTTGGATACTGATCTGGAGAATGAAGCCTTGTTGGGCTTCATCAGAAAAGTGGACAAAGAAGCCAAGTTTGTTACTAGCCATTGCGACGGTGCGTTCGTACTGGCTGCCGCTGGCGTGTTGGACGGCAAGGTTTCGACGACCTTCCCCAGCGACATCGATAAAATGCGGGAGAGATTCCCTGAGTTGGACATTCGCAAGGATGTACTCTTTGTCCACGACGGTAAATACATCACCAGTGCTGGTGGGGCAAAGTCTTTCGAGGCGGCCCTTTACCTGACGGAACATTTATACGGCGACAGTATTGCCCGTTCGTTGGCAGGTGGATTGGTGATTGACTGGGACCTAAGCAAAGTACCGCATACCGTCATCGCGGAATAATGAGCTTTGATGGGCGTACTGGCCCTGCGGTTCAACCTAACGTTGCCCCTTTCGGCTCCGCTCAGCAACCACGTTCGCGCATAAAAACGCAACTACGAGCGCCTAAAGCTACCGTATTGAAGGGGGTAAAGTTGCCGATATTTGTGCTCCCAAAATCTACATAAGTAAACTGGACAGCAATGAGATTTGCAACTAAAATTAATGAATCCATTTTCGTTTCCGAAATTGTTCCCGAGCGGAGCTATATGTTCGATTCGGATTTGAAAACAGGTTTGAGCGTGATCTGGAATACCGGAGAGGATGCACGGTTCATGATTGATAACGAGAAAGTGCTGATAAAGAAAAATTGCATCATCTTTCTAACGGAGTTCTATAATATTGATCAGTTCGAGTTTGACCGAATGAATGTGATTCAGTTCAACCGCCAGTTCTATTGCGTTCAGGACAATGATGAACTAGGCTGTAGAGGCTTACTGTTTTTTGGCGAATCCCATATTCCTAAGATATCGATTCCAAATAATCGGCTCAAGCAGTTCGAAATGCTATGGGAAGTCATAATGATGGAGATAAAAGAAGATAACGAGTTTAAGCTAGAGATGCTCAAAGGGGTACTTCGGCAATTCCTCATTCTCTGTGTTCGAGCCTATAAAAAGCAAAATCTGAACTTACCTACCGATAATCTCCATGTGGGCCTGATTCGGGAATACAACTACCTGGTAGAAACGAATTACAAAAACCTCTCTAAGGTCGGCGACTACGCAAAGTTGCTGCATAAATCGCCTAAGACCCTCTCTAATATTTTCAAGAAACATATAGACAAGACGCCACTACAGATCATTAATAATCGGCGGACTTTAGAAGCCAAACGAATGCTGAAGTACACGGACGCTTCTATCATTGAAATTTCAGAAGAACTCAACTTCAAAGACATACAATCGTTTAGTCACTTCTTCAACACACGTACCGGGTTTCCACCCTCGTCTTTCCGAAGTAGCCTTAAATAGCGATAGGGAAGAATATGCAAACATTTCAGCCTTCCTAGATTACTGCTGACAAGGTATAATTTCCTTTGCGCCTAAGGCCCCTCTTTGTAGATGCTGCTAAAAACAACCGCTTCGATAAGTTCACTTACGGTACGAGCTAAGCAAAACATACACAAATCCAGATGGCCGGGCATGAATCCTGACGGATGAGGGAGGAAGCGCTTCGGTCGCGATGTTATGCCTTTTGCTTGCGAGGCGTGAGGTACAAACATGCCAACAAGGGAGTTATTGACAAATCATCAGGAAGGATGCCTAAGCGTTCAGCTTGAGTGTGCCCCTAACTTTGCATTAACCAAAAAGGAGACCGTTATGCTGAATTGGAATGATGTAATCAAGTTTGCTAACTATGGCAATCCAACTCCCGACCAAAAGGTTGAAAAGACAGACAAAGAGTGGCAGGACCTGCTAACTCCCGAGCAATACCGTATCACCAGGAAGAAAGGCACTGAGGCTGGTTTCTCAGGTGCGCACTGCTCGAGGTATGAACCCGGGCTGTACGCTTGTGTTTGTTGTGAAACGGACTTGTTTGATGCCAGTGAGAAGTTTGAGTCCGGGACAGGATGGCCCAGTTTCACCCAGCCATCAAAGGACAATGTCGTTAAATACAAAAAGGATTCGGGTTTTGGGATGGTACGAATCGAAGTAATGTGCAATACCTGTGATTCACATCTGGGACACATTTTTCCTGACGGGCCTACTCCAAGCGGCCTACGCTACTGCATTAACTCACTTTCTTTAACCAAAAAAGATTAGTACAATGAAAAGGACTATTCCGATAAGCTGAAGAAGGAGCTGATCTAAAGTCAGTTGGATGTCAATTGTTTACTGCCCCATCCTGAAAATGAGGGCTGCATAACTGTAGCACGTTTTTTTTGGGATGGGGCAGTAAACAAACATCGTGAACTTGTTTACCTTGGCGAGAAGGGTCGAATCAATAGCAATTGCAACGCATAGCTCTTAAATGGAGCAAGATTATCGGTTGAGCTCATTCTTAATGATCTAAAAATCGGAACGATGAAATTAAATATCAGAGACACCTTCAACAAGGAGCTTCCCCATGATCTGAAACGGGAGAATAGCCCTCGGCAGGTTTTTAATGCGTGCTTTTCGTACGTAACTCCTAGGGTGCCTTCCGGTCCGGTATTGGTTCATGCTTCGGATGAAATGATGAAGGAAATTGGACTCGACGAGAAGGATAAGAACTCCGAGGATTTCCTGGGTGTTTTCTCCGGAAGTAAAATCCTAGAAGGAACTGATCCTTACGCAATGTGCTACGGAGGCCACCAATTTGGCAACTGGGCCGGCCAGCTGGGAGACGGAAGAGCCATCAACCTTGGAGAAGTCGTAAACGACGACAATCGCTGGGCACTTCAGCTCAAAGGAGCGGGGGCAACCCCTTACTCCAGATCAGCAGATGGGCTAGCTGTTTTACGGTCTTCCATCAGGGAGCACTTGTGTAGTGAAGCAATGTTCCACCTAGGAGCTCCAACCACCAGGTCATTATCACTCATGCTCACCGGAGATCAGGTATTACGGGACGTGATGTATGATGGCAACCCTGCGTATGAAAAAGGAGCAGTAGTCTGTCGGACCGCCCCATCATTCATTCGATTCGGCAACTTCCAGATACTTGCTGCCAGAAGCGACATGGCTTCTTTGAAAAAGCTAGCAGACCACACCATCCGACACTTCTTTCCACACTTGGAGGAAGGCACAAAAAAAGGCTACGTCGATTTTTTCAGAGAAGTAACTAAGCGAAGCCTTGACATGGTTGTACACTGGCAACGGGTCGGGTTCGTACACGGAGTAATGAACACGGACAATATGTCTATTCTGGGTCTAACCATAGACTACGGCCCTTATGGCTGGTTAGAAGGCTATGACGCTGGCTGGACACCAAACACGACCGACGGGCAAGGCAAACGTTACCAATTTGGCAACCAACCAGGTATCGTGATGTGGAACCTGGCACAATTGGGCAGCGCTCTTGCGTACTTAATCAACGAAACTGAGCCCCTGGAAGAAGTCCTGAAAGGGTTTAAGGAGGAGTATATTGCCAAACATGCTACGATGATGCGCCAAAAACTTGGCCTAGAAATCCAAAGCGATAAAGACGCAGTGCTTTTTCAAAGCCTAGAAACCGTTTTACATGCAACAGAAGTTGACATGACCATCTTCTTCAGAAACTTGGCCTACTTCAGCAAGGAGGTCAGTATTGGTAACGGAACAGCATTTTTGGACCCGATTCTTGAGGCTTTTTATCAACCTGAGGACCTCAAAGGAGAGGTATTGAAGGCCTGGCGAGAATGGTTTGAGAAGTACCTTGACCGATTAAGTGAAGAAGACATCTCTGACGAGGAGCGTCGGGCGTTGATGAATCAAGCGAACCCTAAATACGTCCTTCGTAATTACATGGCTCAAATGGCGATTGACAAGGCCGACAATAATGACTTCTCATTGGTTGACGAGCTCTACCTTCTGCTAAAGCAGCCATACGACGAACAGCCAAGTCAGCAAAAATGGTTTGCGAAGCGCCCCGAGTGGGCCCGGAACAAGGTCGGCTGTTCAATGCTCTCTTGTAGCTCCTGAGCGCAAGGTCAAATGCCTTATTTGGATACTCTAAAATCGTAGACCATGGATTGGTACATTCCAATTACTATTCTCCCCGCTATCTGCCTCTTAATTCTCTCAACGACTACTCAGTTGTTAGGGATAAGTACTGAAATTGGAAGTATTCTGAGCGGAGGATGTAATACATTCGAGCATAAAATATCTGGATTGAAAATAAAGCAGCTTACCCGGCTGACGCAAGCCACAACACTCTTGTATGTGTCTGCTGCTTGCTTCGTTTTGTCCGGAATTTTGGGAGCTCTCTTTCCTGAAGGGGGCACGATGATAAAGGCCATGCCCGACTATGTGCTACTCTTCGGGGTCATAATGACCTTGCTCGCTTTAGGGCTGCTAGTCATTTACGGCTTCAAGACTATATCAATCCGTAAGCTGCAACATGCATCTAACCCAACCCACACTGTAGATGGAGAATAAATTTGGGCTGGGAACAGCAGCCATCGGCCGACCACAATACATCAACATCAGACAGGAGAAGACGGCAACGTTTTCTTTCGAGGCTTTCCGACAAAACGGGCTAAACATACTTGACGATGCCTATAATAAAGGGGTTCGGTATTTCGATACTTCCCCGGGTTATGGCATGGCCGAGCAGATACTGATTGATTGGCTCCGTGGAAAGGACGACGAAGAAATAGAGGTGGCCACTAAATGGGGCTATACTTATGTGGCAGATTTCAATCCTTTAGCGACTCAGCACGAAGTAAAGGAGCATTCTTTAAAAAAGCTGGACGAGCAGTGGGAGAAGTCTAAAAGCCTCCTACCTTTTCTCTCCGTATATCAAATTCATTCAGCGACATTTGAGACGGGGGTCTTAGACAACATCCCCGTTTTACGTCGTCTATCTTCTTTGAGGGAAGAGTTTGGCATCGTTTTAGGTATAACGACTTCAGGGGCTAATCAGGTCGACGTGTTGCACAAAGCAATGAATGTTGAGGTCGACGGGAAGTCGCTGTTTGACGTCTTCCAGGTGACGTATAATGTATTCGACCAGGATCTAGTTACCGTTGCTGATGAAATTAGCAAGCGAAATAAAAGGGTCGTCGTCAAAGAAGCACTGGCAAACGGAAGAGTGTTTCCTAACGGTGATTATCCGCAGCATGCAAAGGCTTACCGGGTATTAATCGACTTGGCTAAGAAGTATGAAGTGGGTGTTGACGCAATAGCCCTGCGGTTTTGTATGGACAGCATCCCCGTCTTTAAAGTTCTCAGTGGAGCAGCTAACGAGGGACATCTTTCATCAAACTTAGAGGTTGCAAAATTCAAACTGGACGAGGAAGATATAATGGACTTAAAGACCTTATCCATGCCCCCTAAGGACTACTGGGATGAGCGAAAGAGGCTAGGCTGGAATTAATGCTGGCCAAGCGAATGGCGGCAGCATTGCTCGTTCGCTGACGGGCGTATTGGTGATTGATTGGGATTTGGGAGAAGTTCTTCATTTGACAGCCAGCTAAGGTGTTCGAACAATTTCGTTTTGTGGCGCGGACGTGGTTGCTGAGCGGAGCCGAAGTACAGGTGCAAAGTGCTGTACTTCAGTAGCAAAGCGGCTAGTCCGCGTCATTTGACTGTCAAGCTTGAGGCAGTTAGCCCATCAATACCTTTTCCATCTTATTTAGACCAAAACCAAATGGAATGACGCGTGTTGTCTTTACGCTTCAATTTTCCAACAGTTCTTAAGAATATACTCCCCATGGGTCAACGCTTGATCTACCTCGACAACAACGCTACCACTCCAACGGACCCCCGTGCAGTGGAAGCGATGCTTCCATATTTCTACGAAAACCCAGGCAACGCTGCCAGCCGGAATCACCCTGCTGGCTGGGCTGCTGAAGGTGCAGTTGATACTGCCCGCGAGCAACTCGCGGACCTCATCAACGTCGACTCCCGCGAAATCATTTTCACCTCCGGCGCAACGGAATCTGACAACCTCGCTATCAAGGGTGTTTTTGAGATGTACGCCCGCAAAGGCAATCATATCATCACTGCTACAACTGAGCACAAAGCCGTTCTCGATGCCTGTAAGAAGGTTGAGAAAATGGGCGGTGAGGTTACTTACCTCGAAGTTGACAGTGAAGGCCTTATCAGCCTCGAAGCACTCGAAGCTGCCATTACCGACAAGACGATCCTCATCTCCATCATGTGGGCCAACAACGAGACTGGTGTGATCCAGCCGATGAAGGCCATTGGTGACATCTGTGCCAAGCACGGTGTTCTCTTTATGTCTGATGCTACCCAAGCAGTGGGCAAGATCCCAGTCGATCCCAAAGAGGTAGGTGTTCACTTGATGGCTTGGACCAGTCACAAGATGTACGGACCTAAAGGTGTTGGTGCACTCTTCGTCAACCGTAAGAACCCACGTGTTAAGGTTACCAGCCAGATGGACGGTGGCGGCCACGAGCGCGGAATGCGCTCCGGTACGCTCAACGTTCCCGGCATTGTAGGTTTCGGCAAAGCTGCCGCTATCGCTAAAGCTGAAATGGCAGAAGACGCCGCCCGCACCTCTAAGTTGCGCGACAAACTGCAGGCTGGCCTGATGAACATCCTCGAAGAATCCTACGTCAACGGCAGCGAAGAGCACCGTATGCCACACGTTACGAACATCAGCTTCAAGCACGTGGAAGGCGAAGGCCTAATGATGACCTTCAACCAGAACATCGCACTGAGCTCCGGTTCAGCGTGTACGTCTGCCAGCCTCGAGCCAAGTTACGTACTCGTAGCCCTAGGCCTTGGTGACGACCTTGCTCACTCTAGCCTCCGCTTCTCTCTCGGCCGTTTCACGACTGAAGAAGACATCGACGCCACCATCAAGCAAGTATCCGAAGGTGTAAACCACATGCGGGAACTTAGCCCGATCTGGGAGATGTTCAAAGAAGGTGTCGACATCGACGCCATTGAATGGTCTGCGCACTAAAAAAGCGATTAGCTTTTAGGGTTTAGAAGAACACTAAGTACTAAACCCTAAAAGCTAAATGCTTTCTTACAACCGGTTTGACACTCAAGGTGTTAGTCTGGTAATCACACAATCTAATTAACTCAAAAAATACAATCCGCCATGGCTTATAGCGATAAACTCCTCGATCATTTCAAGCACCCACGTAATGTTGGTACACTCGACAAAAACGATACCGGTGTCGGCACGGGTTTGGTTGGTGCACCTGAGTGTGGCGACGTAATGCGTTTGCAGATCCAGGTTGATCCTGACACGCAGAAAATCACGGATGCTAAATTCAAAACTTTCGGTTGTGGTTCTGCCATCGCCAGCTCTAGCCTCGCTACGGAGTGGCTGAAGGGAAAAAGTATTGACGAAGCACTGACCATCGACAACATGGCCATCGTTGAAGAACTCGCACTCCCTCCGGTAAAAATCCACTGTTCTGTTCTGGCTGAAGACGCTATCAAAGGCGCCATCAAAGATTACCAGAAGAAGAACGGCATGGAAGTAATAGTGACCGAGTCAGCACACTAATTTAGTAGTGTAGTGAGTAGTCGGTAGTAAGTAGATGTGTCTACTGACTACCGCCTACAGACTACCCAACTACCCAACTACCTACCTATGCTTTACGTTGCAGACAGCGCCAAAAAGCGCTTGGAAACTATCCGCGAGGTCAAAGGCTTTACAGCTGATTACTTCTTGCGGGCAACCATCACTAGTGGTGGTTGTTCCGGGCTAAGCTACCAGCTTGATTTCGACAACGAGATCAAGGACAAGGACCAAGTTTTTGAAGACAACGGTGAAACCGTCGTCTGTGACCTCAAGTCCTTCCTCTACCTCCACAACTCCGTTTTGGAGTTCAGCGGTGGGCTGAGTGGAACCGGCTTCGCCTTCAACAACCCGAATGCCAGCCGTGAATGCGGCTGCGGGGAAAGCTTTGCCATCTAAACCAATCTTTGGTTTTATCCCAAAACGGGCCCGTTGACTATGTCGGCGGGCCCGTTCTAATTCTCCCCGATGTAGATAAAAGCTCCGATGCTCCCTATAAGAAGGAGCGCATTCAATATGGGAGCGCCTAGTAAAACGTACTCAAAAATGGAGAACGTTCCCTTTCTGCGCCGGTAGCCGATGGTATTAGCGACTCCCCACACAATGCAGACAAAAAAGAATACTACTACGGATAGGATAATGGAGGCTCCTCCGAGTGTGCTTGAGAGTATACTTGCCCAGGGCAAAAATGTACTAATGGCCAGCAATACGAGAAACAGCAGGTTCATAAAACCGATAAAACGGTGACGATTATTCATGTGCCGAAGGTACGACCTCATCCTTTCTTGTCCTGAGGGTGTTTTCGCCTGACAAGCTAATATTTCAACATAACAACCAATTTAAAAATGGCAGACGGCCCCCTCATTCGCTTCGAAGACTTCATCGAACAGTTCCCTGAACTCGAGCTTCCTTTCACCTTCAGTGAAGAAGCCGTCAGAACCATCAGTAAGGAAACGCCACCTTTATCTCCCCAGGTCATCGACCAATTCATCCTCCCGGTGGAACCGGGTCGGGCAGATGAGTTGACGGAGTTCATTGCCTGTTTACGGCTTCCAGTAGCAGAAAGATACGCCGGTGTAATCTACTGGCGAGCCGACCTAGCCCAGTACCACTACACCTTGGCTATTTTCGATCTTAAGACGAAAGAGTTGGTTCAGCGGATGGTCCTAGCTGGCACCAGCTTCGACGGCCAAGAACTCATGCAAACGCATGCCATCCTTACGGAATCGCTTATGATCTACCAGGTAAGTGGACAAGGCGGCGGCGGTGACTACGATTACAGCGCGGCGACGAGCACGGCTCGGCGGTTTCAAATTGCGGAATCAGGGAAGATTGTTGAACTCTAGGGAGAAAGTCAAACAGTCGTGCTTCGCAGAAGTATTGCTACCGCAAGGGTGCTCCATCGTTCTCAAGAGAAGGCCTCTGGATTGGCCTCGCCACAAATTTGACCCTTCCCTTATTTAACCCGCACTACCTTTGCCCCTCCTCCAACGTTTGGTAGCCTTCCAGGCTACCAGACTACCAGACTACGAAACAATGCATCGTCTTTCCTCCAACGCCACCCTCTTCCTCAAAATCTTCCTCCCCGTTTTCTGGACCACCGTCCTGACGGGGCTAACCCTCGCATCCTGGCTCACGCCAGAACAAACCGTTGACCTTCCCTCCTTCCGTTGGGCTATGGCTTTCCTTCTGACCATCAACGTTGCCTTCTTTTTCTTCATCCTCTGGCCGCTAAAGCGGGTCGAGAGCGATGGCGAAAAGGTTTTCGTCAGCAATTACTTCCGCACTGCTTTTTACAGCTGGGAAAAAGATGTCGAAGCCGTTCACGTTACCCGAATATTGCTGGTAAAGATTGCCACCATTGAGCTAAATGGTGTTGGCAGTTTTGGCCAGCGGATGCGCTTTATCCCTAGCAAGAAGCTTATGCAAGAGTTTGAAGAGGAGAACCCTGGGGTGATGTCCGTTGTCAGGGACTAAGGATCGCCATGCACTTCAACCAACCCTGCACCTGCGTCCGCGGCTCCTTCTAATAACGTATGGTAGCCACTCACTAATTTAGTTACTCAGCAACTCGCTCACAACAGCGAGCCCCTTCCCCGCGTTATACCAAAAACCAAGCATCTCAACATGCGCTTTTTGCCACGCCTTTTAACTCTTTCTCTTCTTCTTTTTCCATTCCTTGACGTGAGTGCGCAGGAAGAAGGACTGATTTTTCTCCGCAATCCTTCTTTCGAGGACATGCCCCGCAATAGTTCCCCACCTCGCGGTTGGACCAACTGCGGCTTCCCCGGCGAAAGCCCGCCGGATGTTCATCCTGATCCACAGTTTGAATTCCGGGTAAGCAAACCAGCCCAGCACGAGACCACCTACCTCGGCATGGTTACCAGGGAGAATGAAACGTACGAAAGCGTCGGCCAGCAGATGGCACAGCCCTTCTCATCCGAACAGTGTTATAGCTTCCGTATTTTCCTGGCCCGCTCCCCAGTTTACCTCAGCCGCAGCCGGAAAACCAACCAGCCAAGCAACTACATTCAACCGATCAAACTCCGCGTCTACGGCGGGTATTCTGTTTGCGATCGCCGGCAACTGCTAGGAGAGTCCGATCTGGTTCGTAACACCGATTGGCAAGAATACCGCTTCAAGCTTCATCCCGAGCAGGACTTTACCCACATCGTCCTGGAAGCCTACTATAAGCAACCAATTATGTTCCCTTACAACGGGAACTTGCTGCTGGACAATGCCCAGCCCCTCAGGCCAATCCCCTGCGACGAAGCCCCCTGGTTCCCTGCCAACGACATGCTGGTTACGATGACCAATCCCGAAGACGATATCCAGCCCAAACCCGTTCGCCCCGTCTATCGGCCAACTCCCCCCATGAATGAACCTACGGGCCAGGTAGTCCCCAAGGAGCCCACGGTTCGCCTCGGTAAAACGGAAGCGATACTGAAAGAAGGTACTGTCTTTTCTATCGAAAAGATCACCTTCAAAGCCAACAGTGCCGAACTCGAAGAGAAAAGCGAAGAGGCACTGGAAGAAATCGTTGAATTCCTAAAAGAGAACGACAACGTCATCGTTGAAATTGGTGGCCACGCCAGCAATATGGCCACCACATTTACCGCAAATGAACTGAGTACCAACCGGGCGAGGTCCGTCGTAAGTTACCTCCATAACCGCGACATTGGATTTGAACGGTTGCTTCCCCATGGCTACGGTAAAACACTGCCGGTATGCAAAGAGAAGAACCAGGAGTGTAATAGAAAGAACCAGCGGGTGGAGGTGAAGATCCTTAAGGTAAAATCATAGACTTTGCTTTAGAGATTAGACATTAGTGTCTAGAAATAAGAAATCAGCTACTACATAATGTAATAGCTGATTTCTTATTTTCTGACACCTGACTTCTAAGATCTAATGTCTAACATCTAAAACCCTACTCTTCTTCCACAGAAGAAAACAGGTCATGCGCCGCCATAAAGCGGTACCACTTAAGCAGGCGCTTGATGTCGCTGACGTGCACGAGCTCGGGGTCGTAGTTGGGAAGAACGTCGGCGATGTACTCGAAGAGAACTTCTTTGCTGGCCTTGGCATCAGGCGCGGGGTTGTCCTCTGCCTGCTCGTTCATACGGCTGAAGAGCTTCGCCAGTGGCTCCGCTTCGCCGTCGTCGGTGTACATGGCCATGCTTTCCAGGGGGGCAAACTGGTGCTTACGCTGCGGCGCGAAGCGCCGCTTGCCGTCGCCAAGGTTTTCTACGATCAGACCGCCTTTGCGTTCGGTGATGACTTTGTACAAACCGGAGAGTCCGGTAATGGCGATGATTTCGCTGAGTTTCATTCTAGTGAGATTTTGCGCAAAAGTACGGATTGGAATGTTGGTTTGTTAGTCTTTTGGGCTCCGCACGTTGTAGGGAGAGCGTCACGCTAATATTCCAACAACGCCTCAATAGCTCCCGCCAACCGTTCTGCCGGCAGGTAATCTGCTTCCAGGGCGGCAGCGAAGGGAACGGGCGTGTCCATTGCTGCGAGGCGGCGAACGGGTGCGTCCAGTGCTTCGAAGCAGTGTTCTCCGATCCAGGCAGCGAGCTCACCGCCAAAGCCGCCGGTGAGGCTGGCTTCGTGGAGGATGAGGGCACGGCTGGTTTTATTGACGGAGTTGGCGATGGCGTCGTAGTCCAAAGGAGCGAGGGTACGGAGGTCGATGATTTCGGCGTCGACGCCGAGTTCTTCTACCGTTTTCATGGCCCAGTGAACGCCCAT
>JBLIGS010000002.1:0-39703 GCA_047637095.1 Neolewinella sp. | reverse complement strand
AAGTCCTTTCCGTAGCTAAGGCTATGGAAAGGATTTGTAAGTTCCGTGAGAACAACTCCGAGGAGGAACGACGATCAGCGCAGCTAAAAACGTCAGGTCAAAAACCAGTAAGTTATTTATACAGCGTCCCTAAGCAGTCTGGAAGTTAGCTACCGCGTGTTAGAGCATGGGAAAAATCAGAGCGTTTAGCAATCAGGAACTCAGCCGTGACATAAAAGGTATTAGCAAATCGTGGGCGCGGACGCGGGTGCAGGGCTAAGACAAAAAAGCAGATACAAGAGGTAAGTCAGTATGACATGCTCCAACACGGGGTAGCTGATTGCTTAACTCCTTTGACTTAAAGACTGTTTGGCTCTCTACTCCGGCAGGTCAAAAAACTCATCATTCTCATCTCTATCCACATTGTCCCGCAAGCGCGTCATGGCGTCGCTGGCCTTGTCGTAGAAATCGCGGAAGACCGGATAAAGGGCTTTGCCTTGCTCGATGACAACATCGGGCATTTTCTCTAGAACCGGGTAAGTGATACTACCCTCCCGAGCCTCTTCAGTGATGATTTTGCTTTGGTTACCGAAGTAGACCAGGCCAGAGTAAATGAATACGAAGAACAGTCCGGACAGAATACCGCCCAGAATTTGGTTAATGAAGTTGATGTTAACCTTCTCCAGAAAGCTGGTCATTCCTTTGGCCAGTATTCTGAAAAGCACCAATGTTAGGACAAATACAACGATGACACCCGCTAGGAAAGCGATGGCGTGGCCGCCCTGGGGAATGATTCCGAGGACGATGTCTCCCATTATTGGGCCAAACTTCATCGCTGCCATCACGCCAATGACGTAGCTAGACAGCGTAAGAACGGTTGCAATGATGCCCTTACTGTAGCCGATCCAGAAACCGTAGGCGAGAAAAACCAGACAAATGATATCGATTACCATGGCACAAAGTTATAGTTGGCAGGGGCACTTAAGGCAATTTTTAAAAGATTTTCAAAAACGGCAGTTCAGCACTTAGCTAATTTACCTATTGGAACGCATGAGAAAGGACTTTTGGCCATCGGCTTATACCAACTAATCCGTTCTACCGACGAACGTACCTTTTTCTACCAAAAACCTACCTTTTTCCGTTTCTTTGCGGCTTATTCGCTTCGACAACTTATTACCGGAACCACCGTTTACCCCAAAAATAAACAGCCATGATTCGTATTCTCGCTAACGACGGCATCGCCGCCAACGGCATTGTCCAACTAGAAGCCGCTGGTTTCGAAGTTGTTACCGACAAGATTGCACAGGAAGACCTGATGACGGAGTTGAACAACTTCGACGTCATCTGCGTCCGCAGCGCAACCAAAGTCCGCAAGGAACTGATCGACTCCAGCCCCAACCTCAAGGCCATCTGTCGTGGTGGTGTTGGTATCGACAACATCGACCACGAGTATGCCAAGTCAAAGGGTATTCCGACCTACAACACTCCTGCAGCTTCCAGCTCCAGTGTGGCCGAGTTGGTCTTCGCTCACTTCTTTGGTCTCAGTAGAGGTGTTCACCGTTCTAACTTCGAACTCCGTTCGGAAGACGGAGATTTCAAGAAACTGAAGAAAGCCTACGCTGGCGGACAAGAGCTTCGGGGCAAGACCCTCGGCGTACTTGGTTTCGGTCGTATCGGTGTAGAAGCCGCCCGCATTGCCATCGGCCTCGGGATGAACGTTCTTCCTGTTGATCTGATCAAGGAAAGCGAAGACATCGAAATCAGTCTCCTCGGCCAAAAGGTCTCCGTCAACGTTCCCGTTGTCTCCATGGAGAAGATGCTTGCTGAGTCTGACTACATCACCATCCACGTTCCCGGCGGCAACCTGATTGGCGAAGCAGAACTCGCAAAAATGAAAGATGGTGTCATCCTAGCCAACACCAGCCGCGGCGGCGTCATCAACGAAGATGCCCTGATCGCAGCATTGAACTCAGGTAAAGTTCGTGGCGCAGCCCTCGACGTATTCATCGGTGAGCCTAGCCCACGCCGTGACCTACTGGAGCACCCAGGTATCAGCATAACCCCGCACATTGGTGCGGCGACCGCTGAGGCACAGTTTAATATTGGTACTGAGCTGGCGGAGAAGCTGATCGCACACTTTGCAAAGTAGTATTTAGCTTTTAGCGCTTAGCAATAAGCATTTAGACGACCAGCATTCAGAGATGAGTGCTGGTCGTTTCCGTTTGACACGTAGTACAAGTCCCTTTCATGCTACCTGAGGTAGCTCAAGGGAACATATACTATGTGCAAACGATTAGTTATTCTCCAAGGAAGAAGCTGGCGCCCATAGTAAGTGTGCCGAGGCAACCGACGAAGGAGGTTATAAGCAGCCTCGTACTATGAATCGACAGCGGGCTAGAGCTACAAATCTAACCTCTTAAATCAGCTCCCCCGAAAAGCCAAACGGCAACAAATCCCCAGCCGACTCAAAAACGTGAACCGGCCCGGTTTCGCCGTGCAGGACCAACTTCATCTTCGACTTAAACCTGGTCTCATGCTCCAGCAACTGCTGGCGGCAGCTTCCGCATGGGCTGGCGGGCTGGTCAACAACGACGCTGCCTGACTTGACAGTGATGGCCATGGCGACGACGGGCATCCCCGGGCGTTGGCTGGCCGCTGCGGCCAGCGTGGCCGGCTCAGCACAGATACACATCGGGAAACTCGCGTTCTCCGTATTCCAACCGGTGACGATGGTGCCGTCTTCCAGACGGGCAGCAGCGGCTACTTTAAATTTGGAGTAGGGAGAATAGGAGTTGGGGAGGGCAGACTGGGCGATAGCTAGCAACTCTTGGTCTGATTTATCCAATTCGGCTGGAGATGAGAAAGAATCGTAAGATATAATGTGGGTTGGCATAGCGTTTTTATCTATTTAAATTTACTGCGACCCACCATTTAGGTCTGGAGGACCGCTTATTATAACAAGAGGGCCTGCCACCTTATTATAAAGGAACGTCCTACCTAATCTTCACCTCCGCCGCCGCATTCACAAACAGCACATTACCCACCTCATCATAACCGGTAAAGTAATCTGCTCCCATGCGCTTCAGCGCCTCGTCTCTGAAGCCGAGGATGATCAGGTCGGCTTCGCCGGACTTCTTGGCGATGACGCTTTTAGGTTCAGTATCGTCCTGACGGCAGATGACTTCGATGTTGTTACGGCTGATGGGGAGTTGACCGGTCTCGATAAGGTCGAAGAGACGTTGTTCCTCTTCCTTGAGTTTAGACTCTTCGAAGACGGCATAAAGCTTGATCTCGGCGCCCTGCCAGTCTGGGTGGCCAGTCATGACGTAAGCCAGCAGGATCATCAGGTTGGCACTTTCGTAGTGCGTCTTACTAATCCATACGTGGATGGATTTTTTGAGACCAAACCCGCGTTCTGACAAGCCGAGGATACCGACGTTGAAGTCGACAGCTTTGATCAGTTTGAAGTTGTCAATGATGTCCTTCAAGCCATCTTGCCGGTTCTTCGAATATTCCAGAATCAGGAGGTTGTTCCCCGTCCCGGCAATGCCAGGAAACTGAACGATCTGCGCAATCGCCGAGGTATAGGACGGCGACACGATGGTATCAACGTAAATCCGGCTATCTGTAGATTCCGCCATCCGGATGATTCGCTCTTTGATCACAGCAGCTTCCTCACTTTTCTCATGGCTGAGGTAACCGTTGACGTAGTGGAGGTAAGTGCCGAAGCCGTACTTCTGGCTTAACCAGCGGAGCAAATCAAAGGCACCCAACCGGGTAAACGTCGAATCACTCGCAGCAATCACACTTGGCCGCCAGGTCTTATTTTCTTCCTTGTCCGCCTTTTGCAGGAAGATCTGTAGCCGCCGGCTAAACTGGAAGATTACGCCCTGGAAGATAATGGCCATGGACTGTTTGTCTGGGTTCGTATAAGAGATGTATAGGTAGATGATCCCGATCAGCGCGATCGCCATGGCGGCGTAGCTCGAGTTCATGAAAAACATCAGGCCGAAACAGGCGAGGGCTCCAAATAAGGAAACGTACCATTTTGACCGGAAGCGCGGCCGGTAACTGGGGTCGGCAGCAAAGTGGTTCAGGAAGCTGATGAGACAGAGGGAGCCATAGGTCACCATGAAGAACATGGAGATGATCTCGGCCACACTGTCGAGGGCACCGAGCATGATGAAGAACGCGGCCAACAGCACGGTAATCACGCTGGCATTGTAGGGCTCGCTATTGGGGCCACGCCCTTTGGATATCCACCGGTTCATGCCTGCGGCAGGGAACATTTTATCGGCAGCAATTGCCTGCAGCGTACGCGGAGCGACCATGATGGAGCCGAGGGCGGAAGAGATGGTGGCTGCGGCGAGGCCCAGTGGGATGATCCACCAGCCCTGCCAGGCGATGCCGGCCATAACTAGGGTGTCCTTGTCCGCTAGCATTTCTGGCGAAGCCGATACTGCTAATTTCCAGGCCATAAAAAAGTAGATGACCATACCGCCGATGGTGGCAGCAAGGGTTCCCATCGGGATGCTTTTGCCGGGGTCTTTGAGGTCGCCGGAGAGACCTACCCCAGCCGTCATGCCGGTAAAAGCAGGGAAGATGATGGCAAAGACGGTAAAAAATCCAATCTTTTCAAAATCTGGCTTGGGAGTAATTGGCTCTGCCGATTCGGCGATGGACTCCGTCGCCAGGAAAGCAGCAGTATCTGCTGGAGGCTGGGTAGAGATGGTCTCCGCTATAGAGTTATAACCCCCGAAAAAGTCCAGTTCCGTTGATTGAGCATACTCCGTTGTACCGACGAAAAAGGCAACCAGGGCAATGGCCAAGGTGGCTACAACGGTGTACAACACTTTGACGCCAAGGTCGGCGCCCTTGGTAAGGATGAGCAGGGTCAGTAGTAACAGTGCCGGAATACCGATGGCCTGAGGCGTTGAAATCAGTTTCTCCGCCCAGGGGAGCAGGGGATAAGTCTCGATTATCCACCCCACCAATGGCTTGAAGGCTTCGGTAAAAGCCATGATGTAAAAGGCCACCGAGATGGCTTGAGACATATAGAGCGCAATGCCGATGGTGGACCCAATTACGAGGCCGAAGCTCCGGCTGATGATGTAGTACTCACCGCCGCCTTCCACCTTTTGGTTGGTGGCAATTTCGGCGATGGCCATGGCCGTAGGGATCGTCACGGCATGGCCAATCAAGATGATGGCTATGGTGCCCGCAAAGCCGACCATACCCACCGCATAACCGAAACGTAGGAACATGATGGCGCCAAGAATGGTACTGATGGCGGTGAAGAAAACGGGTGCCGTACCGAATTTTTGCTTACTCATTGGGGCGAAGGTAAGGGTTTGGGGCTTTTAGCAAAGGCTATTTTTGCTTTACTGGGCGCGGACGCGGGTGCAAGGTGATGAACTAAAGAGCAGGGACTACGAAGCCCTTGAAGACAACAACAACGACGTCGCCAAACACCGTGATAATTCCCTACTGCCCTGGACGTCAATAAACCTTAGTTTCCGAGCAGTCTTTAGCCCTGAACTGGGCCAAAAAATTATGCGCGAAGACAATCTAGAACAGTTATTTAACCACCTGTTCTACCAATCCATAACGTTAGAATCAACGGTTGATGCTTACCAAGAAAACGTAAAAAACGTTACCAACATCAGAAACATTCTGAAACGAGAATTGGAAGAACAATCCTAAGTTGATTGCATCAGGGCATCCCAAGGCCAATGAGGTCTGGCTGAAGTACAGTAAGGTTACGATGAATACCTATCCTAATCTTTCGGATGAGGATGTTAAGAGTGTGCTGGCGTATATCGAGGGGCGATGAAACTTAGATTACACTGTACTAGTCGCGGGGTTCTTCAGCAACTCATCCTGTTCTAATTGTGCATTCCCCTCCAACCTCGCATCTATCCCCCATGCGACTGATCCACATCCTATTATTACTTCTCTCCAGCACCTTTCTCCAGGCCCAAACTACCAACCCTGCCCGCGAATTCCTATACCTACACACCGATCGGACGCTCTACCAACCCGGCGAAAACGTTTGGTTCCGGGCTTACTTGACGGACGGTCAGCTGCGGCTCAATACGCCCCAAAGCGACGTCGTATCCGTCCAATTACTCGGCCCTGGCGGAGAGACGATCTCCACCAACAACGTTTTCCGTACGGGCGCAAGTCACGACGGTTATATCAATCTCTCTCCCCAACTTAAGGGCGGCCGGTATATGATCCGAGCCTATACCAACTGGCTTGGGAATTTTGGCCCGGAGCGCTTTTTTACCAAATACATCTACGTTCAAAGCATCGTTAAACCCAACCTTTTGTTGGACCTAGAGCCCGAGCGGGAGAGTTATGGGCCCGGCCAAACCATCAGCTACCTCCTCACGGCACGCGACCGGTTCGGCGAGCCAATCCTCAACGCGGAGGTAACGGCCCAACTTCGCATCGGCGGCGCAGCCGCCGCCACCAAAACCCTCCTTACCTCCCCCAACGGAACCATAAACCTAAGCTTCACCTTACCCGCAAACTTAGCCACCACCGACGTCCTACTCTCCGCCACCGTCTCTGCCGACAACACCACCGAAACCGTTCTCCGCTCCGTCCGGATAATCCTCAACGACGTCAACCTCCGGTTCTTCCCTGAAGGCGGCGGCCGTGCGCCCGTTGGCACCCAAAAGGTAGCCTTCCATGCCACCAATGTCTACGGTGAACCGGCCGACGTTGAGGGCCAAATCCTAGCCGACGGCCAAGCCGTTCTCAGTTTCAAAAGCCAACACAACGGCTACGGCCACTTCGTCCTGCCGGACCTTGGCAACACGCCCTTGTTTGCCCGCTTAGACGGGCTAGACAGTATTTACCGGCTACCAATACCAAACGCTCGTGGCATCTCCGTCACCGCAGTATTAAACAACGGGCTGCTGTCCGTAACCCCGATTAATACCGTTGAGCCATTTCGGCTTCAGGTTACTAGGGAGGACAGCGTTTATTACGCTTCGGGAGTTCCGCTACAGTCAAATCTACAGGTTGACTTCACGGGCTTTCCGCCCGGCGTTTACCAGCTCACCCTCTCCGACTTAGAAGGCCGTCCCCGCTGGCAACGGTTGATCTTCCACCGGCCAAAGGCCGTGGAAATCACCAGCTTCGTTTACCAAGATACCTTTATCAACAACGTCAACTTCCGACTAACCGACGCTGGTGGCCAAGCGGTAAAGGGCAACTTCTCCGTCGCCATCGTCGACGACGGGCCCCACACCCTCCAAAATGACAAACAGCCACACCTGCCTACCCAACTCCTGCTTCAATCCCAGTTAACCGGCAAACTCTACGAGCCCAATGACTACTTCGACGCTGAACAACCGGAGGCAATGGCGGCCTTAGATGATGTTATGCTTTGCCATGGTTGGCGGATGTATGAATGGAAAAAAAACGGCATCGTTTACGATCCGTTACAAACAGGTGTTTATGGCAAAGTGGTCACCTGGACCGGCTCCAGAACTCAGTATAACAAGAAGCCATTGAAGCTGAATGGTGCAAAGCTCAAGCCAAACTCCGATGGGTTTTACCGCCATCGGGTTAGGGACTTTGAATGGTTTTCGCTAGAACCTTCGACTCCTCAATATGGCTACCATGGCAGTTCTGATTACTACAAATATATCAACGTAAAAGCTTTGCCACCCGACAACCTTTTCCTTCCGGGAAAGCCATTTCAATACCGCCGCCGGGCGCAGAAGATTAAAACCAGCGATTTTGAACGACAGCAGGTTCTCGGCGCACCAACGAATGAACGTTTGGGCAATGCACCAGAAACAAGCGCCAGCGGAGTATTAAGCGAAGTTGTTGTTACAGCTTTAGGGGTAACGACTAAAAACATGCTCTCAGGAGTAGCATCAATATATGGGAGGTCTGACATCAACACCGCCTACACCATACGGGATAATGAGTCTCCTCCCTCAAAAGCTACCCACAGCTTCGTTCCGAGTTACACGCTGGTCAACCTGCAAGCCAGGCAGGCCTATCCCGAAGGCATTCAGTTTGCAACCTACCAGCAGAAAAATGCGGAGCCATTGAAGACACTGTTTTGGCAGCCAAATCTAAAGCCAGACAAGGCGGGACAATTCCAGCTGAAAGACCGTGCACCAGACCTGTCCGCTACTTACCGGATAATCCTAGAAGGTATTACAGACAAAGGCCAACCGGTCCACGTGGAAAAGACTTTCCACACCAAAGCACCCTTCGAATTAGAGACAAAGCTGCCAACGCTTGCCGTGGAAGGAGACACCCTATTACTCACGGCGACGGTAAGAAATAATGGCAGCCAACCAATCGTCTTTCGCGACCAGATTAGTGCCGATGCTACGCTGCTACTGCTGGAGAAAAACAACCAAGCCTTTACCATTTCGGCGGGTAAAAGCGAGACCATTAGCCGGAAGGTCTTGGTCGTCGGTGACCAACAAACAGCGAACATTAAGTGGACGATGCGAAAGGCGGGCAGCTCGGAGGCCGTGTTTCGCCAAAGCAAGATTAAGCTCTTACCTCGGTTGTTCACCCATTATTCTTCGGCCGCTTCGGCGGGCGGAAAAGAGCTGAAAATCCTCTTGAATGCGGAGGATTACATTGGGAAGGTGACGGCAACCTTGTCCGTTTGGGGCAACGCTGTAGATGAAATCACCCGAACTTATGCGACGATGCTCCGGGAGCCACACGGCTGTTTTGAGCAGGTTACCAGTACGGCTTATCCGAACGCGCTGATCGTGCGGTTGTTGCAAACGCGGAAAGGCGATGAATACACCAAGATGATCAAGCAAGCGCGGAGTAAGCTGGCCAGTGGTTACCGGAAGTTGGCGCGCTACGAACAGCCGAAGGGTGGGTTTGGCCTGTGGAAAAGTGGTCCGTCGCAGCCGCGATATGCGGCACTGGCCTTGCTGCAGTTTGCCGATCTGAACGAGGTTTGGAACGGTGTTAGCCCGGCCATGATTAACCGGACGAGGCTTTACCTGAAAGAAGAATTGGCCCAGGCTAAGTTCAACGCATCGCCTAGGCAGCTGTACCAGATTTTGGCGCTGACGACTTACGGAGAGAAAGGCCTGGACGACTTGATTCGCCAACATGAGGCGGCGGTACAAGAACGACCAGAAGACCACTACTACAAACTGTTGTTGGCCCATGTTTACCTCTCGAAGGGGCAACGTGATTTGGCGCGGACGCAGGTGCAAAGTATGGTTTCGGTCATCGAAGAACGCGCTCTCCAATCGAAGTCAGGTGGGGCCGGCATTGGTAGCTACTACGGCCGATCACAAAAGATTGAAATGCTGGGTTGGTTCATCACGGCTTACCTCCAGACGGAGGGTTACGATGGCATTGCTGAATTGGCTTTCCAATGGGCAACTCAACTGAAGGGTAAGTCGAATTACTTACCGACGCAAGCCAACGTCCAGTACCTGAAGGGTATTACCGCGCTGGCCGGCCAGCGGCCGGCGCAGGGCAAAGGCTCCGTCCAGGTCCTCGTCAACGGCCACCCCATTGATACCCTGACCTACATCCCCGGCGAAACCACCCACGCCAACCTAGACCTGGCGAACGACCTCCAACCAGGCAACAACCTCGTAAACCTCCGCTTCAGCAAACAAGAGATTTACCCGCCCATCCACTGGCAGGCCGAATGGAAACGCTCGCTACCGCCATCCATCGATGCTCCACCTTTGGAGCTTGGTTGGCAAACGGATGATTACGGCCGGGTGGGAGACGTCATCTCCTGGCGGCTCAACCTGAAGAACACAACGGATAAGATGGTCAATGCGCCAATGCTGCAGGTTGGCCTACCGGGTAACCTTAGCCTGTTGACTAAAGATCTAGACCCGCTCGTTGAGCGGGGGATTGTTGACTATTACGAAATCGAAGGGCATTACCTATACCTCTATTTCACAGCGTTGGGGGCGGGCGAAGCACGCCAAATTCCACTTGACCTGACGGCCCAAAGGGCCGGCACTTACCACGCACCGCCAACGGTGGTCTACCCTTATTACCAGCCAGAACAGCGAATGTATTTGGCGGGACCGGTGATGAGGATAAAACGGTAAGCGCCGTCATTTCACGCCAAGGATGAGCCTTCCACCGAATAAATTCGATGCTGCGAGGAAAAGCCCTGCGGACTAGAACCCATTAATTATCGCCTACCACACTTCCAACGAATGACTATCAACTACTCACTCCTCCAACACACGGTAGCCTACCAGACCACCAGACTACCAAACTACTTATTGCTCTTCCTACTCCTCCCTTGCACCTGCGTCCGCGCCCAACTCCAACCCGACCCCGTCGTCCTCACTTACCTGGCCGACGAACTCCCAGAAATGAGCCTTTCCTGGGGACATCCTAACGGTGATCTCGGCCCAACCCGTCTGGCCATAACACGTCAAATGCTGGTCTGGCAACCCAGTCACCTTGCCGCCAGCTGGCGTGGCGATGAGCAAAGCTTTGCTGGCATCGGTGCTTTTACGCCCTACGAACGAAACTACAATTACGACCGGTCAACACTGTCTAACCGACTGGCCTTGGCTCCAGGCTTGCTCGGCCTTCGTTCAGAATTTCAAGGCAATAATTACAATGGCCCGTATTTATCCGTTTCCCTCCTCAACGATCAACGAGCGCAAGACCTAGACGAAGACGACGCAAATGATTTTAATAACCGGCGGACACTTTTCCTAACCGCTAACCAAAGATGGAGCAACCGGAGTTACAACGGTAACGTAAACCTGCTGTTACTCGACGAAGAAAACACATTTCAAGGCGGAGAGCAGGCATTGCGCACCAGTAATCGCCGATACCAACTTACGTCTAATCATCATTTCGACACGGGAGACGTTAAGTTATTTGCGGGCCTTTGGGCAAGTGCCGAAAACTTTGACCGCAACACCAGTCTGCGCAACCACGATGGTAGGCGGTTATCTGGAGTTGTAACAACCGGGGTACGTAACAACCGTTACAGAAATATTCATTGGTCCGCCTCCGCTGACCTGGTCCACACCGATGATCGCCTAGTTACGCCCAACTTATTTCTGAACCGACAGGAACGGTACATTGCCTTAAATGGTAGCGTTAAGTATAATTACAATGCACTCCGAATCCAGCTTCATCAACAGCTCCGCAGCGGCGCAAATGATGTCTGGCAATACCGCCCCAACCTTCGGCTTGGCCTCTACAACCCGGAACGAAACCTTCGGCTTCAAGGTGTCGTCTCCCGGGGTGGCGGCTATCGCAACCCGCTGTTCAGCGATGCTTACACCGCCAACACCAATCGCCGTTACGACATCGACAGCCTCGCTACCGAAGACTTCTGGCGAACAGGGATCACCGGCAAAGCAGACCTATTAAGTAAGGACTTACAACTTGACTTCCAGGCCATTCATTTCAACTACACTACCTTCACTACCCTTCGCTATGCCACCAACAACCGCCTCGCGATTGAAAACCAACCCGACGTAAGCCGAAAACTACTCTCCGCCCAGGCTACCTACATACTCCCAGTCAGGATCTTCAATCGCCGCCGCCCAAGCATATCACTCAACTACCGTTACGACGAGCTCGACCTGCCGGATGCCGAAGGCATCTTGCTTCCCGCCAGACATTCTATTTTAGTAAGACTCAGCGCCGTTGGAGAAGGAGGTGGATATAAAGACCGCTGGATCATTCACCCAACCGTTAGTTACCTCCGTCAGGGTAAGGTCCGGGGACTTGCCGAAGACCTAAATGAAGGACGCAGCAGACTCGACGCCACCCTCAGGGTACAGTATAGAAGTTATTGGATTGCTTTTAGCGGCGAACAGCTGCTGCGCAAAGGGCCATTTTTCGCCTATGGATTTGATACCAGTATGGAAGGAAACTTTCCACTTGGCAACACTTTTTCTGCTTTAGCTGGGAGGAGCTTTACGGTGTCGGCTGGAGTTGGAATTGGGCAGAAGTGAGGCGGTGAGTACTTAGCCCAAAGTCCTTATACCAACACCGACAACACCAACACGCAAACCAACACCGTCAGCCCCATCACCGCCGTCAACGGTGTATAGGATTTATAGGCATCGTTAACCTCGATGCCAGAAAACCGGGAAACCACCCAGAAGTAGGAGTCGTTGGCGTGGCTGATCGTCATGGCCCCGCCGCCAATGGCGAGGGTCATCAAAGCCAGTTCTGTGGCCGATTCAACACCTGCTAGAGGCAATAACGGTGCCATGATGCCCGAGCTGATGACCAGCGCGCCGGTGCTACTTCCCTGAGCCGTCTTGAGCAGGGCCGCGATGGCGAAGCCGAGCAGGATTAAGGTCGTGAAAGACAGCGGCTCGTCGCCTACCCAACCGATAACGTCGTCGGCCAACGAGGACGCTTTAATAACTGCGCCGAAGGCACCGCCCAAGCCCGTAATGATCAGTATCGGCCCAGCCAAACCAAGCCCATCAGAGATCCATCCCGTTTTGCCTTCCTGAGAAGGTAACAACAAAGCCGGGATACACCCCAAGGCTAATGCGACCGTTGGCGAGCACCACCAGTATATATAGGATACGGGCGTAGTCGTCACGTCCATCGTTAACTTAAGGACAGAGCCTAAGCCAATCAGCAAAATGGGAATCAGCAGCGGCAGCAGGCTTTTCATCAAAGGGGGTAGCGGTGCATCCTCTTGAGAAGATTCCGTAACGGTTGCCTCAATCCCCCGGCCCAACCATTCGCTGGCTTTCCAGGTAACAAAGATGACGGGTAGGCTGATGATGGCACCGAAGAACATAATGGTGCCGACGAAGTCGTCTGCGCCGAGGTTGGCCGCGGCGGCCAACGGTCCCGGCGTTGGCGGAATCAACGTATGCGTCAAATAGAGGCCGCCAGCTAAGCTGAGCGCCAGCGGTGCGAGCTTACCACCCGACCGCAAGGCCACCGCTGGTAATAGGCTAGCCAGGATAATGAATCCGCTGTCGCAGAAGACGGGCACGGAGATGATGGCTCCGAGGACGACGAGGCGGAGGCCGGGAGCGCTCCCGCTCCCCAACACAACATCAGCTATCCGTCGGGCTGCGCCCGATCGCTCCAACGCTACCCCAATGATACTGCCCAGTACAATTAATAAGCCAACGTTGCCAATCAGCCCACCAAAGCCAGCCTTGATAACAGCTATCACTTCCTGACCGTCCAGCCCGATCAAAAAGCCAAGTCCGGTAGCTGCCAGCAACAGGGTGAAGAATGGATGCCATTTCAACTTTCCGCCAGCAAGAATTAAAAAAAGGACAGCAACAAGAATTTTTAGTAGGAGCATAGGTATCGCATTTCACCCTAACAAACAATCATTGTTGGCGCCGACAATTGCTTCGGGATGCTGAAAAGTATCACTTACCGCCAAAATCGGTAACAATTTGCCCTTCAGGATAATATGTAGTCCACAAATTTCAATCCCGTTTTGCTGTAAAAACGGACGCTTAACGTTCACTTTCGAACACATTTGAAATACCTTTAATTTATAAACAACTTTATTTCAACAAATTAACTTAGTGGCATGATTCTAGCACACCCTTATTTGTCTATCACGCCCTTATTCTTAGAGCCACCTTAAATGTTTACCCCCGTGCAACCAAAATCAACTAAGACGTGCCCTTTCTCAACAAGTAAGACATCCGTTAATCGAAAATTACACGCATTGGTCGACCAAAAACTAGGACCGCTCGAACAAATTTCGCCACCTCGAATTACCACCCCATATTTGTATCATCAAAGCGCAGGAAGCGTAACAGCTTCAATATTAATGTGCAACTCTTCACTCAAAATAAAGTCTCTTACTACAGACCCATTCAATAACCCAACCATGACCCGCTTCTTCCTCACCCTTGTTTACAGCCTTATCTTTAGCTGCGCTGTTTTTGCTGGTACTTCTGGCGACGTGACAAAAGCGGGCAGCAGCCTCTTCGACCAGTGGAAGGCTACTAATACTACCGAAATTGAGTTGCACGTTAACTTCGACAGCCTGGAGGTTTACCGCACGAAAGCGGGTTTCCTTCCTGCCATTGTTATTGAAAACGGTAAAAAACTTGAACTCGACGTTGCCGTTCGCGGCCGTTTCCGCCGCCGCACCTGCGTTATGCCCCCCCTTAAGCTTAGGTTTAAAAAGGAAGGCCTTCGCGCTGCCGGTCTTACTACCGATAACGACTTTAAACTCGTTACCCACTGTACCAACGACGAAGCTGGCCAAGACGCCATCCTCCGCGAGCAACTCACCTACGAGCTGTACAACACCATCAACCCAGCCGCCAGCTTCCGTACACAGTTGTTAACCATTACTTACATAAACACTGCTGACGGTAGCACAACCACCAGCTTCGCCATCCTCATTGAGGACACCGACGAGCTGAAAGGTCGCCTCGACACCAAGAACTGCAAAGAGTGTTACGCACTTCCTTCTGCACAGATTGAGAATGCCGAAACCCTCGCCCTCTTCCAGTACATGATCGGCAACAGCGATTTCTCTAACCGCATGGTTCGCAACATGAAGTTGATGCAAAATACGGATGGTAGCTACACAGCGATTCCTTATGATTTCGATTTCAGCGGATTGGTTAACGCTTCTTACGCCACTGGATTTTCTCACCTGAATGAAACGCAGCCAACTGATCGTTCCATGATCTGGGAATACGATAGTACTCCTGACTTCAGCGAAGTTGCTGACGAATTCATCGCCCTTAAGGACCAGCTCCTTGATCAAGTAATGGACTTCGACGGCCTCGCTTACGCTAGCAAGCGGGAGGTTACCCGCTACCTAAAAGGCTTCTTCAAAGAGCTTGGCAAAGACACATTCAACATCGCCCGTTAAATATTCGCTCCCAATACCCCCCCCATTTCACACACCTACCCTACACCTGAGTTACAATTACACTACTGCTTTTAGAGACAATTTTTCTTTACCGGATCCTGCCAATGCAGGGTCCGTTTTTTTTGCCGCGGGCGCAGGTTCAAGAAATGGTTTAAAGGCAAGGTAGAGACGCTTATACAAGGCAGAATGATCTTTTTCCAATCAACTCAAGATGCTTGCGTACTTTCGTACTTGACATGCAAAAACTAATCCTCCTCCTCCTCCCTCTCCTTTTCACGACCAACCTTTCCGGCCAGGAAATTATCGAGACTGAAAACCAAGGAACTTCCCTTGCCTTTATACTACAGGCCGCACTGGAAATTCCCATTGCCTATAATGTGGACAACATCAAGGTGACCTACACTACAACGGATGCTTTTGGGCAACCGGATACGGCTACCGGTTTACTTTGTCTGCCCCAAAACATTGACCTGGCCTTCCCCCTTGCCATTTACAACCACGGTACTGTTGGCGCTCGGGACGAAGTCCCCAGCGTTCCTGGCATCCAGGAACGGTTCATCGTTCAAGCTTTAGCAGGTAGTGGCTTCATCACCATGGCACCTGACTACTTAGGCCTTGGCGATAGCGACGGTATCCACCCCTATGTTCATGCTGCAACGGAAGCGAGTGCTGGCCGGGACATGGCCATTGCCGTTAAAGCATGGCTCGAACAGCAGGACAACATCACGGCTAACGACCAACTCTTTGTTACTGGTTATAGCCAGGGCGGCCACGCCGCAGCCGCCCTCCACCGCGACATCGCAACCAACCCTGGAGACGATAGCTTAACCGTCACTGCAGCCACCTACTTGTCTGGTCCTTACAGCATCTCTGAAGTGATGCTCAGTACTTTATTCTCAGAAGACCTAATTACCCTTCCGGGATACATCGCCTACACCTATGTCAGTTATAACTTCGTCTACGGATTGTACGATGACCTGAGCCAGGTATTCGTAGAGCCTTACCTAACTCCCATTCTCAGTTTTGCCAACCAGGAATCCTCTCTGAGTGAGTTCAATATCGAATTAGAGACGCTTCTTGTTGACAACCAAGCCATGCTTGGCGCAATATTCCGCGACAGCATCCTCCAGATTCTAGAGGCCAGGGATGAGAGTTCTGAAATCATTCAAGCCCTCATTGAAAACGATACTTACGATTGGGCGCCGGAAGCCCCAACCCTCCTTTACTACTGTACCGAAGATGAGCAAGTCCCCTTCCGGAATGCCATCCTAGCCGACTCCGTAATGCGTTCCAACGGAAGTACTTCCGTTCTACTCGAAGCAGGAGGAGCTTTAACTCATAGGGACTGTGTGTTCCCTGCCGTTGAACGGACCATTGAGTTCTTTAAAACTTACGCCAATGTTACACCAACCAGCCTTGGTGTAGTAACTAATGCTCCTGAAGTCAACGTTGCTCCGAACCCTGTCGCTGCAGGATCAACAATCACTGTACAGGGACTTACCAGCGGGCCAAACCCTTTCATCCTGTACGACTTTTCCGGCCGGCAAATCCTCAACGGTGCCACCCGCGCCGATGGCTCCATCACCTTGCCAAGAAGCGTACCCAAAGGGCCCGCCATCCTACGCATCGGACAACCAGGCGGAACTTCTGTTGTACGCCGACTCATTGTAAAGTAGATTGGTGTGAGGCTCGGCTCAAAACTCATGACGACCTGATCATTACAGTAACGAAGGCAGGCCTATAAATAAGCAGCCTTGCGTGAGATGTTAGACGGGACTACTTACTATCCACTGCTTATTCAAACAGCAAGTCTTGCGTTAGACTAGTATTAAAAAATCATCATGACCATCCGCCCAGCTACCCTCTCCGACGTTCCTAACCTGCACCGCCTCGTTGCAGAACTCGCCGACTACGTCGGCGAACGCCATATGTTTACCGCCACCATCGAGGAGTACGAAACCGACTTCAAAGAAGGGTTCTACGAAGCCATCGTTGCAGAAATCGACGGCAAGGTCGTGGGGCAAGCGCTCTACTACTACGTCTATTCTACCTGGAAAGGACGAATGGTTTACCTCGAAGACTTCGTCCTCGACTCCGCCTACCGCAGGAAGGGCATCGGTCAGAAACTCTGGGATGCACTGATTGAAACGGGTAAGGCCAAAGGCTGTAAGCTGATGAAATGGCAGGTGGTTGACACCAATAAAGGTGCCATGAAATTCTACCTAGCGCAGGAAGGCACTAAGATTGAGGAGCAGTGGTTGGATGGCAAACTGTATTTCTAAGGCATCTAATTTACTTAACCCGCTGCAACAGCGCTTCCGCCAACCCTTTCAATACCGCCTTCACCTCCGGATCACCGTCTACTGCATCAAGATGAGCATAAGCCTCCTCCTGGAACTCATCCCGGAGTTTAGCGACGGCTTCTGGAATACCGGCCTGCTCCATCATGGCAGTTACCCGAGCGACTTTTTCTATCGGATCAGCAGGGTTGCTGGAAAACCAGCGGTTTAATTCTTCTCGTCCTTCGGAGCCAAGGACTTCAGCTGCTTTCAAGAATAGGAAAGTCTTTTTGTTACGGATGATGTCATTACCTGTCCGTTTGCCGGTAACACTGCTCTCACCGAAAGTGTCTAGGAGATCATCCTGCAGTTGGAATGCCAAGCCGGTTAGGCGGCCGAAGGCGTACAAATGGTCCGCATCAACCTTCTTTGCACCTGCGCTCAGCGCCCCCAATTCCATAGCTCCTCCCAACAACACTGCCGTCTTGAGCTCAATCATCTTGAGGTATTCACTAATCATAACATCGTCCCGCTGTTCAAAGTCAACGTCGTACTGCTGGCCTTCGCAGACGCCGGTCGCCACGCGATTAAAGGTTCGCATCATTGCCGGCAACGCCAGTGTATTTGGGCAGGAACACAAATGCTCATACGCCTGAATCAACATGAGGTCACCACTAAGAATACCGGTATTTACATCCCATTTTTCATGGACTGTCGCTTTGCCCCGGCGGATCGGGCTGTCGTCCATGATGTCGTCGTGCAGCAAGGTAAAATTGTGGAACACCTCCACGGCTAGTGCAACGGGCATGGAATTTTCACTCTCTTTATCCCCAAACATCCGGCCGGCCAGCAAAGCCACCAACGGGCGCACCCGCTTGCCACCAAGGTCAAGGATATAATCAATCGGAGCATAGAGCCCGCGAGGCTCCTTGTCAGAGAAAGTAGACCGTAGATCGGTCAGAAAAGCTTGCAATAGATTTTCAAGAAGTGGGGATTGGGGCATTGTCATACAGCAAAAGTACAAAGTCCGATTAGAGCTGAGAAGGAAACAAAGTCAGGATTCATACGTCTTTTTATAAATCGATTCAATTATGTCCAACCCGGCCTACGATCTCATCATCATCGGCGGCGGTCCTTCGGGGATCAATGCTGCCATTAGCGCAAAGAAAGCAGGCCTTAAATACCTCATCCTTGAGAAGGGAATGGTGGTTAATAGTCTCTTCAATTTCCCGGTTAACATGACCTTTTTCAGTACTTCTCTGAAGCTGGAGATCCATAACATTCCTTTTATTAGTCACGGAGACAAGCCCACCCGTTCGGAGGCATTGGAATATTACCGCCGCCTTATTCAGAGCCAGGAGCTGAATATAAACCTCTATGAAGAAGTCCAGAACATGGTTAAAATCACTGGCGGTGGCTATTGTATTACAACCAGCAAAGGCAGTTACCAAACCGGCGCTGTTTGTGTAGCCACTGGTTTTTACGACACACCGGTACATCTTGGTGTTCCGGGAGAAGAGCTCCCGAAGGTCAAGCATTACTACAATGATCCCTACGCTTACATCCAACAGAATGTCCTGGTAGTTGGCGCGGCCAACAGCGCCTGCGATGCGGCACTGGAATGTTACCGCAAAGGCGCTAACGTTGTCATGGCCGTTCGTGGCGAAGAGATTAGCCCACGGGTAAAATATTGGGTGAAGCCGGATATTGACAACCGAATTAAAGAGGGCAGCATTAAGGCACACTTTAAGACGACCATCATCGCCATCCGCGAATTAGAAGTCGACCTGCTAACTCCGGAAGGGCCAATCACCATTCCCAACGATTTTGTCCTGGCCCTCACCGGTTACCAACCCAACTACCCTCTTTTCGAAGCCTTGGGTATCACCATTGGCGACGATGAAGCGTGCAAACCCATCTTCAACCCGGACACTTTAGAGACCCAGCTACCCAATGTCTACATGGCGGGTGTTGCCTGTGCTGGCCTGCAAACGAATAAACTCTTTATCGAGAATACGCGAGATCACGGAGAGATTATTGTGGAAAATATTCTAAAGATAGCGGTAAGTCTTTAGCGGAAAGCACTTAAAAAGCACCAGGTTAGTAATAACTAACGCGAATTATTTGCTAAATAGTTAACGAGCCGTACGTCAACATACCACCCCACCCCACTAAAAAAGCCTTCCCTCGCATTGCGAGAGAAGGCTTTTCTTCATAACCCTAAAAAAAAATACTACCCTAGGGTCTGTACGAACTTAGCAAGACCAGACTTGAGGTTGGCTGCTTTGTTGTTGTGGAAGAGGTTACGCTTAGCAAGAGAATCGATCATGCTGAACAACTTTGGAAGCTGATCTTCTGCCTCTTTCTTGTCTTCAAGACCGCGTAGTGTGGCGATTGCCGTACGGGTAGATTTCTTGTAGTAGCGGTTGTGAAGGCGCTTCTTTGCGTCTTGACGAATACGCTTCTTTGATGATTGGTGCTGAGCCATTTTATATTTTATTTAAAATTCAGGGTCTGAATTGGTCCGCAAAGGTACGCCTTTTCTCTAAATCTAGAAAGGGTTTGTGTATTTCTAGAGGTTTTTTCTTCCCAAATCGGATTGATCATCAGTCAATCACCACATTTTTCTAGGCTACGCCTCCCATTTGAAGCCAATAAACGCCTCCTGGTAGACTACTTATATCCAACCGAAGTCCTATTTCAGTGCTGGAATTGCCAACTTTCACCCTCCTACCAGTAGCATTAACCAGTTTCCAATCGTCTGATAGGCCAAGACCACTAATTGTTACAGTATTGCTGGCGGGGTTAGGACTGACCTTCCAGCTGTTGCATAGCGAAGGTTACGCAAAGGGCTAAGACTTTCACTACCATCGTTATCAACCATCCGGAGGCGGTAGTAGCGGTAGACGGTGGCCCAGGCCAGGTCGTGCGTATCAGTATAAGAGGATGGGAAATTTCGGGCAACGATGGCTGGTAAAGAAGTAAACGCCTGTCCATCAACGCTAAATTCAGGTACGAATTGGCGGACGTTTTCTTCCAGACTCGTCTCCCAACCAAGGGAGACCAATCCTTTATCGTTAACCGTCGCCTCAAATGACCGCAGTTCCACGGGCAACAGGCTTGTTGCGGCATAGACGGCGTAGGACCATACCTGGGTTTTGGCTCCGGCCAGCCAAATCATCCAGTAGTTGCACCCGCGGCCGCGCCGACAAAGCAGCGTTAAACTCTAAAAAAAAATCGCCAACGTGGTTAAAAGAAGCCTGTGATTCCCTCGTTGAATAGCGCGTATCTTCGTGTACCTAAGTACTCGGACAAAATTAATCGCACCATCCTGCTCGGCATCTTTTGAGCCTGAACTTCGTTGAAAAGCCTCGCCAACACTACGGTGTTTCCTACGTTTTTCGCCTCGTCCAGACTCAATTGGGCCACCGCCAGCGAAGACCAAGCCGCTACCTTCGAACTCGAATGCAGCCAAAACGGCGGCCAGCAATGGATGACCAGAACAACCGTCGCCGCAACCAACCAAACCAGCGGAGCTGCCTACAATTACCTCGATACTAGTACGCCAATCGGCGACCTCCAGTACCGCCTAAAACAAGTTGACATAGATGGCAACTTCGAGTATTCGTCAATCATCACCGTTGCCGGTCAGCAAGACGAGATCAAAGCTTGGCCACTTCCTACAAGTGGGCTATTACACATCTCCACTCCGGATAATATGGAAGGGTCAATGGCTTCACTCACTGACCTTACCGGTCGTACACTAAGCACTTTCACGCTTGGAAGCGAAGTGTCAACAATTGATGTGACTGGAATTGCACCGGGCGTATATGTCCTGTACATCAAGGGATATACAGCACGTAAGATTGTGGTTAGGTAAAGTCTACATTTCTTTTAAAATACAAAACGCCCGATCGGAACAATTCCAATCGGGCGTTTTCATTGCTTTTCAGCGACTAGTGGGCTGGCCAGTAGTTAAGCTTCCTTAAGCTTCCTTATGCTTCCTAATCGCTTCTGTAAGTCGCGGAAGAACATCGAAGAGATCTCCAACAACACCGTAATCAGCAGCCTTGAAGAAAGGGGCCTCTGGGTCTTTGTTGACGACAACGATGGTCTTCGAGCTGTTCACACCAGCAAGGTGCTGGATGGCACCACTAATACCAGCGGCAATGTAAAGATTAGGACGAATGGCAACGCCAGTCTGTCCCACGTGCTCGTGGTGAGGGCGCCAGTCTACATCGGCAACCGGTCGGCTACAGGCCGTTGTTGCACCAAGAACGTCGGCGAGGTCGGTGATGACCCCCCAGTTTTCAGGGCCCTTAAGGCCACGGCCGCCGGATACAACCAACTCCGCTTCAGGGAGTGGCGTAATGCCTTCGGCACGCTTAGTTTCTAACACCTTAACCTTAGGAGCAGGTAAGTCAACGGTAAGGCTGTCAACGCCAACGGCGCTGCCAGATTCCTCTACCGGAATGGAGTTACCAGAAACGCTGACCACTTTATAGTCGGTCAGGATCTGAACGTCGGCAAATGCTTTTCCGGAGAAAACCGCTTTGCGAACGGTGAAACCACCAGCAGTAGTCGGTACACTGTTAACACCCGGAGCAGAACCGGCGTCGAGGCGTGCCGCGAGGCGACCGACGATGTTCTTCCCCGTACTGTTGTGCATCAGCACGATCACTTTAGCACCAACCTGCTGGGCGGCACCGGCAATCGCAGCCGTGTAAACACTGCTGTCAAAAGTTGCCAGTTCACCGGCATTGATGTTGTAAACCTTTGTTGCGCCGAAACGACCAAGGTCGCCAGCATCTTCAACCTCACCCAAAGTCAGGACGTGACACTCCGTGCCAAAAACAGCTGCCGTCTTGGCGCCGTAGCTTACTGCCTCACGAGCAGTTTTTTTGAACTTTCCGTTAGTTGCTTCTGCAAATACGAGTACCATGTTGGTAGATTTTAGAAGTTAGGATTCAGATATTAGAACTTAGACATTAGATTTCAGTAGTTTCAAACCTGAATCCTAACATTCAAAATCTATTATCTAGAACGTTGGCTTAATGCCTAAAAGGGAGCGCAGCAGCTGTCTACGAGGCCAAAGGCCGCCTAAAAGCGCGCAGCGCGTCTAAAAGCAAAACGGCGAAACCGTTGAGCGTCTAGAAAAGGAGCGCAGCGTCTGTCTACAAGCGCGCAGCGCGTCTATTAAAAAAGCTTTAGGCCTTTTTAAATAACCTTCGCTTCTTCGTGAAGAAGACGCACCAGTTCATCCATATTCTCGGGATCAACCAGCTGTACGGCAGTCTTTGCCGGAGGCAATTCGTAGCTGCTAACACTCGTAGTTGCCGGAGCATCCACTGCGTCAACAACCGTTAATGGCTTACGCTTAGCCATCATAATGCCACGCATATTAGGGATTCGCTGCTTCGCCATGCCTTTAGCGGCACTGACGGCAAAAGGAGTACTGACTTCAACTACTTCTACCCCACCCTCGATGTCTCGGGTGACGGTTGCGGTAGTTCCGCTGACTTCCATTTTGCTGGCTTCACCGATGTAGGCAACGTCGAGCAGTTCCGCAACCATGGCGCCAACTTCGGAGCCATTGTAGTCGATGGTTTCTTTGCCGAAGAATACGATGTCGTACGCACCTTCTTTCGCCTGGGCAGCAATTTGCTTGGCAATGTAGAGGCTTCCGCCTTCGGTAGAATTAACCCGGATGGCGTCGTCGGCACCGATGGCAAGTCCTTTACGGATCACGGAGTCGTTGTCGGCAGGACCAACATTAAGGATGGTAACAGTACCACCTGCAGCTTCTTTGAGCTCAAGGGCACGTACCAAGGCATACCATTCATCGTAGGGATTCATGATGTAGTTAACACCACTGTAGTCGAGGTTCGACTTGTCGCCCGTAAGCTGAATTTTAGTGGTCGTTTCCGGCGTCTTGCTGACGCAGACAAGCAATTTCATAAGCCTGAATTAATCGATTTATTCAACGTCCGGCTACTTTTTGGCGCGGACGCAGGTACAATAAAGGTTAAAGGAGCAATGCCCTGTAGGACATTGCCCCCCCTTCGGAGTCACAAATATAGTCTCCTGTATAACCTTCATCAAGGAATTAGCGAAAATTCGCTAGAGTATTTTATGCCCGTTCATCATTCTCCATTCGGTACTCGTAAGTACGGAGACTGTGGGCCTGGTTTTCGGCAACTGCGTTGAGCACCTTTAATTCTTCGTTCAGCGCTTCCTTACGGTTTTGGTCCTGTTTAAAAAAGCGCCGCTTTTTATTGATGTCCAATATTGCCTGGACGGTTTCTCCCAGTGCGATCTTGGTCTTTAAATAACGGTATTTAATATTTCTTCTGGTACTCATTGCTCTTGGGTTTTGATAGATAAATGTCAACTCTATAGCTCATCAAACGTACGTGGCAAACTAACCATTTATTGCCACAAAAAGAAGCTTTTCACTCAGAAACAGATAATTCTTCTTCCTATCGTCTGTATAACCAAAGAACCTTACGAACCGTAAATGGGTTGACCAGAGAACTTGGTTCTGTAGGAATATGACAGTAGTGAGAAAAACTAAGAACTGCGAACAGTCAAATTATCGAAAAGGGTTCCGAGCGGTCCACACAATGGCCTTGTACACTGCGGGTGTAAAGACGGGGATCAATTTATTGATCAACCAGGGCCGGGCCTTGGCCATAACAGCATACTTGCGGGCTGTAGCACCAACCGAGGTTTTTATCTCCGGCGCAGTACGTGCATAATCAAGGGTTTCAAACCCACCATCGATGGCCTCTTCCAGCAGGTCAAAAAGTATGTTATGGTAGAGGTGATGACTGCGTTTGTACGCATCTTCCATTCCCAAGAAGTGAGCATGCAAGACTGTTCCGTTGGCGATTATGGAGGTAAAACCAATGAGCTCACCCGCCGGATTAAAGTATCCGTGTAAGCGAGCGGGGCCGTCCGTTAGCTCAAACTCAGCCAGCAGCAGTTCTTCGCTGATCGTGGTAACGGAGGAAAGGCGCTTTTTCGTCTGTCCGAAAGCCGCTAGCCATGGGAAGTATTCTGGGGTGAGGGCTGCTGCGTTGAAGTCCGCACCGGAGCTGGTCCCCTTATAGAGTTGGTAAATCCGATCGCGGTTGGTCGCAACCTCTCTGGCAGAGAGTTCCCGACGGGTAATCCCTTCCAATTTGCCACGTGCTCGGCGGTGGCGAACCCGGTATTTGCTTTTCAAATCAGCGAGGTAATCCTCCATCGATAGCCAATGCTCAGGAATTTTCATCTGCATCACCGGATCCACTGGCAGTTGGTAAAACCCTTCGTTTTCAAGCGCCTTAGTAGAAGGATCCGTGGTACCGTATAGATCTTTGATCAGCACCCCGACATAGGAGGCGCTGCAGGCCATCAATGTATTGGCAAGTGCCGGCAGAATAGTGGCAGCCTCCGTTGGCGAAAGTTGTTTCAGGCCTTCGCTGGCAAAATCACCAGACACAAGGAACTGCCCCAGGCACAAGATTTTGAATGAAAATGGAGAGAGTAACCTTCGGCGGAAGTCATAATTGGAGGTTTCGCCCTTGGCATCATCGCTTACCTGGCCGCCAGCGCTGAAGTAAAAGGTCTGCGCTGTCAGCATCACCCGGCGGTGATCCTTGCTATTTTCCAGTACCAGTACTTCCGTGGTAAGTCCCTGCGGATTATTGATTTGGAAGGCCAATACTTCTGGCTTTAGCCAGAAATCATCCGCCCGTTTCACTTCCGGCCATCCCGTTTTAAGCTCTTCTTCTGTCCCATACCTACGGACATTCCAGTCCGGATTCCCCTTAACTGATAAGAGGGAAGCCTCGCAGGCGACGGCATTAGGACAAAAAAGTGGTAGGAAAGCTAGTGACATGGTACGATTAGGACGGTTAGAACCGGGTAAGTAACGTGTAGAGGCTGAAATAGATTGATGACAAAGGAATGACTTTGGATGAAAGGAGGACTTTAACTGAAAATCACAAAGCTGATCTGCCAGCAAAATCCGGCCTAAGTTCCTACCTTCGCCCTACCGTTTAGTAGTCGAGAGTATGGTAGTCAGTAAACGGTAGTAGAGTAGTCGGTAGTATGGTAAATTGTAGTCGGTAGGCTGCTCTAAAGGTTGCCACACTACCAATTACCCGACTACCCAACTGCCGCCTTCAATCTACCGAACTACCAACTACAATCTACCGACGACTAACCCCCTCACCATGGATCAACTGATCGTTCACAACCTCATCGTCCACGAGCTCAAGAAACAGCCTGAATCTGCAGAGACAGAACTCCTGCTGAGCAAAGACCCGCTGCCCATTACCGAGCAGTCCATCGAACTCATCGGCCGGCTAGACCAGATTTTTGAGCGTAAGAACGATCTTCTCCAAGGGTTCCTCTCAGAGCCGGACGAAAGCCTCTTCCCTGCCTACTATGAAACCTGGCTGATGGAAGGCCGGGACCGGTCTCATTTCATTGAATTCAGCAATGACACGATGAAGGTTCTACAGCAAAGCCTAAACGGCGTCATCGGCGCCAAGGGCGGCTACCTTCTGTATGCTGATTACACCATGGAAGAACAGCGGATGCTGGGTATTTTCCTGATTCGGGAAACTCCGGGCATGATTTTCGTAACCGACGAAAGCGGTGAGGCCCTCCAACTCTCCATTACCCAATACCTCGATGTTGACCACATGGCCATGGCCGTCCGCCTTCTGGCGGGCAACGGCCGCAATGTTCAAATGATCCGCCACGCCCGGACACAGAGCAGCATCAGCCAGTATTTCACTGAATGGGTTGGCTTGGACCGCGCAGAAACCAGCGCAGAACTCACGCAAACCTTCCTAGAGCTGGTCGAAGAACTCCCCGTTCCTAAAGACCGTGACACCGGATTTGCCATGAACGAAGGCGACTTCGAGAAGGCCCTGGTAAAGTATGCGACCAAGCAGCCACAGCAAACCATCCGCGCCAAAGAATTCGATGAGTTCTTCTACGGCAACGAAAAACCGCTACAGGATATGCTCACCGAAGGCGAGGGAGACGGCGCCATCGACGAAGGATTCCGGGTAGACAAACGTTCGCTGCGCAAGCAATTCTACCTCAAGGCCGGCTTCGGCGGCATGAGCATTACTTGCACCAAGGACCACTTCCGCGCCAACCAAATAGAAATTGACGAAGCGACGGGGACGATTACGATTATTAATCCGGAATTGGCAAGTTTGCTACTGGACCAGAAGGGGGATTAAACAGTAGTAATGTAGTAGTGAGGCGGCAGTAAAAGTAGAGAGGCGATAGTATTAAGGCAGGAGGCTACCGCACGTTACAGGCGGGGCAGCCCGCTTCACGTAAACTTCTTAGCGAGGGGCCAGCCATAGCAACCTCAAGGCCGAAAGTAGAAGCCTTCGCTCGTCTGCCGACGAGCGACCTTGCGATTGCCTTAGGGGTATACCGCATGTCAGAAGTAAAATCGTTCGTTTCGCCGTAAATTTAGGCTGATTAACCTAAAATCAACAGCCTGTGCCATATCTGATAAAATCAAAAACCTACTGGAGAATCCGGGTGATTCCCCTGCTCTTCTTAATCCTTCTTTGCACCTGCGTCCGCGGCCAAGAAGGGTTCACCAGCTACTTCACTGGTAACGCTGAAGACCTTGTCGTTGCCCCCTCTGGCGGCGTATGCCTGATGGGAGGAGCGACGGAAGACGACAACGCCATGCGGTGGTTTCTTACACGGGCCAGAGGCGGCGATGTACTCGTACTGCGGACTAGCGGAAGTGATGGTTACAACGACTACCTCTACAGCGAACTCGGTGTCAGCGTAAATTCCGTAGAGACGATCGTTTTCGACGAGGCCGCGGCCGCAGGTGCAGAGGAGGTTGCGGAAGCAATAATGGGGGCCGAAGCCATTTGGTTTGCCGGCGGCAACCAAGCCAATTACGTCGCCTACTGGCGAGGAACTCCCGTTGACAGCCTAATCCGCGTCGCCCTGACGGAGCGCAACATCGTCATCGGCGGCACCAGCGCTGGCATGGCCATCCTCGCAGGGCATTACTTCTCCGCCACCAACGGGACGATTAGCTCCGAACAAGCCCTCGCCGACCCCTTCAACCCCCGCATAACCATTGATTCGGCCCGCTTTATGGCAGTCCCACAGCTGGCCAACTTTATTACGGATACCCACTTCGACGATCGTAACCGCCGGGGCCGCCTCCTAACGTTTCTCGCCCGGGGATCCGCCGCCGCTGGCCGGACATTGCGGGCCATCGCCTGCGATGAGTACACTGCCGTCTGCATCGAAACGGACGGTACCGCCCGTGTTTTCGGCGACCCCGATGATGAAGACTACGCCTATTTCGTCCGTCCGGTTTGCTATAACGACGTATTCAACGATCCCTCCCAATTCGCGCCCGGGCAGCCGCTTACCTGGGGATCAGCCGGCGGGCCATTTATGGTCGCTCACCGCGTAAAAGGCAGCGCCGACGGATCGGCTGTCCACAACCTCAACAGCAACAACGACAACGTTGAAGGCGTATGGCAAACCTGGTGGGCCGACGAAGGAATTTTTGAATTCAACAACAATAACTTCCCGCCCGACTGCATCACTAATGCTGTCGACGGCCATTTTAACGCTCGCGCCGAGGTATTCCCTAATCCTACCGATGGTCAACTCACGGTGACCACCGAATGGCCAGTACAAACCGGCCGCATCATCGACGCTGCCGGACGTACGGTAAGGGTGTTCACCCCGGACGCCCCAACTCGTTTCCGTATCTCCACCGCTGCTTTGTCACCGGGAAGTTATTACTTGCTCCTAACCGGTACGGATCGGCGGGCAAAACAGCGCTTTATCGTACCTTAGTGCCACCAAATTAAGATCATCATGCCTTCCATCACCGCCACGAATAATTTCACCACTAAGGAGGACTTCCACCAGTCCTCCAAGACTGATCAGTACCAGCACCACGATTACATGGGTGTTGACGATTTGCTGACCGACGAACACAAGATGGCGCGCGACGCCGTCCGTGACTGGGTCAAAGCAGAGGTTAGTCCCATCATCGACGATGCCGCCATGCGCGGCGTTTGCCCTACCCACCTGTTTAAAGGCTTGGCTAACATCGGTGCCTTCGGCCCGAGCCTCCCCGTTAAGTACGGTGGTGGCGGCATGGATGAGATCGCCTACGGCATCATCATGCAGGAGCTGGAGCGCTGCGACAGCGGTCTACGCTCCATGGCTTCCGTTCAGGGTAGCCTGGTGATGTACCCAATTTACAAGTACGCTACCGAAGAGCAGAAGATGAAGTACCTACCCAAGCTTGGTGCTGGGGAATACATCGGCTGCTTTGGTTTGACGGAGCCGGATTCCGGTTCTGACCCAAGTTCTATGCGGACGAACATCGTCGACAAAGGCGACCACTACCTCCTCAACGGTGCTAAGATGTGGATCACGAACAGCCCGGTGGCTGACGTGGCCGTTGTCTGGGCTAAAGACGAAGAAGGCCAGATTCGCGGCATGGTCGTTGAATCTAGCTGGGAAGGCTTCAGTGCACCGGAGATCCACGGCAAGTGGAGCCTCCGTGCTTCCGTTACAGGAGAACTCGTCTTCGAAGACGTGAAAGTTCCGAAGGAAAATGTTTTCCCAGACATCAAGAGCCTCCGCGGCCCGCTCAGCTGCCTGAGCAAAGCCCGGTACGGTATTGCATGGGGCGCCATCGGTGCCGCACTTGACTGCTATGACTCCGCCCTCCGCTACAGCCTCCAACGTGAGCAGTTTGGTAAGCCCATCGGTGGCTTCCAGCTGACGCAGAAGAAGCTGGCGGAGATGATTACCGAAATCTGCAAAGCACAGCTCTTCGCTTGGCGACTTGGCTCTTTGGCCAACCGCGGCGAAGCGACCCCAGCTCAAATAAGTATGGGTAAGCGAAACAACGTTAACATGGCCCTGGAGATCGCGCGCGAAGCGCGCCAGATTCACGGCGGCATGGGCATTACCAGCGAATACCCGATCATGCGCCACATGGCGAACCTTGAATCGGTGGTTACTTACGAAGGCACCCATGATATTCACCTGTTGATTACGGGTATGGATGTTACTGGGATTAACGCTTTTGTCTAGGATAGTCACTGAGTGACCCCGTCCTACCAGACATAGAACGCAGGTTTTATTGATTAGGCAGATTTACACAGCTAGCCGTGTGAATCAGTCTAATCAATAAAACCTGCGTTTTTTGTTTTAGGAACGTCGAGCAGTCATTCAGTTGGCTGGGCATCCTGATTTTAACAGCCACATTGTTGCGAACGGGCACTGGAGTGTCCTCGCCAAAACACCCTATGACTCAACCTTCCTTGCACACATTCGGCTCCCCTCAGGTGTGCTCAGCTACTGCCTTCAGCGACTCATCAATAAATAAGCCACCAACATCACCGCCAAATACCCACCGTACCACCTAAAATCAGTGTACCGCTTTGGCGGAATCCCCGTCCGGTATCGCAGGTAGTACATCAGGCAAACCTTGTCAATCAGGTAAGCCAAGACGGTAGCCCAGATGATCCCCATCAGCCCAAAATGTGGTACGAGCAAAATGCTGATCAGCACATTCAACACCAATTCCAGCAAACCAAAGACCATCAGCATCCGGGTATGGCCCATTGCCGTCAATACTGGCACAGGAAACAGAAGGCGGCTAGCAACAACGAACAGGTAGGCTTGGAATAGTGGCCGACTCTCTGCGAACATCTCGGTAAAAACCAATGTCCACCACCAAGGCGCAGTGACCATTAATAAAATGGCCCCGCCAAAGATCCAGTGCATTAGCCGGCGGGAACTTTCCTTAAGCAAGTCCAGACCGGCAGAAGGCGCTTCCGTCAGCCGGGGCAGGACAACCACCATCGCGCCGTTGGTGAAGGCCGCCAAAAGCGGCAACTCCCGGGCACCGTATCGAAAAACTGCAAAAACATCCTCGTCTCCGTCGTACCAGTAATTGACAAACCAGGGATCAAAAGCCGTTACCAATGCACTGACGGTAGCATAGATCATCAACGGCCAGGCCGCTTTCAACCAGGGACTCAGCTGTTCTTTTTCCTGCTTCGAAACCGTCTTGATCGTTTGATCATTCAAGTGATCGTACAACAGCCAGCCGAGAATAACCACGCCTTTCACCCCCGCAAAACAGGCTAGGATAAACAAGGCGTGCGGCAAAGTCAGACCATAAAACAAGGGCATTAATAGCGCCAACACAAGGCCCAGCGAGCTCAGTCCTCCGAAAATGGCCAGCGGCCATGCTTTTCCACGGATGGTTAGTATTTGTTCGAAGAACAAGCCTGGCCACTGGGTCAGCAAAAACAGAAAAAAGTACCCCCAGCCGGGTGGTGCGTCTCCTAGCCGGAGTAGCCGGAACAAGGGCTCGTGTAGGCCAGCGGCAATGGTTAGCAATAAAAGAGAGAATACCCCAACGCTTAAGATGGCGATGCGGGAGAAGCGGTCCGCAGCCTGAGGCCGCGTTAGTCGAATCCGGACCAGAAAGGCTTGTAACAAGCCCGTCATCCAGCCAAATCCCAATATATAGCCGAGGTACAATAGGTTTTCCCAAACACCAATGACATCCCGCCCAATGCCGAGTCTTGGTAGCGACAGGGCTATTAAAATAATCCCCCCTTGTCGTGCAGCCTGGGCAAATTGCCCGGCCCGGATTAGGGTGGTTGCGTTGTTATCAGATGACATATTGCAAATTAAAAACGGGCGAATCATCTATATGATTCGCCCGGGCGGCGGATGGTGGTCCGCAGATGTAGTGCAATTAAGCGGTTTAACGCTCCCTATCCAATAATCTTCTTCTTCATCTTCTCGAATTCTTCCTCCGTGATGATGTTCTGCGCCTTCATTTCAGCCAGTTCTTTGATTTTACGGATGGCGTCGTCGTCAATGACTGGAGCACTTGATGCGGCTGCTTCCATTTCAGGAACCTCTGCCGCTTTTTTTGCCCTAGACTTGGCCTGTGCTTTGGTTTCATCCTTGGCCTTAGGCTCCTCCTTAACAATCTTCTCTACCTCAGCGGGGATTGGAGCGATCTTGTCGGCGGCTTCTTTATCCACTTTTTTCTTAAACAGTGCTTCGTCCTTCCACTCTTTAGCGACTTTTTTGCCCTTCTCGAATTTCTCGTTGTAGAGTTTACGTAGTCGTTCGGTGTCGAAGTCCAAGAAAGTACCGCCGTGAGCGAAGTGTTGCTTGAATACTTCTCCTAGGGCGTAGGTGCTGGCACCGTTCACAACGGCGGAGATGCCGCCGCCGATGATGGTTCCAGCAATTGGGACGAGTTTGATCAGTCCGGTGGCACCGGCTCGGGCGGCCGTGCTCGAAGTCAGGGTAAAGACGATGGCTTTGCCCTGAGTTTCGGCGAAATCGATGTTGTAGACCCGGCTCATCTGGCGGATCATATCCAGCTGGGCGGCAGATACCGCAAAGATATCGACCCATGGTGGGGCTATTGCGCCAGCCGTCATCGCCCACAGAACATGGTTACGAATAATCGTTTCTGCGTGGCGGTTTTTGTCGTGGCTTCCGTTGGGATTCATGATGGAATCTTTAATTTTCTTCGTCGCGAAGTCAGTTATTTTCTTACGCATAGGCTTATAACGTTGGTAGTCCTCACTAAGTTAGGAGCAGTACAGGGAGTGATACCGGAAATTCGATGAATGGCGGGTATCCATCGTCGGAGGACCTAGAAGACCAAACCGTAAACAACCAACGTATCGTAGTGGTGGACTGTTTGACTGCTTGATTTTCAGACTATTTGACTGCCTTGGGCGCGGACGCAGGTGCAAAAGAGGGTTAAGAAGCATGTATTTTCAGAACCGCGCCACTGGCGCGACGTCTTGACCGACGAACTCTCCCGCCTCCAACTTAAACGTGGCCGTCACACCAATCATTGCCGCATTATCGGTACAGTACTCGATGCGGGGCACAAAGGCAGTCCAGTCGTTTTCGGCGCACAAGGCCTCCAGGCCTTGCCGTAGGCCGCTGTTGGCCGATACTCCTCCGGCTAGGGCAATCCTAGTCAAACCCGTCTGTTCTACGGCCATCTTGATCTTGCGCAGCAAGACATAAACAATGGTATACTGGATGGACGCACAGATATCCTCCAAATTTTCCTTCACAAAATCGGGTTCCGTCTTAATCCGCTTTTGCAGGGTATAGAGGATGCTGGTTTTCAAGCCACTGAAGCTAAAGTTCAGTTCTCCTGGGTCTGGCTTGGCAAATTCAACCGTCGGCTGTCCTTTGCTCGCCAGCTTATCGATCACTGGCCCCGCCGGGTAAGGCAGTCCCAACATTTTACCGGACTTATCAAATGCCTCTCCCGCCGCATCATCAATCGTCCGCCCAATGATTTCCTGGTCCAGCGCCGACCGGACCACCACCAATTGGGTGTGGCCTCCAGAAACCGTCAGGCATAAAAACGGAAACGTTGGCTTAGGGTCTTCGGCGAAGTGGGCCAATACATGGGCTTGCATATGGTCGACTTCAATCATCGGCAAGTTGCGGGCCAAAGCAAAAGCTTTGGCAAAGCTCACACCCACCATCAGGGAACCGATCAGTCCCGGGCCCCGGGTGAAGGCTACTGCTTCAACTTCTTCCGCCGTCTTTCCCGCTCGGGAAAGGGCGACGGCTACCGTCGGGACGATGTTACGCTGGTGCGCCCGGCTCGCATGCTCGGGTACAACGCCGCCATATTCTTCATGTATCGCCTGTCCGGCCGTGACGTTACTCAACACTTTTCCGTCTACTACAACAGCAGCAGAAGTATCATCACAACTAGATTCAATGGCAAGAATTACTGACATTCGTTATTTGATTAGTACCTTGGTGGAAACACCCGAAAGGCAAAAGGGTTACGGAGCTATGATAAAGGCAAAAAACACCTTCGTCATAACCAAAACATGGTGAAATCGTCGTTTGATTACCGCAAACAAACGAAATTATCCGTCCTTACGCCAATAACCTGCCCCGAGGCATCTAATGGATGCAATAAATGTTTTATACTTGCGGAAATAAAAGCTACAGATGCGCACAATATTCAGTCTACTCTTTCTCCTTCTGGCTTTCGTGCTGGCCTTCTTCCTTTATAAAAGTATCGAGGAGCCCATCGCTTTCGCGGCGGTTCGTGCCGAACGTGATGGAGCCGTTTCCTCGCAACTGGAAATGATTCGGGAAGCACAAGAACTTTACCGGGATATCACCGGTGAGTTTGCACCACGTTTCGACACCCTGAAGCAAGTCCTTTCCGAAGGCCAGCTACTCAACATCCGTGTTGAAGGTGATCCTGACGATCCGAACTTTACTGGTGAAATCACTTACGACACCACTTTTATTCCTGCCCTCCAGGAAGTAGAGCGTCGTGGAATCATCCTTAAAGATCTCGACAAAGTTCCCTTTGCAGAGAACGGTGAGTCTTTCGACATTGACGCGAAAGTCATTCCTTACCAGTCTACCAGCGTTCCTGTTGTTCAGGTTGGCGTTCGGAAGAAAGTCTACATGGGCAAGGAATTCTCTGACGACCGGTTCAAGCAGTACGACCAGAACTACGATCCAAATTCTCCGATGAAATTCGGTGATCTCAACAAACCAACCCTTACCGGCAGTTGGCAATAAACAACTACGACATAACGGCTGCGGCCTTCCTACCGGAAAGCGCGCATAAGTATGAACTGTCCATCCTCACGGGGATGGACAGTTTTGCGTATATCATTCGGGATCGGATTAAAAACCAGTTGCTGGCCTATAATTCGAAAAACCTCACTGCGCCAGAGACCGAAAACTGGACGGAGACCATCAACCGGATCATTCAGGCCGACGACAAACTCCGCTCCCTTCGGTTCAACAGTTGCATCCTCGGCTGGCAAGGCGAGCGCATTACGCTCGTCCCCGACGAGCTCTACACTACTGGCAACGACCGCAGTTACCTAGAACAACTTACCCTGGTTGGCCTGGAGGACGAAGTGAGGGCAGAGCGTTTCCATTTCCTAGAAGGCCATTTGATCTTCGCTGCAGAGCGGGTACGTTTGGACGCCGCAGAGCGGCGTCTCTCCTCCCGCCGTACCCACCACCTAGCAGGAGGCTTACTCACTGCCTGGGGAACCAGGTCTCGTCGACTTGGCCACCAATCCGTCTCCGTCGCTATTCGCGGCGGCAACCTCTTCGTCGCTGCCCATCGCAATGGAGTGCTGCAATTCTTTAACACCTTCCCTTACACGAATTCACAGGACGCCCTTTACTATCTCTTACTGGCCTACCAGCAATGCGGCTGGGCACCTAGCCGTGTTCCACTCTACCTCTGCGGAGAGATCACGGAACACAGCGAATTGTATCGCCAGTTTTACCGGTACGTCGAAGACATTCGCTTCTGTCAGTACGGCGCTCCGCCGTCTACTCCGCCAGAATTGGCGGGTTTGCCTGGGCACATTTATTTTGAACTACTCTGTTTGGGATAATTATTTGGTGCTTTGTTTCCTGGCTTTTAGGCCGAAGATAAGATACAATGAAGCCAAACACTGCTCCCTCCACTCTTCACCTTGCACCCGCGTCCGCGCCCCCAAGCAACTTTACCTACCCCCTGCAACGTTATCCTCCGATAACAATCGCACACCCATGAATTATATCATATTCGACCTTGAAGCAACCTGCTGGAAAGACAGGAACCACGGCGGAAACGAAACCATTGAAATAGGGGCGGTCAAGATTGATGCCGACGGAACCGCCATTGACGAATTCCAGACCTTCGTCAAACCACTCCGCCACCCAACCTTAAGTGAATTCTGCACCGAATTAACGTCCATCCAACAAAGCGATGTTGACAGTGCTCCCCTGTTCTTAGAAGCTATTTCCAGCTTCAAAATCTGGGTTGGTGAAGGCAAAGAAAGTTACCTGCTCTGTTCCTGGGGCTTCTACGACCGGAAGCAACTAAAGGAAGATTCCAATCTTTCAAATCTGGGTTCTGACTGGCTAAAATACCACATCAGTGTGAAGCACCAACACCATAAGTTGGCAGCGACCAAACGCCCACTGGGTATGGCTACTGCCCTCGAGGCAGAAGGCTTTTCTTTGGATGGCACACACCACCGCGGTATCGACGATGCCCGAAACATTGGCAAAATATTCCGCAAATACTTTGGTCAATGGAAGTATTGACGTTGCTTTACAGCTAAGTTTCTACAGACTACCGTCTACCCGCTACAATCTACCGTCTACAATACTACCCCATGCGTATCATCTCCGGACAATTCAAAGGCCGCCGTTTCTCGCCACCTGCCGACAAATGGCCCACTCGCCCAACCACCGACTACGCTAAAGAAGGCCTCTTCAATATCCTATACAATAACTGGCTGGATTTTGACAAGACCCGATTTCTCGACCTTTTCGGCGGCACCGGAAGCCACGACTACGAATTCATAAGCCGGGGTTGTACCGACGTAACCTACGTTGACAAGCACGGCCCTGCCGTGGAATTCGTACAACAGACCGTCAAAACCCTTGATGTAGAAGAGTACATCAAGATTTTCCGGATGGACGTTTTCAAGTTCATCGACCGACCAGTACAAGAACCTTATTCCTACATTTTTGCCGGCCCACCCTACCCGCTTCAAAATATCCCCGACATTCCAGACCTGGTCTTCAATGCAGGCCTTTTGGCTCCCGGCGGGCTGTTCGTTCTAGAGACAAACCCGCACCACGATTTCAGTATGGATCCGAGATGTACGGACAAACGGAATTATGGGAAGACGATTTTTTGGTTTTTCGAACACCTTAGCGAAGAAGAATAGGCCTATTCTTTTAGATAAAAGAAGTTAGAATTTAGATATTGGAGTATCTCACATCTAAATTCTAATGTCTAATTTCTAATTTCCAAAAACCCAGCTTCCCACCGCAGCACCTTCCGCCTCTTCCACGCTCATCCATCGGGTAAGTTCGTGGTACCGGCCATTGGCCCATTCTTCAAGTCCATTATCATAGCCGAGGCTGGCGGGCGCACCAGAGGCACCGCCGGGTAGGGTTCCCCATGCACGGGGGGTATCGCCGAGTTCAACGACCATCCGCCAACTGGCGCCATGGCCCGCGCTGAGCGCGCGCGGTGAAGTCCTAGATCCACCTGAGGAAATAAGTCCTGATCCGAAACCTGGAATGGCCCCGAGGTGCTTCACTTTCGTTCCTCGATGCACCGCCCAAGTTTCAGGCAGTTCTCCTTCTAAATCATCAAGGATCTCATCGAAGACCCGCTGTGTTAGTGTAGCTGCCGTTTCTTTGAAACGGGTGGAGTCGATGTCAAAAATGGGATGATTAGGCTGATTGGTAAGCAAATCATTCCAGCGCCAGGTTTCTGGGCGGATGTAGCCGGAATCTCGAGGAAATTCATCGAACGTCAATTGGTAAAGTTTTTCTTGCCAGCGGGCAAAGAGCGTTGCAGCGCGGCTTTCGCCCTCGCAGCGGTAATCCCACTCAGATAGGAGGCGGAGCAGCCGGGCTCCATCATCGGTGAGCGCATTCCGGTTAATCCGCGCAATAAGGAGCGGAGTCAATTCCTCGGCCATCAATGAATGGCTGCTCAACTGCAACTCCTTCATACTACGCTGGGTGAACTTCCCTTCCTTGCTGAGGTGCCGGTTGATGTATCGGCCACGGTATTCCCCAAAACCGCCATGAAAGTCATAGGCGTAGTCTGGGCCAGTAGTCTCCTGGTTGGCGGAGGCGACAAAGCCGCGTTCTGGATTCTTGTGTTCTGGTCGTTGATCGAAGGGGATATAACCCTGCCAGTTGTTGGCCTCGGTATTACCAGACAGAGGGAAACGCCCCGTGCCCTGGGCTCGGATGGGGAAGAACCCATTTGCCCGCAAGGCAATGTCTCCCGAGCGGTCGGCAAAAATGAAGTTTTGTGCGGGGTCAACGTAGCCCTTCAATGCATCGGTATAATCATCATAACCGGTTGCTTGCATGAGACGTAGGAAGGCGCCAACAAGGGTGTGTGATCGCAGTTCAGGCCCTGGCGCATCGTGCGCCAAATACCGCATGGCGTGGTCGGCGTAGGCACCTTCGGTGAAGGGCACCGGGCCGAAGACGGTCCATGGTGTGTGGATAATAATGGGTTCAGCATCGCGCACAATGATGGTATCGATGAGGATGTCTGCGGCAACAATTTCTCCGTCGAGTCGGTATTTTGTGCGGGTCGAGTCCGTCCATTCGATCTTAAACCAGTCGGTGACATCGTGGCCGACGTTGGTTTCGCCGTAGGCGATGTGGTCGTTGAAGCCGATCATGAGGCCTGGGGCTCCGGGGAGGCCGACGCCACGGGCATTGACGCCGGGGTAATGTATCTGGACTTCGGCCCAGATGCTGGGCAAGGTCAGTGACAAGTGCGGATCGCTGGCGAGTAGTGGCTTGCCGGTATTGCTTCGTTTGCCGGTGATGGCCCAGTTGTTGGAGCCGTTGTCCGGGTGGGGAACGAGGCCGGTGTAGGCGGGCTCATTGCTGGGCGTCCAGTCGTATTGGTAGGAGGAAAATTCTTCTGCCGGGGCCGCAGGTGCAGAGAATGGTTGAGGGGCAAAGGTGGACAGGGCCGGGCCGCTGCCAGGGGCCTTCCTTGCGTAAGTCCCGTCGCCGGGAACTACAGGATCAGCGTTGGGGTAATGCGCCGGATAAAGGGCGTTGAACAACTCCTCTCCAAGGTCAGTCCGGGTTTTGGCCTCGGCAGCATCATCGTTGCGGCCGCTGAGCGACTGCGACATTCCTTTCATGAGCAGGGCTGTCCGGTAAGGGCTCCAGCGGAGTGGTTTATGGTCCAGGATTTTGTACTCGACGGGATAATCCTCCGGCTCAAGTTGGTCGACGTAGGCGTTGAAGCCGTCGGCGTAAGCTTGGAGGGTAGCGTAGTCTTCGGGGAAATGCTTTTGCATGGTTTCTGCCGTCCTTCGGGCGGCCTCTGGAAATCCCTTGCTCACTTGTCCCTTGTCTCGCACCTGCGTCCGCGCTCCCAACACCTCACTCAGCCGTCCTTCCGTAGCCCGGGTCGAAAGGTCCATCTGCCAAAGGCGGTCTGCGGCATGGACGTAGCCCTGCAAAAAAGAGGCAGTGTTCAGGTTCTCAGCAAAAACGTGTGGAACCTCCCGTTCATCAAAGAATACCTGTCCCTTCGCCAGCGGATGATCGATCGCTATTGTCAATTGTTGTGTTCGGTCCGTCAATTCCATTTTACTGTTCTGCCAAAAGCCCTTGCCTGGGTTGAAAAAATTTCCAATTCCAGGTAACGGCGCACCACCAACTCGGGGCGTACTGCCAAGAATAATCCAGGCTGCAAAAATCAGGGCCGCAATGGCCAAGTGAATGTATTTCATGATCGTAGTTAATGATTAGAATTCTAAGGGACTGGAACATAATTTACCGTTGTCCAACGCTCTATTGTCCAAATTTTCCGTCCGTCCTTATCCGTCTAGTGGGATAGCCAGTAAGTGTTCGGCAAACGGAGGTAGTAAACGTGTTCCGGCTTCAGGCCGTCGAAGTTAACCCAAAGTTTTTTCCGGTCAGCACTCCATACCATCCGGCTAATCGGCAAAGACGTCTCCGCCAGCTTAGGACCACCGTAATTCGCCGTTGGTTGGTAATACCAGCGCTGTAACTGTATCTCCTCCGGAGCAGCTTTCGAATGCCGGTTGTTCTTCCGTCTGACATGAATTATAAAAAAGTAGGAGACACAGAATGGATAACAAACCATACCTACTCTTCAGAGCCTTAATCATTCGTTTTTCTATTTACTACTACTAAAAGAGGCTTCCATAAAGGAACCATTGGCCGACAAAAATACGCTGCAGGTGACATATCTTTGCCCGCAACTGATACCCCACAAAACCACCCTTCCGGATGCGAATTTTTCTGCTGACGTTACTTACTGTTTGTTCTATCTCTTTCAATACTGTTTCAGCACAGCGGGGTAACCCCGCTCAGGCGTCTGACTCAACCAGCCTGCAAGAGCAGTTTGAGCTGATGTTAAAGGTATCCTACCGCTACAAACAGTCAAAAACTGTTAATGAAGGCTTCCTTAATGCCTTTATGGCCAATGTAGGTGACTCAATCAATATTTACACCAAAGAAATCGGTTCACTGAACAGTACAATTACTTCTCAGTCTGATAAAATTGATCAGTTAACCGAGGAGGTAAAGGTCCGGGATGGTAATATTTCAGGTCTTACTGATGAAAAAGACAACATCAGCCTGTTGGGAATTCCACTCTCTAAAGCTACGTACGCTACCATCATGTGGTCAGCCATTTTTGGTCTGCTGGCACTGCTTATTTTCGCCCTACTACGGATGCGATTGGCTATTTCGGGCAGTAATGAAGCTAGAGACACTAGTGTTCAGCTTTCCGAAGACCTTGATAAAGCTAAAAAACGCCGCCTTGAGGTCGAGCAAAATCTCCGCCGGGAACTTCAGGACGAGCGCAACAAGCGTAAAGGCTAGTGCATCAAGATCAAAGTTCGGTACAGTTATAACTTACCATCGCGGCACTGTACTTCCCAGCTAAAAACCTCACGTAGCTACGGCTATGATCGACTTTCAGCTG
>JBLIGS010000001.1:0-45950 GCA_047637095.1 Neolewinella sp. | reverse complement strand
GGTTCTTCGAGAGCATCTTATCCTGCATCCGTTTCGGCAATTGCCGGATGAGGCGGGCCATCCATGCTTTCCTCATAATCAATTGATCAGGACGAGGCTTGGCCGATTCCAGTAGGTTGAGGATTAGGTTGGCTACTTTTTCGGGTTCGACGCCGCCGGCTTCTGCCTTTTCTGTATAATCGGTCAGTTTTTCCAGGATGTTGGCGTAGCGGGTCCCTTCGAAGGCTTTGGTCTGGGTTTTAGCTTTGGTCCAGATGGGGGTTTTGACCGGGCCCGGGGCGACGGAAAGAACGTCGATACCGAAAGGCATGAGTTCGCGGCGGAGGCCGTCGACGATGGCTTCTGTGGCAAATTTGCTGGCGGAGTAGATTCCGGTGAAGGGGGAGGTTAGGTAGCCGGAGACGGAGCTGATGTAGATTATTTTGATGTTCCCCTCGCCCGCTTTGCGGGCAGCATGCAAGAGGGCTAAAGCTTCCTGGCTTACGGCTAGTCCACCAAAGACATTGACGTCAAACTGCCGGCGATAATCCTCTTCGGCGATGGTTTCCAACGGGCCAGAGACCGCGATGCCAGCATTATTGATAAGCGCATGAAGCGGTTTGCCTGAGGATTTTATTTCGGCGATGGCGCTGCGAATGCTGTCCCGGTCAGTAACATCCATTTTCAGGGCGCTGAACGCGGGGTGCAAGGCCAGTTGTTCTGCGTCGGCCAATTTACGGACGGTGCCGAAGACAAAGTGGCCCGCATCGAGCAAAGTCTTTGCCGTAGTGTAGCCGATGCCGGTGGAAGTACCTGTAAGGAGAATGTTCATATTGAATTTATTGCCGTTAGATGGCAGTGAAGGTAGCCCTCTGAAAAGATTTAAGACATCCTTAGCAGCCCAAACCAACGACAGTCCCGAACTTAGCGTCCATTATAAATAACAACCCAACCAAATGAAAACGACTTACTTCCCCCTTCTTTTACTCCTTTGCATCGGCCTAATCGGCTTTTCTTCCTGTGAAGACGATGACACCATCGTTGAGATACTCAACTACGACGGAGACAAATTCAGCGCGCCGCAAAACGGTGCAGGCCTCAACAGCTTTGCTGCCTTCTTTCCCGCAACCGAAGTCTCCCAATACGAAGGCCGTCAGCTTGAAAAAATCACCTTCTGGCTGGAGACCGTTCCTACCACAACGAGCGTCATCATCTTCGCTAATAGTGGCAATACCCAGACTCCAGGCGATGAACTTTACCGCGTAGACCTTACCCAACGGGTTAACAACTCGGGCTGGATTGACCACATTATCCCCGGCGGACAAGACATTCCAGCAGACGGCCTTTGGCTAGCAGTGGAGACAGACCTGGCCGCCAACGGAACACAATCCATGGGCTGCGATGACGGAAGCAACTACAACCCCAACGGCGATCGGATGCGTACGCCCACCAGCGGAATCTGGAGCAGCTTCAACGCCATCACTGGTTCGGAGACCATTAACTGGAACATCCGAGGAACAGTGGCGCCGCTTTAAGCGGAGGTTCCAAGCGGTTAGCGTAAAGTGTTTAGCGGTTAGTTAGTTCCTAAAATGCTTTACGCTAACCGTTAAAGACCATAAGCTAACCGCTTACTATAACAAAGGTCTCTCGACGGACATCGTCTCCTTGAAACCTTCAGTTATAGCCGACCTTCTTTATATTAGCGTCGTATTAACCTCAAGCTAACCGATTATTCTCTCCAAGAAACTACATATTCTCCTCCTTTGCCTGCCGTTGCTTGTGCTAACGGGTTGCTTGGGCGACGGCCCTGACGCCGGCGACCGGTATGAAATTCTGGGAATTGACGTAAGCCATTACCAAGGAAAAATTAATTGGCAGAAGTTGGCGGCCGATGGCCACGACTTCACTTTTATCAAAGCCTCCGAAGGGAAAGAGCTTTGGGACAATAACTTTGTTGCCAACTGGGAGGAAGCTGGCCGCTACGGTCTCCGCCGTGGAGCCTACCATTTCTTTCGTCCGGAGGTAAAGCCTGAAACCCAGGCGAAAAATTTCCTGAGCCAGGTTAACCTGTCCCCTGGCGATTTACCACCCGTTCTCGATGTAGAAGCCATCGGCAAACTCTCTCCACTGGAGCTCATCAATGCCATCGATGTATGGGCAGAAATGACCGAAGCCCGCTACGGCGTTAAGCCCATCATCTACACCGGGCAGAATTTCTACAACCGTTTTCTCGCCGGCCATATCGACGAATACCCGCTTTGGCTTGCGCGCTACGACGTGGAGGAACCCGTTACCGTTTGTGGGCGGGAGTACCAATTCTGGCAGTACACCGATAAAGGCCGCCTCCCTGGTATTCATGGTAACGTTGACCGGAATGTCTTCTTTGGCAGCCATTTGGACCTTGCACTATTGTGCATTCCGCCGCCGGTTAGCAAGGAACTTGCTAAATAGCCTTGTGGTATTTTAGTTCTTTGGTCTTGTGGTATTTTGGGCTACCCCTCGTTGGAGGTGTTGGTTCTTAGCCTTGGCAAATTAGTAGTCTGCACAAGCAAGCAGCACTTCCAATATGCGGAGCCCAAAGAACCAAAGTACCAATAGGCTACGACTTATTCCCTTTCTTTTTCTTCTTCTTAACCTCCTCTCTCTTCTCCTCCGCCTTACTGCCGGGAAAAGTCAGGTTCGTACTCGTATAGATCGTTCCGTAGGTGAGGGCCGCGTTGCGGACCTGTGAAATGGCATCGAGTAGCTGATCGTCCCGAAGGGGGCTGAGTGGGTGGATGTAGGCGACCCAAATGAAGTCGTCGGAGAGGGCGTATTTGACGTCAAGGGCAGAGTGAAAATTGGCTTCCATGCAGGCGAAGATCTCGGCGGGAGTAGCTTCTTTTACGTCTTGGACAGGCGTGATGAGGCGCATCCGATCATTGTTCTCATCGGTGAGGCAAAGCATTTTGACTTCGCCGAAGGTGAGTTCCCAGCGGCCGAGATCTCCGGAGACAGAGTCGAGAACGGCGTGAAAAATGGAGTCCAGGCGGACGTTGGACATGTCCTGTGCTGCGAGGGAAACGGGTAACAGAAACAGGAGAGGCAGGAGGAGACGGAACATAAGGCTGGGGTTTAGCTTAAAGTACGTCTATGGGTAGCGATTGATTATGCGGAGAAGCGATGTGGGATGTCGCAGGCTTACATGGCGAAGGAATATCCTTGCCGTTGAAGCCTTGCCTTGCACTCGCGTCCGCGCCCCATTACAAGAGATTTAGGTACAAAGGGTTAGGTATTAGGTGTGCTGTTGTTGGAATACGGCGCGGACGCAGGTGCAAAGGAGGGGAATATGAGCAAAAAAAGGTAAAAAAACAGCACCCACACAAATTACTGACAATCAGATACTTATTGTTTAAAACTCACCTAATAAGCGTTTATATACGCATATAAACGTAAGTATACGTATAAAAGACGACTAGCGTTTGGAGGCCACCCCACCTTTGCATCGTCACCGAATGAAAGAGTTGCTTCACCGCTACTTACTCAGGAGATGACACACTACATAACCTGGTCGCATTCACTACAACCCTCCACTGCGGCTAATAAAATTCACCATAAGATGAACGTACGTAACCACATCCACCTTACCGGCAACCTTGGCGCTGATCCTAAAACAGTAACCCTCAAGAGCGGTACAACGGCCACCGAATTCTCCCTGGCCACCAACGAGTACTACCGCGATGCGGACGGTAAGCGGCAGACTAAAACAGAATGGCATAAGGTCAAGGCCTACGGCAAGGTGGCCGAGCTCTTCGACCAGTACCTACAACGTGGCTCTCAGGTTTCCATCGTCGGCTCCATGAAGTACCGCAAGTGGGTTGACCAGTTCGAGCAGAACCGCATTACCGCTGAAGTGATTACCGAGGAGTTCACCTTCCTCAGTAATGGCAAGTACGAACCCAAGCAAGAAGGCGATACAACGAACGATTCGACAAACGAGGCAACAGACAAGAAGACCATCACCCGCCGAGCAAAGAAGCCTACTAAAAAGCAGATGGCTACCATCGCCTAGTACACTGTAAACTAAGTTTCATCGCCTAATTCGCGGTGTCTTTTACTGCCTAACCGCGTTGGAAAAATCCTCACTTAGCTACGGTAGTGTTTTGCCAACGAAGTCAGCCGGAAAAAGACACCGTAGATGAGGTGTAAAAATTGGCCTGACACAGCACTAGTCCTTTACTGATCCCAAAACAGTTTGCTTACTCGGCATCCGAAATCGGGTGCCGAGGGCAAGTTCCTTCTCCCTTTCAACTCCAATATTATGTCTTTGACTAACAGCAACTTCATCAACCTGATCGGCTACTTGGGCGGCCCGCCCATGTCCAAGACCATGCCCAGTGGACAGATGCTCACAGAATTCCGCCTTGCCACCAACGACGCCTATAAAGACCGCAATGGTAATAAAGTAGAGCGAACCGAATGGCATAATGTAAAAGCCTTCGGTAAGGCGGCGGAAGTCCTTAACCAATACCTTGACCGTGGGAGTAAGGTGTCCATCGTCGGCACTCTTCGCTACAATAATTGGCTGGACAAATACGAGCAAAAACGTACCAAGGCGGAAATCATCGTTGAGTCCTTCCAGTTTATGGATGGGCCGCGAAAAGAGAACAGCCATGCTACACCGTCCATGGTTGGCGAACCACTTGGTAAGCCCATCGACGCCCGCACTGAAAAACGGTTGGCAAAGGAAACCATGGCTGTCGCCATGGCCGACGAATCGGACATGCCCAAAGCCGACGACGATCTGCCATTCTAGTCTTTTCCGAATGGCTCCATTTTAACCACAACAATTTTAACCTGGTGGTGACGATGGGTTTTGCACCGCCGCCTCTGGAAAGCAGTATGGGGACTCACTCGATTTCTGTAAAAGACACGTCTTTTGGATAAAGCGGGAGGCGGCCGAACCAGCACTTTGCTCTAACGAGAGCAAGGGGCTGGTTTTTTTCGTCGCGGGTTCCCGTCATTAGGATTGGGAACCTTAGCAAGGGACTACGCCATCCGCTTAGTGTCTGGCTGGTCCCTTGCTAAGGATTGCGAAAAGAACAAGAATTTCGTCAGTTATACTTTGTCTAGTACAGTGTAATTTAAGTTTGTCGACAAATTCGCTGGTGGGTTTTGCCGACTAACAAGGCGGAAAAACCGGAGCCTAGCCGTCCCTAAGTGAGGATTTCTCCAACGCAGTTAGGCGGTGAAAAGCACCGCGAATTAGGCGATGAAACTTAGATTACACTGTACTAGTCGCTACAAGGCCGAAGGCCGTCTACGAGCTGGCCGAAGGCCGCGCCTAAAAGGCCGAAGGGCTTTTTACTTCATCACTTTCAGGCTCAAGTCAAGGCTGGTAGCGGAGTGGGTAAGGGCGCCAACGGAGATGAAGTTTACGCCAGTTTGCGCAATTCTCCGGATGGTTTCCAGGGTAATGCCGCCACTGGCTTCCACTTCAAAGCGACCGTCAATATGCGCGACGGCTTCCTTCATGATGGGGACTTCAAAGTTGTCGAGCATAATCCTATCAACCTGGCCAATCTTGAGAACCTCCATGAGTTCGACGAGGTTACGTACCTCGATGGTGATGGGAAGTACCATGTTATTTTCCTTAAAAAAGGCCTGAACACCTTCGATGGCAGCGGTGATTGTACCGGCAGCATCGATGTGGTTGTCCTTGATCATTACCCGGTCGTAGAGGCCATCGCGGTAATTACTACAGCCGCCAAGCCGGACGGCCCATTTTTCCAAAAAACGGAGATTAGGCGTTGTCTTCCGTGTATCTAGAACGGTAACGGGGAGGTCTTCTACTTCGAAGGCGTAGCGGTTGGACAGGGTGGCGATGCCACTCATACGCTGCATGGTGTTAAGCACGAGGCGCTCGGCGCGGAGGAGTGCACGGGAGTTACAGGTAATGAAGAAAGCTTCGTCTCCAACGTGCATAAGATCACCATCGTTCATCTTCTGTTCGAATTCGGCCGTTGGGTCAACGGCTTCGAAGATCATCTTGGCGACTTCGACGCCGGCGAGGACACCAACGTCTTTGACCAGCAAACGGGCAGTGTCCCGGTTAGCGGCAGGGATCGTAGCTTCACTAGTGTAATCACCTGGTCCGACGTCCTCGGCGAGGGCTTCGGTGATGAACTGCAGGATGCGTTGGCGGAGACTTTCGGTCATGACGTTTCGTTTTGGAGCCGCAAAGTTAGTCCTTTTTAAGGCTGTCTCTAAATTTAACCTTTACCGTCACATCATGGGATTAACCCACAATCAAAATCCAATTTAGTCGGCTATGGAACCCGTTAACTTTTACCACCATTGTTTGCGGGTTATTAATCCTGGCACCGGTTCAAAATGGACGCAAATTGAAAGTGCCTACAGCAGGAGGGCTTATCATAACCTCGCGCATTTGCGCGAGATGCTGGGACACTACACTGCTCAGTTAACAAACACTCCCCCTGTACTTCAGCCCCGCTCAGCAACCGCGCCTGCGGCCCTTCTGTCTAAAAAAGAAGCACTATGGGGCTTAGCCCTTATCTACCACGACATCGTCTACACCGCCAGCCGCAGGGACAATGAAGCCAAAAGCGCCGACTTGTTGGTCAAAGACCTTCTCGCCATCGGAGCATCCGAAGAAGACGGTGCTTACTGTCACCGGCTCATCATGGCCACCAAAAGCCATCAATTGTTAGAGGGCAGTGATCATTCTGACGCACTATTGATAGACCTTGACCTCGCAGTCCTCGCCCGTCCAGCCGACGGTTACGACGCGTACGCCAAAGCAGTCCGGAGAGAATTTAAAATCTATCCAAATTGCCTCTACAAGCCTGGCAGAAAAAAGGCCTTACAGCATTTCATTGAGCAACCGCTTATCTATCATTTGCAGGAGTCCAGAGACAAATGGGAGGCTTCCGCAAGAATAAACATCCAAAGAGAAATTGACAGCTTCTAGGAATAGAATGTTCCGTTAATGATTCCTAAGGAATCACCGCCCTTGCAGGCGCAAACGGTAGCGACAAGACATGCCTTGTCGCTACTATTCAGCTGCTTGCACCCTCGACTCCTAAGGAATCGCAATGAAAATTCGGAAAAACACCCTCCTTCTAGGAATAAGGTTACCTACTTCAACAACAGCTTAATGTCATCGATCAAGTAAGTTACTTCTTCAGATTTCGTGCCGTTCGCATAAGAACGAACAAATCCATTACGGTCAACCAACACGATATATCCGCTGTGGTCAAATCCTCCTGGAGCATTTACGTTTTCCTCCGCGATGCTTAGGTAATCGGCATCCAAGTCATAGATTTCAAATTTATCGCCGTAGATGAACCGCCAGCGGTCCATGTCTTCAATGCCCAGCTTTGTGGAATAATCCATCATCCGTTCCGGAGTATCCCGCTTGGGGTCAACGGTAAAAGAGACCATGGCAAAGTCTTCGTACTCCGCAAACTCTTCCTCAAGGCGAAGCATTTGGCCTTTGACCTTGGGGCAAATTGTTGGGCAAGAGGTAAAGAAGAATTCGGCAACGTAGACTTTACCTCTCAAGCTGTCGCTCCCGAAGGGGCGACGTTGTTGATCGATGTAGTTCCAATCTCTGACGGGTTCAGGCATAATCTCGTCAGTCACCGGGTCAGTAGGTTGGTTACCTGGATAACCCAGTGAATCTTTCAGGTATTCCCCAGTTACGGGATCCTGAACATGCCGGCGGTAGAACTGATCCTGGCCATCGGATTCAACTATAGCTGTGCTGGAATCTTCACAGGAAAAAGCCAAGGCCAACAGGCCAAAAAGTACGAATCGTTGTATCATCTTAAATCGTTTTTGCAAAGGAACGACCAAGCCATTGTGGGCTTGTCACAAGTCCGTTACTTTGTAATTGGCTCGGTCACTTAAGGGTAATAGAAGCTGCTTCTTACATCATCATCGCTTTCCCCCAATTGTACCAGCTTTCCCAACTGCGGATAAACAGCAGCACGGCAAGGATAGCAGCAAAGATCAAAATGACCTTGGTGCGTTTGGCGACGACAGCATTCCGCTCGCGGCGGGTTTTGTAGGAGTGGCGGGTAGACTGCTTTGACACGTGACGGGGCTTAATGAGTGATGACCTGGTGAACGGGGCAAAGTTACGGCTTTAGTAGCCTACCATTAAAACAGCTCAATTGTACTACCTGGTTTCAGACCACCTTCCTCTGCATCTTTGGTCGTCTTCTTCGGCCGGGTAACTTCCCGAACAACGGGAACAAACGGTTCATTCAGTTCCTTGACGCCAGTAAGCTTACCGTCCTCCAGTTTATTACCAAGTGATTTCCATCCTTTCACATCGATGAACTCGGACAACTGGACAATCCGGGTTTGGGTTTCTCGCTTCACGCGGAAAGAGATTTCCACCTCTGGCTCCGGGTGCACGGTAGCGTGGTAGAGTTTAGACAGTTTGTGCTCCGAGATAAAGTCGAAGGAGGAGCCTGGGCTACTCGTTTCGATCTGGAAACGTTTCACCAGGGTTATTCCCCGTTCTCCTTCGTAGTAAACGGCGGAGACGACCATCTCTTCGGAGTGCTTACCGATGAAGAAGAGCTGTTTTGGATCATACTTGCGGGACATGTCCAAGACTTCCCGTTCGTAGGTGCCGTCTTTATTGACGGTCAGGATGTAGTCACCGGTATCAAAGCCACCGAGCAGGCGACCGCGTTCTCCGGTATTCAACCGTCCGCTGACCTCGTCCATCCAAACCTTGAGGGCACCGAGCGTACTCTTGCCGGCTTCCTTGAGGGTGACTTTGCGGACGGGGTATCGGGTGACGATGTTGCCGCCCGAAGCACGGCCTTTAATTGTCAGCTCTGCAAAGTCAAAGTCGAAATCTTTCACCCGGGCTTTGCTTGCGGGGCTGAGCAGTACGTTAACAATCTCTGCCTCTCCGTTAGGATTGACCGTCAGGTAGAGCAGTTTGGATCCTTTTACGCCTTTGGTCAGCGGGTATTCCCGGTCGCGGGTGATGGCTTTGACGTTAAAGCGCTTGCCCATCGAGCGGCCAGTTTTGGCATCGATGTAAACCAAGTTATAAGTCGTCCGTTCGTCTCCTTTCTTCCAGACAGCAACGTGGAGGATATTTTTTCCAACAAAGGTCTTGTCCGCAATTCGGGTAACCAGTAACGTTCCATCCTTCCGGATGATGATGACGTCGTCGATATCAGAACATTCGCTAAGGAATTCTTCTTTTTTCAGCCCCATGCCTACGAAGCCTTCTTTACGGTCCACGTAAAGCTTGGCATTATTGGCAGCAACGGCCGTAACGGCCACCTTTTCAAAGCTGGCAATTTGGGTCTGACGTTCCCGGCCTTTACCGTACTTGTCCAGCAGGCGCTGGTACCAAGCGATGGTGTATTCCGTGAGGTGTAGCAGGTGGTGTTTAACCTCCTTGAGTTCTTCTTCTAGCTTGGCAATCCGTTCGTCGGCAGCGAAACTGTTGTACTTAGAAATCCGCTTAATACGGATTTCGGTCAGCCGAATAATGTCATCGTCGGAGATATTGCGCAGAAGCAGCATCCGCGTATCGCCGGCCTTAGCCTTTGAGTTTGGTTCGCGGAAATATTTTTCCAATCCGGCGCGGATGATGTCTATCACTTCAGGAAAATCCTCCGCTTCTTCGATGTCGCGGTAGATCCGTTTTTTGATAAAGACCTTTTCCAAGCTGGCGAAAAGAAGTTTCTCTTCCAGCTCCTTCTGCTTGATCTGGAGTTCCAGTTTCAACAAGTCCCGGGTCTGGAAAGTGATGTGCTCCAGAATATCTAGGACCGAGACGAAGTGTGGCTTATCTCCGCCAATAATAATACAGGCGTTTGGAGAGATAGACAGTTCGCAATTGGTGAAAGCGTATAGGGCGTCGATCGTCACATCAGGGCTGATGCCCGTTGCAAGCTCTATCAGAATTTCCACCTCAGCGGCGGTGTTGTCCTGTACCTGTTTGATTTTAATTTTCCCCTTGTCGTTGGCCTTGAGGATGCTGTCGATCAGGGTAGCCGTCGTCGTGCCGTAGGGCAATTCTTTGATGGCGATAAACTTGTTATCGATCTTCTCGATGGTAGCCCGAACCTTCAGTTTTCCACCACGTTTTCCCCACTGGTAATCGCTGACGTCGACGGTGCCGCCGGTAGGAAAATCAGGGTAAATTTTCGGCTTTTTCCCTTCAAGTATCTTGATGCTTTCCTTACACAACTCGATAAAGTTGTGGGGCATGATTTTGGTGCTCAGGCCGACGGCGATGCCTTCGGTGCCCTGGGCCAGCAACAGCGGGAACTTGACGGGCAGGTTGATCGGCTCGCGCTTACGGCCGTCGTAGCTGACTTTCCAGTTGGTGGTTTGCGGGTTAAAGACGACGTCGGTGGCGAACTTGGTGAGGCGTGCCTCGATGTAGCGGCTGGCGGCGGCGGAGTCTCCGGTGAGCGTATTACCCCAGTTTCCCTGGGGATCAATCAACAGGTCTTTCTGACCGAGGCCGACGAGGGCATCACCGATGGCAGCATCGCCGTGGGGGTGGTACTGCATCGTTTGGCCAATGACGTTGGCAACCTTGTGGTAGCGGCCATCGTGCATTTCATTCAGGGCGTGTAGGATGCGTCGTTGAACGGGCTTGAGGCCGTCTTCTATCGTCGGAACAGCCCGTTCGAGGATAACGTAACTGGCATAGTCGAGGAAATAATCCTCGTACATTCCCTTGAGGGTCGTTACGTTGTCTTCCGGCGCCTGGTGGCCGGGGGTGTTGTCAGTATCGTTGGTCATTAACTGCTGCTAATTTTTCTGGGCGCGGACGCAGGTGCAATGGAAGGTTTACGGGAGCAAGGTTTCCAAAACAGCCCGGGCCGTAGGCCGGAAGGCGAAGATAGAAAATAAAAATTAAATAACAAATAGTTTTAAGTTGTGATGGGCGTAACAATTTACATTACGTGGATGGGGTGGGAATGGGGCCTTACTTGAATTAAAGTCTGGACTTGGAGATATGAGTTCCTTTTTAAGAATGGGACGCATTACTTTTTTCTACCTCTTCCAACTTTATCTCAAATTCAATTCCATGTTCTATATCCCATGGACAGTTTGCTCGAATTGAGTAGAGCTCCTTATCCATGCATTCGTGATTGAAAGCCTCCTCGTTATAAATCCCAATTTCCACTTGACTAAGGAGGTTGAAAATATCATTTTCACTTTCAATACTTGGAAAACTGTCTCGAATTTCACCTTCTTCCCACAAGCCAATTACCCCTTGTTTTACCCCTACTATTTTCTGACATTCCACTTCAAAGTTATGTGTTGTTTTCACATTTTCATGAACAGACATTCTCTTTTGTTGCGCAAGGCCAAGGCCGGACACTCACCGCGCAGCAACCCAAAACACCAATCTCTTCCTATCTTCCCCGCATGGAACCCTTCATCACCAACGACGCCGTTGTTTTCGGCATCTTACTCATCATCCTTGCGATCATCTTTACTACCAACAATAGCGAAAGCTCTTTTTGGAAGAAATTTTACACCTATGTGCCTGCACTGTTGCTGTGTTACTTCCTGCCAGCGCTACTGCACTGGCCGTTGGGTATAATCGCTTACGACTGGTATTCACCAGAGGTATTGGGAACGTTGACGGATGCTGGGGTTCAGTTTCAAGACGGAGATTCCTTCGGAGAGGTTAACAAGGCCATTGAGGCTGCAGGCCTCAATGCCGATGACTACAGTAAAGCCAAAGGCCACAGCCAACTCTACTTCATGGCCAGCCGCTATCTGCTGCCAGCAAGTCTAATTCTCCTCTGCCTCAATATCGATTTGAGGGGCATCTGGAACCTGGGTTACCGGGCCATCATAATGTTCCTGGCCGCGACCTTTAGTATCGTCATTGGCGGACCGATTGCTTTATTGATCATTACCTACTTGTTCCCAGACCTTATTGGTCTGGACCCAGAACAGCTGTGGCGCGGGCTAAGCACCATCGCTGGTTCCTGGATCGGCGGCGGCGCCAACCAGGCGGCCATGAAGGAAATCTTTGAGGTTCCTACCGGCATTTTTGGACAGATGATCATAGTCGACGTTTTGGTGGCCAACATATGGATGGGTTTCCTACTCTTCGGCGCGGGCCGAAGCGACAAAATCGACAAGTTCCTGAAGGCCGACAACACCGCCATCAAGGAACTCACCGAGCGGGTAGAAGGCTACGCCGCCAGCGTGAAGCGGGAGCCGACAACCTTGTCCACTTTCCAGTTACTGGCCATTGCCTTTGGCGGAGTGGCCCTGGCGCACTTCGGCTCCGACCTAATTGCCCCATTCTTCAAGCAGTTTGAAGAAACCCTGGAGGCCTGGAGATTGACGACGCTCATGAGCGGGTTCTTCTGGCTGATCGTCATCGCTACCACCGTCGGCTTCGCCCTCAGTTTCACCTCTGCCCGCAAGTTTGAAGGGGTTGGTGCCAGCCGGTGGGGCTCGGTTTGTATCTATATCCTGGTGGCCACCATCGGTATGCAGATGAACATAGGAGACATCTTCTCCAACCTTGGCCTTTTTGCCATCGGAGTCATCTGGATGATCGTCCACGTAACCATCCTACTGTTTGTGGCTTGGCTGATAAAGGCGCCGTTTTTCTACGTCGCCGTTGGTAGCCAGGCTAATATTGGTGGCGCGGCTTCCGCGCCGGTAGTAGCTAGTGCTTTTAGCCCTGCGCTGGCGCCGGTTGGTGCCATCATGGCCGTAATCGGTTATGCGTTGGGGACTTATGGGGCGTTGATTTGTGCTTATTTGATGCAGGCGAGCTTGGGATAAAAAAAGCCCGCCACCCATAAGGGTTAGCAGGCTCTTGAACTTGAATTCGCTTAGAGAGTAATTATAATAAGGATAACTCGACGATGAATAAGTGACGATAAATGAAAATAATCTCAGAAAAAAATAAACGTCTTGGGGATTATGACCGGCCAGCGGCCGGCAAAAATTAATTCTTTTTCACACGCTGAGTGTGGATAACTTTTTCGTCAGCATCACGAAGCTGAACGAGGTACATGCCTTGTGGCAGTTCTGCGATGCCGTACTTTTCATCAATAACGAAATCAAACATCTTTACTTCGCGGCCAACCATATTCATAACACGGATGGTAGATACCCGGTCGGACTCGCCGATTTCGAAAGAGGTAGTTACTGGGTTAGGGAAAATCCGAAGGTTTTCAGTGGCAGACTGCGCGCTGAGTACGAAAGAGAATACAAGAAAAAAGCAAGAGAGTAGAACGTTCTTCATAATAAGTAAATGTCTAAGTGATAGAGAGAAATTTGTATGACTGGTATGCTTCAGATCGCCTCTTTAGGCGTGCTTTCTATCTCCTCAAACCAGATGTTTACCCCTAGGTGCGCTGCTTATTGATCTTTTTATCAAAAAAGTGCTTTTTCTTTCAATATTGGCGAAATACAGTCAACCGTTGGTTTTTGTTGAAAAAATTGCTACCTCAACCTCTCCTTGCACCCGCGCCCTCGCCCACATTGACTATATATGATCAAAAACGTGATTTTTGTGCCAAATTCTATGTTTAAGGACCAAAATCGGTGTTCACGATGTTTTCAAAAAAAATGGAGAAATATTAAATTTGAGGGGCTGAGAAAAAACATGGGTATTCAACTGCACCTTACACCGGGTTAAATGATGCTATAAACAAGTAGCACCAAGTCAAGGCCATGTCCTTATCTTAGCCCGCCCAAGACGTCCACACAAAATACAGTTCCCGCCCTATGGCTGAAGTGATCGAAACAAGTACGGAAGAGCAGGCAGGTCTGCGTAAGGCCTACGACGATATGATCGGCGCGCTGCAGAAGACACCTGACGCTCAGGATTTGGAGCAAATGCTGCGGGCCTACGAATTGGCCAACTACAGCCACCGCTACCAGCGGCGCAAATCCGGTGAACCATATATGTACCACCCCATTGCGGTGGCTCATATTTGCGCTGAAGAAATTGGTCTTGGTCCAACGGCCATCTGTGTTGCCCTTTTGCACGATGTTGTGGAAGACACACCGGTAACGCTGTCTGATATCCGCACGGACTTCGGCGATCGCATCGCCCAAATGGTTGGCGGCCTCACCAAACTGGATAGTGCCTACCAAAACGAAAGCCAGCAAGCGGCCAACTTCAAAAAAGTCCTCAGCACCCTAATCGTCGACGTACGAATTGTGTTGATCAAGATGGCCGATCGGCTGCATAATATGCGGACGATAAAGAGCATGCCGGAACACAAGCAGTTCAAAATTGCAGCCGAGACGAGTTACGTCTACGCACCGCTTGCGCATCGCCTTGGTCTGTACAACTTCCGCTCGGAGTTCCTCGACCTTTGCATGAAAGTGCTGGAGCGGGACGAATACAACACCGTGGCGAAGAAGCTGCAGGAGACAAAAACCAGCCGTGAGCAATACATCGAAAATTTCATCGCTCCGATAAAGGAGCGAATGGATGAACTGGGTTATGCTTACCGGATATTCGGTCGGCCCAAATCCATATATAGCATCTCCAATAAGATCAAGAAAAAGCAGGTCCCTTTTGAGCAGATTTATGACCTCTTTGCCGTCCGGATCATCGTTGACGTCGAGCCACGTAAAGAGAAGCTGGCTTGTTGGGCAGCCTACAGTATGGTAACCGATATCTACCAGGGTGTTCCTGAGCGGTTGAAAGACTGGGTTACGATTCCCAAGTCAAACGGTTATGAGAGTTTACACACGACGGTGGCCGGTCCTGAGGCCCGATTCGTCGAAGTTCAGATCCGATCGGAACGGATGAACGACATAGCAGAGCGCGGCTTCGCCGCGCACTGGAAATACAAAGGCGGCAGTAACCAACCGGATGTTTACGAAACCTGGTTCGACTCCGTCCGCGATATCTTAGATGATCCGAACTCCGACACCGTTCAATTCCTCGGAGACTTCCGCGCCAACAATTTCTTTAACGAAGAAGTCTATGTTTGGACCCCGGACGGCGACATGAAGACCGTACCCAAAGGTTCGACGGCCCTTGACTTTGCCTTCAGCGTGCACAGCATGGTCGGCTTCCATTGCCAGAGTGTGATGCGGGACGAAAAGATCGTTCCTCTAAGTTACGAGCTTCAGAACGGTGACCGCCTTCAGGTCGTCACCAACAAACAACAGTCGCCTAAAGAAGCCTGGCTCAAGATGGTAAAGACGGGTAAGGCCAAGGCCAAAATCCGTCAGGCCCTCAAGGCAGACCGCAAACAACAAGGAGAGCTCGGCCAAGAAGCCCTGATGCGTAAGCTGAAGCACCTCCGCATCAACGATGCTCCAGCAGCAGTGGACGTACTGGCGAAATACCATTACGAGAACAGCCACATCGACCTTTTTTACAACATTGCCCAAGAAAATGTTTCTGTTGCCCAGATCATCGAGCCGTTCATTGTTGAAAACGGTAAACTGGTAGCGAAAGCCGTGGAGATGCCCACGGAAAATGACAAAGAAATCGCTGCGCCGCGCCGTCCCCGCCACAAGCTGCAGGGCCAATCCAAATTACTTATCAACGGCGAACCTGGCAACCAGTTTGAATACAGTATGGCAACCTGTTGTAATCCCGTTCAGGGAGACCAGGTCTTTGCCTACCTCACTGCAAACGCTGGACTAAAGATTCACCGTAGCCGCTGCCCCAATGCCCAAAATCTAATGGCCAACTATGGTTATAGGGTCATGCGTGCCGAATGGGTGAGCACCTCCGAGAGCAGCTTTGTGGTTAACCTTCGGATGACTGGCCTCGACAGCGGCACAGGAGTGATTGAAACCATCAGTCATAAAATTACCGAGATGGCTCTGGACATTCGCAGTTTCAGTATTGCTGGAGAGGACGGCTATTTTGAAGCCAACATCAGCCTACTCGTCCGGAATACAGACCAGCTTTACCTCGTGATGCAGGCCCTCAAAAACTTAGAACACGTTTCGACTGTTTCTCGCATAGAGGAATAAATGAGCAATCTCCTCCGCATATTGCAACACGCCCCAACCTGATAGTCATGCAGACGAATCCAACCAACGACATCGATATCGTAAAGGATCTTTTTTCCAAGCACCTCAAGGACCGTAAGGCCCGCCGGACGCCCGAGCGTTATGCCATTCTTGAAGAAATCTATAGTCGGGACGATCACTTCGATGCGGAGTCGCTCTACATCCACATGAAGACCAATAATTACCGGGTTTCCCGAGCAACGGTCTACAATACGCTGGAGTTACTCGTCAGCTGCGATCTGGTAAAAAAGCACCAGTTCGGCAAGAACCTAGCCCAATACGAAAAGAGCTATGGCTACAAGCAACACGATCACCTGATTTGTAACGACTGCGGCAAGGTGCTTGAATTCTGCGATCCGCGGGTGCAGCAGATTAAAAACATGATGGGAGAGATTCTAAATTTTGAAGTAACCTCTCATTCTCTCAACCTCTACGGTAACTGTGCTGGCGGGTGCGAGAAGACGAAGAAGCCTTAGCCCAGTACCCCGCACTGTATTCTTCTATCAATGGTTATGTAAACCATCAAGAATACAAGGCTTATGTATACTTTCAACATTTTACGTATTTTCGCACTTCGTTTCAACGCAAAATGTTGAACATTGAAATTAGTCTACCTTTTTGCTAAACTTTAGCGGCAGTGAGGTGCTTATTCTCAAAGCGGCCCGCAGGGCCGTTGCAAAACAAAGAACCAAGAACATACAACTATGTCTTTCGAAATTACCGGCACCCTCGTTAAGAAGTACGAGGTCGAGACCAAAGGCGAATCTTTCCGTGTACGCGACTTCGTTATCAAAGCCAACGACGGTGGCCAGTACGACAACTTCGTAAAGTTCCAGACCACACAGGACCGTACCGCCATCATTGACGACTTCAACGAAGGCGACGAAATCAAGGTACACTTCGATCTTCGTGGTCGCCAGTGGCAGGAGAAGTACTTCACCAACCTGAATGCCTGGCGAGTGGAAAGCCTGAGCACGGCAGCAGCGGGGGCCAAGCCCGATGCAGCAGCAGAATCCTTCACTGATTTCCCAGCTGCCGGCAACGATGAGCCTGCTGCGGAAGCAACGGATGATCTCCCATTCTAGAGCTTAGGAGCTAGAAGTTAGAAGCTCGGAGCTAAGAGTTAGTGATTTAGAAGTTAGAGGATTAGTCCCATTAACTCCTAGCTCTCTAACTTTTATCCTCTAGCTTTTAACTCCTAGCCCTAAACTTTAACGGCAGCTTATGAACCATTGCCCATAAATTTGCTGTCTCAACAAAAAGTAACGATCTCAATCCAGGACCATGGCACAGCTTACTACTCAGGAAGTTACCGTTAGCGCGGAAAGTGTTTACCAAGAAGCTTACAGCGATCCTGCCAAAATGCAGTACGTTTTTGCTTACCGCATCAGGATTACAAACAACAGTGCTGTGCCCGTCACCCTGCTGGCCCGTGCCTGGGAAGTGATTGACGCAACGGGAGAACGCAAACTCGTAGAAGGTGAGGGAGTGGTTGGAGAACAGCCTGAAATCATGCCTGGCCAATACCATGAATATACCAGCTGGGTGCAGTTTGAAACACCGATGGGGGCTATGCAGGGCAGCTATTCCATGCGCCGTAACAATAGCCGTGGACGGGAAGAATTTTTCCCCGTTCAGGTGCCTAAGTTCTTACACCTCGCTCCCGAAATTCTGAATTAATACGAAATTGTTATCGAATAGAAGTCCACTTCACTTTCGTTCAAAAAAAGGCTACCACTGTTTAGTGGTAGCCTTTTTTTGAATCCACTTTTTCTTAGTTTAATAATCAAGCTAAGTGTTTCCTATCTTTGCACCCCCTTTACCTAACCAAAATACCAAGCCATGAAAGGTGCCATCATCGGAGACATCGTCGGCAGCCGTCTCGAACGTAGCGGACCGAAGACAACAGACTTTGAACTGTTCACTACCGAGTGTCGGTTTACGGACGACACCGTTCTGACGGTTGCCATTGCCGATGCCATCCTGAGCCAAAAAGACTATGGCGAAGCTATAAAGGCCTATGCCCTAGCTTATCCGGAGGCTGGTTATGGTGGCACGTTCAAAAAATGGATGCGGGATGAGTTGGAAGAAGAATATAGCAGCTGGGGAAATGGCTCTGCTATGCGGGTCAGCCCGGTGGGCTGGTTATTCAATGACTTGGAGACGGTGCGCCGGGAGGCGCGTAATACGGCACTGCCTACCCACGGACACCCCGAAGGCGTCAAAGGAGCCGAAGCTATTGCCACCGCCATCTTCCTTGCCCGGAAAGGTGGTGGTAAAGAAGACATCCGCCAACACCTCACCGAGGCCTTCGGGTACAACCTCCGCCGGACGGTGGAAGAGATTCGGCCAGATTATGCTTTTGACGTTAGCTGTCAGGGTTCCGTTCCTGAGGCAATCATTGCTTTTCTTGACTCGAAGGACTTTGTCCATGCCATTCGGTTGGCCGTCTCCCTTGGCGGAGATACCGACACCCAGGCTGCCATGGCTGGCAGCATCGCCGAAGTATTTTATGGCGGTATTGACCCCCAACTTGAGGACGTGATGAGTGCTTTTCTTCCCAATGAATTCATTGATGTGATTGGGCGGTTTGAAAAGACTTTGCAGGTGGGTTAGTAAAAAGTCAGATTAAAACCTCTCGAATAATGGGAATGCTATTACCTTGTGTGTAACACCCAGTTTATGCAAACTTCCCCCTTCACAACACCCCACCTTGCTGACCTCGCCGACCAAGCCGAGCGCTTTATGCTCATGGCCTACGAGCGACAGACGAGTGGCCGAGTGCTGCATAACGACAGCTGGGCCTTGGCCCTGGCGGGCCATGCCCGCGAGATTGCGCTACGCCGGCCCGGGGCCGGCCCCGACCTCGTCCCCTTGGCCCGGGCAACCGCCCTACTCCACGCCTGCAGGTACTGGAGTGTAGACACAGAAAAAAGAGACTGGAACGAAGTAAGCCAGGAGTTCCGACAATGGACAGGGCCTGGCTACCTCAACCTTAACCTTGCGTTGAAATCCGCTCTTCCAGGTGGCAATGGCCCATTGACGGCCGACATTGCCGACGTTCTGCACGATGCCCGGTTAGCACAACGGTTATTGTCCGGCACAGAAGGTGCAGAACTCACCTGGTTGGAAATCCGGTATGGTACCAACCAAGGAATAACGCCTCCTTCCCGGCAGGCTGCTCTGAGCCGTTACCTCGAGGAACTACGGGAGGCTCGCTTTCGGAACAGCGAGCTACGCCGGCAGTACCAACACACCCACTCCGCCGTCCTGCTAGACCTCCAGCGATTGGTTGACAAATTGGCTGACCGCGCTGCCAAACAACCTATCCCTGCACCTGCGGCCGCGCCCTTAACCCCAGCCCCGGATGCCCCGGACCCAATGCTGACCCAGTTATCGAACCTCGAAGATGGGCCCACCCGCCAAGCCACCCAGACTTATTTCCGGACAGTCTTCCGCAACCATATCAATCTACTCTCGATGGCCGACCAAAAGGCCGCCATCATGATCAGCGTCAACGCCCTCATCATCGGCGCCCTGGCGACCTTCACCAGTTACCGTAATTGGGCAGAAACCCGACCATTGATTCTTCTTCCCGTTGCCCTGTTCACCGTCTGCGGCCTTGCCAGCCTTATCTACGCGGCCCTAGCGGCCCGCCCCACCAAGCGCAGCAGCGACGGCGAAAACCTGGCCTTCTTCGGTTATTTCAGCAAGCTTTCCCGCGAGGAGTTCTCCGCCCGCACAGAAGCCCGCCTTCGCGACCCCAATGCCCTTTATGGAACCCTCATCAACGAGCTCCACGGCATGGGCAGCAGCCTCGAGCGCAAGCACAGTCTACTTCGCATGGCCTACACCATTTTCCTAGGTGGGCTGATACTGAGCACTCTTATCGTTGCCGCTGTTATCATCTTTTAAGACAACCGTCAATAGCGGAAAGCAAAAAGCATCTAGCAATTAGTTTAGAGCGAGGCGCTCAATACTAATTGCTAAATGCTTTCCAATACTCTTTTGAGTCCGAGAACTTACGTTTACTCTTCTTCCTTCTTTTCCTCTACCTGGCTTTCAACCTCTGGCGGAGTTTCTACTGGCGCTTCCTGCGGCGCTTCCTGCGGAGTTTCCTGCGGTGGTGTTTCTGGTTCCACAGGCTCTGCGGGTCCTTCTGCTTCGATGCGGGCTTTCTCTTCATCCTTCTTCTTCTGAATCTTATTCAGTAGGATGGCAGCCTTGATCATGAAGTCATCATGGCGTTCGGTGTACTCGTTGAAGACCATCAACAGGCGGGCGGCGTCAAACGCAGCCGTTCCTGGAACGATCTGGCGGGCAGCGATGGGGTGCAACCAGTATTCGAGGTTGTTGGAGCGAAGGTAGGAGCGATCGGTATGGAAGTCGATTACTTTGGCCAGTTTGTTGAGGCTAAAGAGGTAGTCGGTTTCCCGGTTGAGGTCCTTCTGGATATCAACGATATTGATATAGCCGAAGTTAACGTCGGAGCGCTCACAGAGGAAGATGTCTCGGCGACCGTCGAAGACGATCAGGTCGTCAAAGTGGTACTTATTCAAGTTCTTCAGGAGGAAGTTCTTGACCGCAGACTTGGTAGAACGCAGGTTGCGGAAAGCAAACTGCAGGTCATTTTCTGTCAGGCGGAACTCCTCGTTGTAGGCATAGCGGCGATTCGTCCGCATGTTTAGTACTTCACGGACGCGGCGGGTGGTATGCCCCAATTCGTCCGTCTCGGCATAGACGTCTACGATGTCTACGTTAGCTTGGTTGATCCAGCTTTCGAGGAAAATCTTGTTTGAGCCCCGCTCGAAGACGAGTAGTGCAATTTCACTGATGGCGTAAAAATTCGGGTAACCTCCGTAGATGTTACCATATTTAAGTTCTAGAAAGGCGATGTTCTCGTTCACGGTTTTTGGTTGATTTCAGTAAGTAACGTTCCCTGTATTGTTTCAATTACGTTTCATGTTTCGTGGGTAGGGCCCCTTCAAAGCATAATATAGTTGCAAGGTAGCTAAGACTTGCGAGAATTAAGACGGCCACGAAGCCCAAAGGTTGACCTTAGGGCCACAAAACAGAACTAAAACGGCCGTCACGATAAATTTCTTCTCCGTCAGCATAGATTATTCCACCTTTTTTCATGTCAGCAATCATGTCCCAATGGACCGTACTTTCATTTTTTCCGCCCGCCTGAGCATAGCTCTGGCCGATGGCCATATGGACGGTTCCGCCTATCTTCTCATCGAAAAGTATGTTTTTACTGAAGCGATCAATGGTATAATTCGTTCCGACAGCTGCTTCTCCGAAGCGGCGTGTTCCGGGGATCTCAAAGGTCTCATCCAGTACCTCCTGGCCTTGGTCAGCAGACCATTCATAAATCTCTCCGTCCTTCACTTTTAGGGTTACTCCCTGGACGACTTTGCCGTTCCGAATGGCCGGATAGTCAAAGTAAATGTGTCCGTTTACAGCGTCTTCTTCCGGGCTGGTGTATACCTCTCCGCTGGGCATATTGGTCTGCCCGTCGCTATTAATCCAGGTGCGGCCATTTGTGGTAAAAGTGATGTCTGACCGGTCGTTAACGTACCGGAAAGTGGTACAGTTGTTGAGGTGATCAACAACGGCTTGTTGGCGGTGGCGAACGTCAATCCAGGCAGCGCGGGGGTCGGGCTGATCCACCTTAGTGGCCTTCATTACAAAATCTGTGTACTCTTCCAGGCCCATACCCGCTTCTTCAGCGAGGGCGGGGCAGGGATAAACGCAGACACTGCGCTTGAGGCGGAGGTCGGCCGTCCGTTCAAAATAGGTTTTGAGAATGGGCTTAATCGCCTTCCGGCGAGCCTCTTGCAGGTTCTCCGCCGGAGGGTCGTTCCGTAGGCTAAAGGGTGCCCGGATGTTGATGTATGCTTCGAAATTTTCAAGGGCCTCCCGGTACAGCGTCGGCACATAACGGTACTGCTCTTCGTTACCGTGCTCGGCCATCACGACACCCTGCCCTTCGATGGTAAGGGAAAATTCAAAGTGGCCGCCGGCTTTCAACACTTCCCGTTGAATCTCCCGGATAAGCGGGGCTGCCTGGGTAGTAGAATTGACAAATAACCGCTCGCCGGGTTGGAGGTTGACGCAGTAGTTGACGAGGAGATGGGCGTAGGCGTTGAGTTGTGATTCAGTCACTAGGTTGGTGGGATTAGTAGGTTGGTGAATGGCTACCGACTTCGGTAGTCTGGCAGTTATTGAAGGTTGGCAGGTTACCCTATGCTGGAGGTGGCAAGATCGACTTGGCAGAGCATCAATGCTGATTCAGGGCGCGGGCGCAGGTGCACAGAAGGTTATTGGACACAATGATCCATACCGTCTCCAATGTTTGGTCCCTTTACCCTCGTCTCCTACCTTCCGCCTGTAAAACTACCAGTGCTTAGCCACATAAGGATAAGTCGTCTGGTAGGACTCTTTAACCAGTTCCACCAACCGTTCCCGAAGGACATTGAGGTTTTCTTTGGTATGGGCTGAGATGAGAAGGGATTCGTCGCCAAACTCGCTTTCGAGGCTTTGGAGAAGGCCTTTTTCTACTTCTTCGCGGCCTTCTTCGTCGAGGTAAAGGTCGAAGTTTCGTTCCCGGAACAGATCAACTTTGTTGAAGACCAGCAGGGTGGGCTTGCTCTCAGCTTTGAGCTCTTTAAGCAACTCTTGAACCGTCCTAATCTGGTCGGCATGCACTGGGTGAGCGATGTCTACGACGTGGAGGAGGATGTCACTTTCCCGGACTTCGTCCAGGGTAGACTTGAAGCTCTCAATTAGGTGGTGCGGTAGCTTGCGGATGAAGCCAACGGTGTCCGTCATTAGGAAAGGGACGCCTTGGTAGGCGATTTTCCGGACGGTGGTATCGAGGGTGGCGAAGAGTTTGTCTTCGGCGAAGACATCGCTCTTTGTCAACAGGTTCATCAGCGTTGACTTTCCAACGTTGGTGTAGCCGACGAGGGCTACGCGGACCATGGTGTCCCGGCCTTTGCGGCGGGTTTCGGCCTGTTTGTCCAGCTTAATCAAGTCCTTTTTCAGCTTACTGATCTTGTCGCGGATGATCCGGCGATCCGTTTCGATTTCTGTTTCACCAGGGCCCCGCATACCGATACCACCGCGCTGCCGCTCAAGGTGCGTCCAGAGGCCGCGAAGCCGAGGAAGCATGTACTGCATTTGGGCGAGTTCGACCTGGGTTTTGGCCTGGGCCGTTTGGGCCCTGCTGGCAAAGATGTCGAGGATGAGGGTTGACCGGTCAATGATCTTAACCTTCAGGCGTTCTTCGAGAACACCGTTTTGTTTGCCGCTGAGGTCGTCGTCAAAGATGACCATGGTCACCTCTTCGTGCGCTTCAACGTACTCGGCTATTTCAGCGGCTTTGCCGCTGCCGACGAAGGTCTTGTTGTCCGGACTTTCCAGCTTCTGGGTAAAACGCCTTAGCGTCTTAGCGCCAGCCGTCAGGGCCAGGAACTCAAGTTCATCTAGGTACTCACTTACCTGTTCCTCCGACTGTCCTCGTCTTATGAGGCCAACCGTTACTGCGTATTCTACTTCCTTCTTGAGTCCGGACTTTTTTTGCCCGACATTCCATTCATTTGCCATGTAAGAGAGTTAACCGCTGTAAGGTAGTAGAAGTTTCGTTGCAGCCTGAGTTAGTGAGTCGCTGAATTAGGGAGTAGGGGAGTAGCTATCGCACGAGATAGGCCAGATAGGCTACGCCACGTCGGAGCGGCACATACTTGCCTATTTGCCCGGCGGAGGGTCCTTGCAATACAACGTTCTTTGCACCTGCGGCCGCGGCCAAAAATAGAACATAGAGAGCTAGAAGCCCGCTTATTAACGCTCTAGTTTCTAACTCCTATCCCCTACGGCCAGAAAGCCTTCAAAATCGCCGCAATGACCACCACCACTAGCAAACGGTAAGCCCAAAGCCCCGCCTTTGGATGGTTAGAAGCATACTTCGCCGTCAGGTAACCGCCAATAATTTGACCAACGGCCATCAAGGCTCCGATCTCCCAATCGATCAGGCCACGCCAGGCAAAAATGCCGACGGCAATCACTGTGTAAACGAAGACAGCAAGGGCTTTGACTACGTTGGCCTGAATGATCTCGTAACGGGCCACCAACACCATCAATGCCAAAAAGAAAACTCCCATCCCCATTTGGATGAATCCGCCGTAGATGCCTAGGGCAAAGAACAGCGGAACACTTAGCCATGGGGACAACTGGGCAACTTTTTCCGGAGCTGCCAACCAGCGCTTAGGCTTAATAAGAATGATAAAAAGCATGACCACTAAGAGGTAGCGAAAGACCTTACGGTAAGCTTCGTTAGAGATGATGAGGCTGAGATAGATCCCCAAGATGGCACCGAGGGTGACGATGATGACGATCTGCCACATGTCTTTGGCTTTATCCTTCGGCATCTCAAGCCGACCTCCTTTTTTAAAGCCGAGGGTGGCAGCCATACTATTGCCAAGTACGCCAACCCGGTTGGTGCCGTTCGCCACATCCGGCGGCAAGCCGAGGAGTTCCATCAAAATGGTCAGGGTAATGGCTGAACCATTGCCGGAAAGCGTGTTTACACAACCGGCGAGAAAGGCGCCAACGAGGGCGATTATGTAGATCAAAAAGCAATTTATTAGTTCGTTAGCACGTAAACACCCGTTCACCCCGATGGTCAATGTTGGCACTATGGGAAGTTTGCGGTTATCCCGATGTTACAGCTTATCGCGTAAGAACGATATAATCTAGCAACAGTTTGTCCAGGAATTTTTCTGGCGTGTAGGTCACGGTGGATTTTTCGAGGCCCATTTGATCGGCCAATTTAACGGCCAATTGGCGGACGGCCTGCCGGTGTGCTTGGTTATTGTAGGAACGTAGGCGGGTGAGTGCGTGCTTTACCACCATCATGTCCGTATCCGTAAACCGTTGCACTTCGGGAAATTCCGGCTCGTGGCCATCCCGGCTTTGAATGGCCATAATTTCCCGGAGGGTGAAAGCACTACTGACGGCAGACTGAATAACGACGGTGCCGGAAACAATGTCTCCCATCCGTTGTTTGTGGCGGCCACCGGAGATTAATAACACTGCGGGAATACCCGCAGAAAAAATTATATCTGGCATCAGGAAGATAGAGCGGGTGACGAAGTCAGCTGGTGTAGGATCTCTTCCATCAAGGCGAATGACTTTGATGCCAACAATTCGTTTTCCTAGGGTTTGTCCCCGGTTAAAGAGCTCCATCAAAAAATAATAGAGGATAAAAAAGACGAGGTTACCGTAAGTAAAGAGGATCTCGACGCTGATGAAACGATCAAAGACCGCCGCCAAAAAACCTATAAATACATTGTAAGAGATCAGAAAAATAGCGGCATCAATAAAGAAACTACCAATACGGGTTCCCGTTTTGGCTAGTTGATAGTCAATACTGACATTTTGGGTAGTACGGATCGTGACGGATTCCATGTTGCTAAGGTAAGGTGATCGGTCGCTAAGATCGTTACCGTTCCCTTAAACCTTGTACTGCTTCGCCACATTTCATTCGTTAAGGTTGTACTATGTGTGCTTTCCGAAAGGCACAGCAGTCTCACAGAGTCCAGCTAAACCTGAACAGGAAGTACCTTACATCTGATTTTCCTATTTTCCAGTTCATGAGCAAAAGAACCATTTACCTCATCATCGGCCTCATCACCAGCGCCATAATCGGGGTCATCTTCCTACAGATGGACATGATCCGGACTGGTATGAAGGTTAACGAACAACGTTACGACGAGACGGTGCTGGACGCCCTGCGGGCCGCTGCCCGCGAGCTGGAAAGCCAAGAGGACGCCCAGATTAACTACGAAGCAGACAGCCGAAACAGCCTTAATGCCAGCAGCTCATTGACCGGCCGGAGTATTAGCCAGGCGCTAGAAACTCCCAGCCTCCTTACCCGGCCAAAGCTCAACAGCAGTACGCCTTCGTTTTCGACCCGCCTGTCGGTTCAAACCGAGTTTGCCAGTTACCAATTGATCAAAAGGATCGATCACCGTTCGCTGGACCGACTGATCAACAAAGAATTTACCAACGCCCAACTGTCTGGGAATTTGGAATACGGCGTTTACGATAACCGCCGCGAAGAATTCGTTGTCCGCAATGGCCGCCGGCTATCCACCATCGGTTCCGAAGCCGCACGCCATCAGGACCTGATGACCTCCTCTTACAAAGTCTCCCTGTTCGAAAACCACGGCTACCTGATGGCCTTCAGCCCGCGAAAAAAAACGGTAATTCTCCAATCCATCGGTTTAAACTTGATTGCCAGTTTTCTCTTCGTTAGCATCATTCTCGGTTGTTTTATCTATACCATTTACACCATCCTACTGCAGAATAAACTGTCGGTGATGAAGACCGACTTCATCAACAACATGACCCACGAATTCAAGACACCGATTGCGACGATTTCGCTTGCAACCGATAGTTTAAAGAGTCCCAAAATTGCACCTTTCCCGGAGAAGGTTGCCCGCTTTGTCAACATCATTAAGCAGGAGAACAGGCGAATGAACAACCAGGTGGAAAAGGTTTTGCAAATGGCTAAACTGGACAAGTCCAGGTTGCACCTTAGTCTGACTGCTGTCGACATAAACAGGGTAGCCGCAGAAGCCGTAGAATATATCTCCCTCCAGGTAGAGCCCCGGGGCGGAACCGTCGTTACCGAACTGAATGCAGCCCCAGCCGTTGTTGAAGGAGACATGACCCACATTTCCAGCTTGATCAACAATTTGCTGGACAACGCGAACAAATACTCTCCGGAAGAGCCAAAAATCGTGGTGTCCACACGCAATGTTAGTAAGGGTGTAGAGGTTACTGTTAAGGATCACGGTCTCGGCATGAGCCGTGAGGCACGAAAAAACATATTTGACCGTTTTTATCGGGTACATTCTGGTGACCGGCACGATGTTAAAGGATTCGGCCTCGGCCTTTCTTATGTCAAAACCATCACCGAAGTACACAACGGTACCATTAACGTAAAGAGTGAATTGGGAGAAGGTAGTAGCTTTATTATTACCTTCCCTTACAGACAATCTTAACTCCCACTATACCCAAAAACCGACCCCCATGAGTGACACTACCCAAGAAACCGCCCCCAAAATCTTACTCGTAGAAGACGATCAAAACTTCGGCGATGTACTTCGTTCCTTCCTTGAGGTGCACGATTACGACGTCACCCTAGCCACTGATGGCCTTGCCGGTTTTGAAGCCTACCGACAGGGTAAATGGGACGTATGCATCTTCGACGTAATGATGCCTCGCCTCAGTGGCTTTGAACTTGCCAAAAAAGTAAGAGAAAACGATAAGCAGACGCCAATCATCTTCCTTACTGCCCGGACGATGAAGGAAGACATCCTCAACGGTTTCGAGATTGGTGCCGATGACTACATCACCAAGCCATTCAACTCCGAGGAGTTACTGGCGCGGATAAACGTTATCCTACGCCGCAGTGCTTTGCCTGCCGATCCAAAGGAAGAGCAAACCGACTTCGAATTCGGTCAATTCCACTTCAATTTCCCGCTCCGTATTCTTACCCATACGAACAACGAGGGGGACAAATCCAAGGAAAAATTGAGCCCGAAAGAAGCCCAGCTTCTTCGCCTATTTGCCATCAACAAGAACAATATCCTGAGCCGCAGCGAGGCCCTGACTAAGATCTGGGGAGAAGATAATTACTTCACTGCGCGTTCCATGGACGTTTTCGTTACCAAGCTGCGTAAATATCTTAAACCGGATAGCGAGATCGAAATTGTCAACATTCATGGCAATGGTTTCCAGCTTCTTGTGCGCAGCGAGATGGAAGAGAATTAACATAAACATCACTTCCCCTTGAACATGACTGAATGTTTTTTCCGTGTGGGGACAACCGCTCGCGTAAAATTCTTTACATTTGGTCTTTGAAAAGAAACAGTGCCTTCTCGGCACCAAAGAATTTTAGTTTTTGGGATTATGATTTATGGGCCGTCCTGCCGTTGAGCGGGGCGGCTTTTTTATTTTTATATACCAATGACCGTCCAACACATACCTCCGTTCTATCTCCGTTCATTATTCTTGCTGACGCTGTGCTTCTTTGGGGCGGGGACGCAGGTGCGAGGACAACCCCCTTTGGGTGCAAAGGCCACTCGCCAGCTGCAACAGCTGGTCGAATTCAACCCCGTCTTCGAGCAAGCCCACACCGGTTTCGTTCTGTACGACATGGACTACCAGTCTCACCTCTACGGCTTCAACTCCGATCGTAAATTCGTTCCGGCCAGCAACATCAAGTTGCTAACTTTCTACCTAGCCAACCGCTTGCTAGGCCACCGCGCGCCCGGCGTCTTCTACCAGGAATTCGCCGATCATCTTGAGTTGTGGGGCAGCGGTTACCCACTGGCGCTACACCCCGACTTTGGTGCCTACGACGAACTGTACCCCTGGCTGGCCAGGCAGACTAAGCCGATCACGATCAACTTCCCCGTCGGCCCTGGAGCAGTCTCACGCTACGGCGCTGGCTGGAGCTGGGACGATTATAACGACAGCTACGTCTACGAGCGATCCGCTTTTCCACTCTATGGCAACAGGTTGTTTATGGACTTGAGCCCGGTCGACAGCCTGGGTAGGCAAAGCCTGTTGGGAAGCCCGCCTTCGGTCGTTGGCGCGCTGCGCCAGCCCGACGGCCAGGAGGTAAGAATTCGTCGCTCCGAGTTTGGCAACGACTTCACCGTCGGGCCATCCTTCTACGAACCACTCCGCTTCCCCCTGGAGCGCCCCTTGCACCTGTCTCCGGAATTCCTAACCAATGAATTGGCCATCGCCCTGCCGCAAATACAAATCTCTACTGGCTACGCTCCTTACCCCGAAGCCAGCCAACTCAACGTTCTGGAGGCTTCTTTACCAGACACCGTTTTCCGTAAACTCCTGCAGGAAAGCGACAATTACCTAGCCGAACAGTTGCTGCTACAGGCAGCGGCCAAACGCTATGGTTTACCTTCCACCGAAATGGTCATTGACTATGCCCGCGATACCCTTTTTCCAAGCTTGGGTGTTGAAGGTATCCGCTGGGTCGATGGCAGCGGCCTTAGCCGCTACAACCTCATTTCGCCCCGCCAGATGACGCGCATCGTCCTAGCCCTTGACCAGGAAGTTGGCAGGGATAGACTACTTTCCCTCCTCCCCGCCGGCGGCGAATCCGGCACCCTCAAAAATCGTTATAATAACGAAGAAAAGACCTACCTCTGGGCCAAGACTGGCTCCCTAAGCGGTGTAGCTTGCCTAAGCGGCATGCTGTTAACCAAGCGGGGAAAATGGCTGGCCTTTAGCTTTATGCACAACAACTACGTTGGTAGTAGCCGAGCGTATTACGAGGAGATGGAGAAGACGTTGGGGTGGTGTCATGAGAATTTGTAACAGTTGTAACAGTTGTTGCAGTTGTTGCAGTTGTTGCAGTTGTTGCAGTTGTAACAGTTGTTGCAGTTGTTGCAGTTGTTGCAGTTGTTGCAAACGTCGGAGGCGGGGTAGGGTTGTATTTTTTTCCAATCTGACGTGCCTTTCGAGAGACATGCCCGATGGCTGCTCCATTGCGTAGTCCCTATCGGGGACTAGGGATTTGAAGGATTGATGACGGTTGTGGCAATTACCTATTGTTTGAAGGGCTTTGCTAGGTTCCATTCAACCATACATTGTACCTGCGCGCCCGGCCTAAAATTATTCCCTACAACCCACTCGTCATAAGCAAATCAATATCCGTACACCGCATATCAAACCGCTTACCGAGGTAAGGGTTCGTCAAGCAGCCACGGAAGGTATATACGCCGTGACGAAGCCCTGGCCGACGAAGAATGAAGTGCTCGAAAGAGCGGGCACCATCGGCTTTAAGTAGTAGCGGAACGAGGACATTGCTAACAGCAATACTTGCCGTCCGGCCAACACGGCTGGCGAGGTTTGGGACGCAATAGTGGATAACGTCGTGCTTGGTAAAAGTTGGTTTATCAAGGCTTGTCAGTTCGCTTGTCGCAAAACAGCCACCCTGGTCGATACTGACGTCGATGATGACAGACCCCGGGCGCATGGCCCTCACCATATCCTCACTTACCACCACGGGGGCCCGCCCATGCTCCGCATGAATGGCTCCGATGGCGACTTCTGCAGTCAACAGTTCTCGCCGCAGGTAATAAGGGTTAATGGCCGAGGTGTAAAGCTGGCGCCCAACACTCGTCTGCAAGCGCATTAACTTGGTTACGTTGTCATCGAAGATGCGTACTTCGGCGCCCATACCGAGGGCTGCCCGCGTGGCGTATTCTGCCACAACACCGCCGCCAAGGATAACGACTTTGGCACTTGGCACACCGGAAATACCACCGAGTAACACACCGGGGCCACCCCGGGTAGAAGACAACAATTCGGCGGCTGTTTGCACCGCTGTTATCCCCGCCATCTCACTCATAATCCGGACAATCGGGAAGGACCCCTGCTCATCCTGTAAATACTCCATTGCTAGGGCAATGATGCGTTTATGCTTTAATCGAAAAAGGTATTCGGCGCTAATGATGGGGAGTTGCAGAGGGCTGATCAAAACCGTCCCTGGCTGCATCATTTCAATCTCTTCCAACGTCGGCGGCGCTGCCTTGAGGATAATCCGGGCTTTCTGGTAAACTTCTTTGGCGGAGTAGGCTATTTCTCCTCCCTGCTCGCTGTAGGCATGGTCCGTAAAATTACTATGTACTCCAGCACCAGTTTCTATCAACACCCGGTGCCCCCGGCTGGTAAGGTTGGCGACTCCGCTGGGAACGAGGGCTACCCGTTTTTCCTGCAGGGTAATTTCTTTCGGAATACCGATGAACAAGCTTTCTTGCTTGGGTTCCACAGCAAGGGTCTCGGTTTGGGTCTGGCCATAGCCAGACGTTAATTCCTCGGGTAGGGAAACCTTTTTTTTGTCCTTACTGCTCATGGCTGGGTTGGTGACCGGTGGAAATGGAGAGATGACGTGAAGCGCCATCGGAAGAATGCGCCAGGCGTAGATACACAACGTCCGGTGGCAAAAGAGGTTCTATCACCATAGGCCATTCCACAAAGATGGGATAGCCTTCGCCTTCAAAAAGTTCTTCGAGGCCCGCATCAAGTGCTTCCTCAACGTTGTTCAGGCGGTAGCAATCCATGTGAAAGATGGGGCCGTTGGCTCCGTCGTATTGGTTAACAATGCTGAAGGTAGGGCTACTCGTTGGCTCCGTCACCCCCAGTTGCTGGCAAATTTCGTTAACGAGCGTTGTCTTCCCTGCTCCAAGATCACCGACGAGGGCGAAGACCCGGTCGTTGCCGTAGGTTGTCAATATTTCGGTGGCCAAAGAAGGAAGGGATTCGAGCGTGTAAGCGCGGTTTTTCATCAGGCGTAAGATACAGTTTCCGGTGCTAACCCACTCTTGGGTATCCGAGGTCATTTTCCTAATCTATGCGTCGCCATAATACTAAGGGACGCCGTACAACATGACAAGCATTGGTTTTTTAGTGTTTTTTTATGCAAATCACCTTAAGGGGCGCCGTGTAAACAACTTGAAAAGGGGATAAAACCGTTAAATACCAACTCAAGAACCCGTTTAGTTCATTATTCAACCGTTACCTAGATTAGGTTATGGGTTGGTCCACCAACCATTATAACTTAACTTAGCATCTGTACCTTAAACCACACCTCTAACCACACCTACCATGAAAAAAGCCCTGCCCTACATAATAGGACTACTTGTTGTTGGTCTACTTATCTGGACTTTTACCCGACCCGAAGTCGATGAAGAAGCCATAATGCTTTCCGTCCCCGTTACCCAGGGAACTTTCAATATGACCGTAATTTCCACTGGCGAATTAAAAGCTAAGCGGTCTGAGCAGATCAAAGGCCCGGCTGCGATGCGAACCAACCAGATTTACGAAACAAGCATCACGGACATGGTTGCCGAAGGGACGATGGTAAAAGAAGGGGAGTATGTTGCCTCCCTCGACAAGACAGAACTGGACACGAAGATCAAAGAGGTCATGGCCGAGATGGACAAGATCAACACAAAAATGGAGGCAACCCGAATTGATACCGCCATTGAAATGCGGGGATTGAGGGACCAGTTGATCAACATGCGTTTTGGGATGCGTGAAAAAATGTTGGAGGTTGAGCAAAGCAAGTACGAAGCGCCGATGGTAATTCAGCGGGCAAATATCGAGCTGGAGCGCTCCGAACGAGACTTTAAACAACTGGAAAGAAAGTACCAACTAAGCCAGGAAAAGGCCCAGACACAGATTAATGAGATTCTGGCTGACTTAAAAAAGCAACAGATTGGCCTAACCCGGCTTCAGGACCTAGCAAAAGAATTTACAATTACGGCACCAAAGGACGGTATGGTCATTTATTCCCGTGGATGGAGTGGGAAGGTGAAAGCTGGCTCCAGGGTTCAAGCTTGGAACCCCATAGTGGCCGAGCTTCCTGATTTAACCGAGATGGTGTCCAAGACCTACGTTAATGAGGTAGACATCAGCCGTGTCCGGAAAGGGCAGGAGGTAAAAGTTGAAGTCGACGCCTTCCCGGACAACAGTTATACCGGAGTCGTCATCGAAGTGGCCAACATCGGAGAACAGTTAAGGAATTACGACTCCAAAGTTTTTGAGGTCATTATCCAGGTCTATGAAAGCGATTCTATCCTCCGGCCAGCGATGACTACGAGCAATGAAATTGTTACGGACATCCTAGACGATAAGTTATTCATTCCTCTGGAAGCGCTTTATAAAGACAGCGTCTCTTTTGTCTACCGCGAGGTTGACGGCCGGCCGGTCAAGCAACAGGTAGTCAGCAGTTGGAGCAACGACAACGAAGTCGTCATCATCGAAGGCCTCGCCGCCGGAGACCACGTTTACCTCACCGCACCGCCGAATGCTGCCAAGCTACGACTGAGTCCACTGGCCGATATTGCCAAAGAGGCTGCGGAAAAAAAACTGCTTAGTGAGCGGGCAGAACGCCGTCGGATTGGCGATGAAAAAGAAGCCAACCTACCTAAAGACTCCGGCCTGTCCAATAGTGGAGGCGACGACGGTGGAGGCTACATGATCATCTTTTAAAACCATTGATCATGCAGAAATTACTATTCAATTTCCAGCTCGCCCTCGAGGGCGTAGCCGCCAACCGTTTGCGGGCTTTTCTCACTGCGCTGGGCATCATCTTTGGTGTCGGGGCAGTGATTGCGATGTTGGCCATCGGAACGGGCGCAAGAGAGACCATACTTGCACAAATGCGCCTGATTGGCGCCAACAACATCGTCATCCAAAGCCTCCAAAAAGTAGCTAACGGTAATGACGGTGATGATGCACAGTCCTCCGGGCAAGAAAAGAACACCCTCCCTTGGAGCCCGGGATTAAACATGGGCGATGTTCGGGCCATAAATAAAATTTTACCTGGAGTAGAAGCAATCAGTCCAGAAATCGTCCTTCCTTCCACTGTTATCCGGGAGGGAAAGATTGGTAAAAGCCGAGCTATTGGTGTTACCAATGCCTTCTTCGAACTCAACAACCTTGACTTGGAAAAAGGAACTTTTTTCCACAGCCGTCACCTCGAAAAAGGAGATCCTGTCTGCATCATTGGCAAAGACATTGAAGCCAAATATTTCAATGACGGGAGCCCCATTGGTCAGCGCATCAAATGTGGCCAGACCTGGTTACGGGTCATCGGGATTATGAAGGAGAGAATTGCTAAAGAAAGCCAGTTGGAAGACCTTGGCATTCGGGATTACAACCAAGACATCTACATTCCGCTCCAGACCGCCCTGCTCCGGTTCAAAGATCGCAGCTACGCCCATGCACGCGACATTGGTAATAATAATGGCAACGGGGGGGCTCCTGAAAATTATCACCAGTTAGATAGAATGGTCATCCGAGTAAAAGAGTCAGACGAGTTACTTGCAACGAGTAACATTGTTGCCCGGCTCCTGAAACGCCGCCACCAGACCATCATAGACTACGAGATGACCGTTCCGGAAAAGCTGCTGGAAGCACAGCAGGAAACCCAAGATACTTTCAATAAAGTGCTGGCTTTTATTGCCGGCATTTCATTGCTCGTAGGCGGCATCGGCATTATGAATATTATGCTGGCCTCCGTGCTGGAACGGACCAAGGAGATTGGTACCCGTCGTAGCCTTGGAGCTACGCAGCAAGACATCGTTCAACAGTTCTTATTGGAGGCTGTTTTCATCAGTCTTATTGGTGGAATTACTGGCGTTTTATTGGGAGTTGGAGCAGCTAAGTTCATTGCCATCAATTATGATATCCCGACCGAGGTTTCTCTTTGGTCCGTTGTCCTTTCTTTTGGCGTAGCCTCGGTCATTGGGCTTGTTTTCGGACTGTTCCCCGCCCAGCGGGCGGCGCAGCTTGACCCGATTAAGGCCCTGCGAAGTGATTAGCCGCGGACGCAGGCAGCGCACACCTGAGCGTAGCCGAATGTGTGCAGGGGATGTTGACGAGCAAGGTCCCCTGCACCAACAATTACATCCATCCTTTTACAAGCCGACCTCAAGCCCAACAAATGCCTATCTATTCGTACCCTTTAATCTTATTTCTCTTCTTAACCAGCATTATATCGGCCCAGGAAACGTACAAGCTTACCCTCGATGAGGTCATAGGCATTGCCCGGTCCGAAAGCCCGTCCGTCAAACTCGCCGAAACCCGCCTCAACAATACCTACTGGCGCTACCGTTCTTTCCAGTCTGATTACAAACCCCAGATAACGCTAGATGCGACCTTGCCCAACCTCAACCGGAGTATTGACCCCATCATTCTTCCCGACGGTAGCGAAGATTTTGTCTCCCGCGCCCTGATGCGGAACTCCGTAAACATTTCCCTCTCTCAACCTGTCGTCGCGACGGGTGGACGGTTATTTTTCACCACCGGCCTCCGCCGCCTCGACCTTTTCAAAACTGATATTAACCAAGGGTCTGTTTCCTGGTTATCCACCCCCGTTTCCATCGGTTTTAACCAACCCCTCCGAGCTTTTAACGAGCTAAAATGGGGCAAAAAAATTGAGCCTCTCCGATACGAAGAAAGCCAGCGAAGCTTCAACGAGGAAAAGGAACGGGCTGCCACCGAAGCTTCACGGTTATTTTTCGATTTACTTATTTCACAGCTCAACCAGGAAGCTGCCAGAAAAAACAAGGACAATTCAGACACCCTTTACGCCATAAGTGAAGGGAGGTTCAGCGTTGGTCGTATTGCGGAGACCGACCTTCTACAAATTGAACTAAGCGTAATGAACGCCAACGCAGCCTTGGCCCAAGCACAACTCAATACTAAAACTGCTAACGAACAACTTCGCAGCTTTCTAGGCATCGTTGAAGACGTTGACTTCCAACTTTATACACCAGCGGTTATTCCCGTTCAGGTAGTAGACGCTGAAGCCGCCCTAAGCTATGCGCTGGAAAACAGAAGTGAAATTCTTGGGTTCGAGCGCCGGGCGCTCGAGGCGGAGGCGGAAGTTGACCGGGCACGAAAAAACAACGGTTTCCAACTAGACATCAATGGGCAGGTTGGGCTTTCCGGCACCGCTCCGAACTTCGGCGGGGCCTATAATGGCCTCATTGATCAGGAAGTCGTCACCCTTGGTATTCGGGTGCCAATTGCCGACTTTGGCAAAGCCCGAAGCCGGATAGAAGTTGCTCGGTCAAACCTAGAATTGGAGCGACTAAACATCTCCCAGGAGAAGATCAGTTTTGAACGCCGAGTTCAATTACAAGTACAGCGTTTTGAGCTGTTGCGCAACCAGGTCGACCTGGCCGAGCGGGCCAACGACGTTGCCCTCCGCCGGGAAGCCATCACCCGTAAGCGCTACCTGATTGGTAAGATCAGTATAACAGAGTTGCAATTGGCCGTCCGGGAAATGGACGAAGCTCGCCGACAGTACGTTTCTGGCCTCCGAGATTTTTGGCTGGGTGTTTACGAGCTTCGTCGGTTGACGCTGTATGATTTCATTACTGGAGAACGGTTGTCGGCGGTTAGGAGGAATTGATTGCGAAAGTTACCAACGTCGCTCCTTTACCATTCGGTTAATAGAATTACTCCCTTTCCCCTGTGGTGGCCAGCCTGACAGCCAAGATGACTATCGGATCACGTTGGTAGTGGAATAATAAGACAATCGAAAACCAAGGTTTTTCATCTTTTAGTAACTGCTCATTAAAAATGATACTAGGAGAGAATAGGGCATGAAGTGGCGAACTTCCTATCTTCACCCATCCCAAACCCTCAGCCCTTCGGAGCCATGTGGAAAAACCTTGCTTTAATACTTCTTTTTTGCACCTGCGGCCGCGCCCAAGAACTGTTAGCACAGCAGCATAAGGACATCGCCTTCGTCGCTGAAGTCGATAAATCTCAAATGCTAGTCAACAGTACCGTGCGCTACCAGGTAACCCTGCGTAATGCTCAAGGAGAACAACTGAAGCTTCCCAATTTTAAAGATTTCGTTATCCTGAACGGGCCAAGTCGTTCCATTGGCACCAGGAATTTTAACGGGGTGCTGACCAGCTATGAATCTAGTGCTTGGCTGCTGCAGCCAAAGCGAGAAGGGAAACTGACGATTGGCCCTGCCAGCATCCGCGCCAGCGGCAGAACTTACCGGACCAATTCCAAAATCATTGAGGTGCTGCCCGTTGACGCAGAAGCCACCGCCCTAGCTCCTGCCAATTTTCTACGTGCCGACATTTCTACCGAAACCGCCTTTGTCGGTCAGCAAATAATTCTCGACCTCAACCTCTACACCACCACCCGGGAAAACTCCCGCAACTTGATGCAAGAGCCGGACTTCGACGGCTTCTTTGCCCAGCCTCGCCGGCAATACGACGGCCGGCCCCGGGCCGTCCTTGAAAACGGTAAAGAGTACCAGCGGCGGACGCTTGGCAGTCTCGCTCTTTTCCCCACAAAAAGCGGCATTATCAAGATCACGCCCTACCGCCTGATTATGGGCACGACCGTTTATTACGATACTGGTGCCGGTGCGCGCCGCCGCAACGAACAGGTTCCCTTGGCCACCGACACCCTCTATATTCAAGTCAACGAACTTCCCCAACCAAGGCCCAAGAATTTTTCCGGCGCCGTCGGCAATTACCGGATACAGGCCCAGGCCAACCGAGTAGATATGACGACCGATGATGCCCTTACTTTCAAAATAACCATTACTGGTGAAGGCGATATTCAGCGTTTGGAAGGTGTTCCACCGGTCAACGAAAAAGACTGGGACATTTATGATCCAGAGATTCTCCAGGAAGAATTTCTCGACAGTCCAACGGGGATGCTCGGCCGCAAAGTGCTGGAATACAAAATCGTCCCAAAACGTTCCGGGGTCTACGACCTAGCACCAGGAATTGTTTACTTCAATACCGACAGTGCCGCATACGTAACGGCCACGGATGCCAACTTCAAGGTTACCGTCACCGGAGGTGACGGAGCCCCTACCTACGAAATAGATACAACGAAAGTCGTGGAGGAAACGCTTAGTCTCCGGGAAGTTTCGACCTTACCTAGGGGCAAATTTCACGGCAATGCCCCTAGTAGTAACTGGCCGTTTGGGGCCTTATTTTTACTGCCACTCTTCGCCGCCGGTGGCGCCATAGGTTGGCAACGTTACCAACAACATCTTAACGGCCGGGACCCGGCGGAGATGGCACGGGCGCGTGCTGCACGTGCCGCCACAGCACGGTTAAAAGCGGCTAAGGTCCACCTCGACAAGATAGAGCCCAAAGCTTTCTACGATGAAATTGAAGGTGCTTTGCTCGGTTACCTTAAAGATAAATTCCACCTACCTACATCTGAGCTCAGCCGGAAGAACATCAGCACTCAACTAAGTACTGCTGGTGCCGACGCCAACCTCATTCAGCGCTATGATAGCTTGTTACAACGCTGTGAAATGGCGCTTTACGCTGGCCAGGACAAAGCTGATGACCTTGCCGACACTTACAAAACGGCCCGGGAACTAATTACAGAAACGGAAAAAGTGGTTTAACTTTCAAGGCTATTCCCTCCTCATTTGATATTGATAAATAGCTTGTTAAAGGAAGGCTTAGATGTTTAAACGCAAAACATAGCCAACTTTACCTTACTTTAGCCTCGAGCTATCACCTGTACGACCTACACAAATAAACTAATTTGTTATCCCTCTTCCGCACGAACCAGGCATACGCCGGGTTATTGCTTTTCATTTATGCATTGGTTCTTTGGCTTCCTCTTTTCTTTGGGGGGGACGCAGTTTCGACTGAAATTACCGGCGACGGGATTTTGGGAACCTGGACAATGGGCCTCTTCGAAGGCCAACCCGTCTTGGCTGTTTTCGCTACGATTTTATTGGTCGGCTTCCAGGGTATCCAACTTAATGCGTGGGCGGCCCGCCACCAGCTTTCACGGGCAGTAACACAGTTTCCTGGTTTATTCATGGTATTGACGACGGCCCTCGTACTGTCATTCCACCCCTTTAGCTCGTTTCTTTTTGCCAACCTGTTTATGCTCTTTGGGCTGCTATCTTTAGGCCGACTATACAAAAAAGAAGAGCCGGCGGTAGCCTTGTTTAATGCAGGTGCTTGGCTGGGAGTTGCATCGCTTTTTCGGCCGGAGTATTTGTTGTTTATCCCCGCATTTATTGCGGGCATCAGAATACTTCGCCGCATAGAATTCACCAGGCTTTTACAGTTGGTCATCGGCGTTGCCATCGTTTATTTTTTCCTTTTTGTTACCGCTTACTTCAAGGGCGTCTTGGCCGATAGTATTAGCTTTCAATTTAGCCACTTCGGGCTTCTATCACTGCAGGCTACGAGTACAGCTAACCTCATTGGTTTAGGTATTTTAGCCCTCTTGATTCTAGGTGTAATACTTGGTTACGGTAGTATTTCTATGATGCTTAACATTGAAGGAAGTAAGAACACCAACCTCCTGGCCTGGATGTTAGTTTCAGGCATTCTAATCCTGGCATTTTCGGGAACAGTCACAGCTGCTAACGCCCAAGTCTTGGTGGTTCCACTCGGGGCTTTACTTGGTTTGGGCTTGGTTAATATGAAGCAGTCGAGAGCAGAGGTGGTGCATCTTTTACTATTCACTGCGGCGATGCTTCCGGTGGTTTTGGGAGTGAGCTGGTGAGAGTCATTGAGTTGGAAGGTTCGTGAGTAGCTACCGCACGTTGGAGGCAGTAGAGTAGCTTTGTAGGCTGCTGCACGGATCATGGTTTATCACATTACCCACTTGCGGTAGCTGATTGCTTGGCTGGTGCCCGTCTTATTTTTTTACCGCGGACGCAGGCGCACACTGAGCACGTTCGGCTGCGCTCAGTGGAGTCCGAAGTCGAATGTGTGCAAGGAACGTTAGAAAACGAGGACACTCAAGCTAAAAAAATCATTCTGACGTTAACATCATGCCCCAAAGTCGGGTTATGAAAAAATTATTATTTAGTTATGGGTAAGTTCATCGACGAATTCAAAAAGTTTGCCGTTAAAGGCAACATGATTGACCTGGCCATCGGTATCATTATTGGTGCGGCTTTCAATAAGATTGTCACCGTCTTGGTGGAAAAAATCATCATGCCTCCGTTGGGATTCATAACGGCAGGAATTGACCTTCGTGACCTACAATGGGTATTATCTCCCCCCGTTAAAGAAGGAGACAATGTTATTGATACTGGAGTAGTGATCGGCTATGGCGCTTTAATTGAAGCGCTGATGGATTTCGGCATTGTGGCCTTGACTTTGTTCTTCGTCGTCCGGGTCATCAACACCCTGAAAGAAAAAGCTGAGGACGAAGGCAACATCGAAATTCCTACACCAAAGGACATTCAGCTGTTGTCTGAGATCAGGGATGAAATGCGGAAGATGAATACGGTGGAAGAGTAGACTTGTAACTAAAAATTAGTCTTACCTTAGTCCAACATATACCTAAAACGAAGTGGTAGTCTACCTAACTACCAACCTACCGAACGACTATGCGGGAGACCGAATTCATCGAGAAGAACAAGGAAAAATGGACGCGCTATGAGCGCGCCCTGGACCGCGACGACAAGGACCCAAAGCTCCTTAACGAGCTATACATTCATACGACCGATGACCTTTCATATTCCCGCACGTTTTATCCTAACCGAAGTGTCCGTGTATACCTGAACAGTCTGGCGCAAAAGACCTTTTTGCAGATCTACCGCGGACGGCGGGGAGAGGCTGGCCGGTTCATTACCTTCTGGACGGATGAATTACCACGGGTAGTACACAACCAGCGCTTCGCGCTGCTGCTCTCACTCGGAACCTTCGTACTTGCGATGTTGATCGGTATCATCAGCTATCAGATTGATCCGAGTTTTGCCGAAGTCATCTTAGGTGAGGGCTACGTAGAAATGACCAAGGCCAATATCGAAAATGGAGATCCCATGGCCGTCTACAAAGGAAGGTCCGCGTTAAATATGTCATTGAGCATTACATTACACAACACTAAGATTGCTTTCCTTACTTTTATTTCAGGAGCTTTTTTTGCTGTTGGCTCATTATTCGTATTGATTTCGAACGGTATTATGGTGGGTGTATTCCAGTACTTTTTCTATGACCAAGGTCTGTTTCAAGAAAGTTTCCTCACCATCTGGATTCACGGTGCACTAGAGATCAGCAGCATCGTAATTGCCGGAGGTGCTGGCTTAGCAATGGGAAGAGGACTAATATTCCCTGGAACATTATCCCGATTTGATGCCTTCAAAATTTCAGCCAGAGACGGTCTTAAAATCATGCTTGGTATCGTGCCACTCCTTTTTTGTGCCGGTTTCCTCGAAGGCTACATCACTAGGCATACAGAACTACCAGATGCCATCCGGGCCGCCTTCATTGCGACCTGTTTTGCCTTCATAATTTGGTACTACATTATTTATCCCTGGCGGGTAAGCCAGCGCCCAGCGCTGGAAGAAGAAGACGCCATCCGCACTAGCAGCCAGGTGAGTTCATCCGTCAAGCTAAAAGAAATTCGTACCCCCGGTGAAAACCTCTCCGCTACCTTCGATATCCTCCGGAGGAACATCGGTTTGTTCTTCGGCGGCATCGGCATAATCACCCTGGTTTATACACTCTTGTCGTTCACCTTTTTCGGCTCTGCCTCCAGCGCGAGGTACTTCTTCGACGGTGAGTTCTACGGCGATTTCATCAACGTTCACGAACTGACAACCAGTTTCTCCAGAAGCAGAGGGCTTTTCTTTCTGCTATTAGTCGCCAGCGGTTTTTACAGTATGCTTCGCCTTTCCTTCGAGTTATTCTGGCGAGCCACCGATATAGGAATTTTACCGGCCAATTGGCGCTCTGAAGCGTTCCTGTTCCTTGCTTCTTTGGTCATTGCCTTTGGCTTTGCCTGGAACGGCGTCATTGCCAGTCTGTTCGTCATCTTTTTACTTCCAACGGTAATGACTTTTGCTTATGCAGGGTACGCCGGCCTCGCAAGCTTGAAACAGATTTTTAGCTACATCTTCGCCAGCCTGGCCACTACCTACAGCAATTTCTTCATCATCATCCTGATGGCCTTCCTTTCCACCATCGTGCTGACGACAACGGTAGGAACCTTGCTTTTCTCTTTCCTCGACTGGGTCATCTACGCCGACCCAACGGCCATTGATAATGCCAACGTCATCCTCCAGTGCATTGTCTACTACTTCATCTTCGCCATCGTTTTCTGTATCTGGGCTGTCTCTTTCGCCCTCAATTTCTACCACCTTCGGGAGATCGTTGAAGCCGATGGCTTGCTCGAACGGATAGAAAGTGTTGGGAGTAAGCGAAGGATTAGAGGGATGGAAACGGAGTAAAAAAGCCTAAGGATTCTTTACTGGACGTGGCCTAAGGCCACTTTTAGACGGTTGCTTCGCAACCTTGTAGACGCAGCCTTCGGCTGCATTTAGACGGCCTGCGGCCTTTTAGGCTACCGCACGTTATAATCAGAGAGGACTCTAATACCGATAAACCGGTGGGTTTTCTGTCAACAAGCAACACCTGCCTTTTGCGGCAGCCTACCAGACTCTTAAACTACTTATACTACCAATGCGGCAGCCTACCGAACCACAAGACGACAAGACTACCTCTGATGACCACCTCCGCAAATGGCGCCTCATTCTCGGCCAACAGGCCGAGGAGCAAAGCGGTGATAACGCCATCGACCTGCCCCAACGGCTGGCCGGGATGGACGCAACGCTGGAGGCGTTGTATGCCGACCAAGACAGGAAGGGAGGGTTGGGAAAAACCAACCCGAACGTTAACCGGTGGCTTGGGGATATTCGGAAGTATTTCCCGACGGATACGGTGCAGTTGCTCCAGCGCGATGCGCTGGATAGGCTGGGTTTGAAGCAAATGCTCCTGGAGCCGGAGTTGTTGGAAACCATCGAACCCGATGTTCACCTGATTGGAACGTTGTTGACGCTGAAGAATTTGTTGCCTGACCGGAGCCGGGAGTCGGCCAGGGCGGTAGTGATGAAAGTTGTGAAGCAGATTGAAAAGGAATTAAAACGGCCAATAGAACAAGCTATTTCTGGTAGGAAGAGGCAGCACAACCGCAACCGTAGGCCGCGGCACCAGGACATTGACTGGGACCAGACCATCCGGGTAAACATGAAGCATTATCAGCCGGAGTATAAGACGGTGTTGCCGGTGAGTTTGCGGGGTTTGTCCCGGTCAAAGACCGGGCTGAAGCACGTCATTCTGCTGATTGACCAATCCGGTTCCATGGCTGCGTCCGTCGTCTACGCCGGCGTTTTGTCCTGCATCCTGGCCAGCATCCCTGCCCTAAAAACCCACGTCGTCGCCTTTGATACCAGTGTGGTGGACTTGACGGACCAACTCCCAGATCCGCTTGAATTACTCTTCGCCATTCAGCTGGGAGGCGGAACAGATATTGGTAAGGCGCTGCGGTACGCAGAGCAGCTCAATACCAACCCTAGGGATACTGTCATGATTCTGCTGAGCGACCTCTTCGAAGGAGGATCCGTTAACGGTATGCTGAAAAGCATTCGCCGACTACAGCAGACGGGACTGACTTTTTTACCGGTATTGGCTTTGAGCGACGAAGGAGCGCCGGCCTACGATAAGGACGTGGCTGCGCAGTTGGCGGAGATGGGAATGAAGCCATTTGCGAGTACGCCAGGGGCGTTTGCGGAGGTATTGGCAAAAGCACTTTATGGGTAATCAATTAAAAACTGGTATCCACCACCCTTAACCGCTTATACTTCCCCGGCTTGAACCGTTTTTTGCCCAGCAGCTGCTGGATGAGAAAACCAGTACCGATGGAGGTGAGGCTGATCATGAGGTCACGGCTTTCGTAGCGGGTCATGGGGTCGCCGTCGGTGTAATTTCCGGCGAGGGACCAGAAGGACCAGCTGGTGCCAAAGGCCATTAAAGACAGCCCCACTACTTTACCAGCAGTGGCTCCTTGGTGGACGGACTCGATTTCATTCAGCATGATGAAGCGGTCGTTGATGACCAGGGCTTGGATGTCGGGCCGCATCTCTCGAATGGGGCCTTCTTGCCAGAATTTATCACCTTTCATCCGAAATTTTAGCATCTCGCCTTCGTAGAGGCGCTCTGATTGGGAAGCCGTGAGTTTTTCGAAGAGGAGAACCTTTTGGGCGCGGACGCAGGTGCAGAGAAAGGCTACCAAGAGCAGGGGTAAAATAAGTCGCATATCAGAAAGATCGTATCCTAGGGAGGAAAGTTGGTTGGGTGTCCATTTTGTAGGCGGAGATTGTACCTTTAAGAGTTCGAACAGTATTAATGCACAATTTTGTTCGAGTAATTAAGTCTCACACACTATACAACTATGAAAGGACAACGTTTACTTTCCCTTACTCTGCTGGCAATATTTCTTTGCACCTGCGGCCCCGCCTCCGAAACAGTGAAGGCCACAAAAGACATGACCGACGACGAGCTCCGTGCCCACTCCAAGGTCCTCGCTCATCAGTTCCTCATCACCGATGGCCACGTAGATTTGCCCTACCGCCTCAAGGTGAAGAATTTCAAACTGGACAAAGAATACCTCGGCATTCCAATTGAAACCGACGAAGGCGACTTCGATTACAAACGCTCCGTAGAAGGTGGCCTCGACGCGCCCTTCATGTCGATCTACATCCCCAGCGCGCTCCAAAAAGAGCCCGGTGAAAGCCCAAAACTGGCCGATAGCCTGATCACGATGGTCAGCGGCATCGCCGATGCCCACCCCGACAAATTCAGGATCACCACCAGCACTGCCCAGCTTGAGCAGAACTTCAAAGATGGCGTCATCAGCCTACCAATGGGCATGGAGAATGGCTCTCCGATCGAAGACAAGATCGAGCGCGTTCAGGAATACCACGACAAGGGTATTCGCTACATCACCCTGACCCACGCCAAGGACAACCTCATCTGCGACAGCAGCTATGACACGACCGGCACCCACGGCGGCCTGAGCGATTTCGGCCGCGAAGTCGTCCTGGAAATGAACAAAGTCGGCATCATGATTGACATCAGCCACGTAAGTGATTCCACCTTCTGGCAGGTAGTAGAAATGACCGATGTACCGATGATTGCCAGCCATTCCAGCGTCCGCCATTACACCCCCGGCTTCGAGCGGAATATGAACGACGAGATGATTACCCGCCTCGGCGAAGAAGGAGGTGTTATCCAGATCAACTTCGGTTCGACTTTCTTAGATGGAACGCTCCGTACCCGACAGGACAGTCTCCGCGGAATTTTCTTTGAACGCTTAGCCGATGCCGGCATTGAAAACTACGGCGACGAGGGCACCGAAGAACTGGAAGAAGCCTTCAAAAAGGAATTTCCTACACTTTACTCCGATGTAGAAATGGTCGTTAACCACATCGACCGTGTTGTCAAATTCGCAGGTGTTGACCACGTTGGCTTCGGCTCTGATTTTGACGGTGTAGGCGATTCGTTGCCTACTGGCCTGAAGGACGTTGCCGATTACCCCAACTTGATTTATACGCTACTAAAACGTGGTTACTCCGAAGGAGACATCGAGAAGATGTGTTCTGGGAATGTACTGCGGGTTTGGAAAGCGGTGGAAACTGCTGCGAGGTAGTATTGTAGACGGTGGTATTGTAGGCGGTAGATGCGTGCCATTTTTCTACTGAATAACCGCCGAAGGTAGACAAGAGACCGTGTGTATAATAAATTGTAGGAGCTTGCCCCTCGGCTACCATCTCGACTCCCTTCGGTCGCTCGATGTTCGCTCGGGGACCGACTATTCAGTAATCATCCGTATGTGCTTCGCGCATACGGAAAGCCCCACTCCATTCGGTCCCCGAGCAAGTACCGAACGAGTGAAGCGAGTCGAGGTCCGCACCGAGGGGCATTTCAGGACTCCTGCCATTGATTATACACACAAGAAACGCCCCGGTGTTGAGGTATTATTTTTCACTTTCTTCAGGGTAAATATGTAGATATGACTACTAAGAATATACTCCACATCCTCGTACCAACGACGTTTACGGTATGGTCTTTCGTTGGCCCAATTGGCGAAAATTTGGGAATCAGCCACGAGAACCTCCAGACAACGGAAGGTATGTTGGCAGGAATTGCGCTTGGTTTACTGGCTTGGTTAGGCTTTTTGGTGTGGAAAGGAGAACCAGAAAAAGAAGAGGGCTAAACCCATCACACGGTCTTACATTCAGCAGCTAGCTTACTAGCAAATTATCCTAGGGGCAGGCTTCTGTAATTACAGACGTCTGCCCTTTTTTCATCTGGGAACAAACCACCTCTTGGCGCCCGTCATCAGCCTTTATAAAAAACTGTTTCCTGTTGACGTTGAAGGAAACCCAGGTCCTTAGGGACGCCGTATAAATAACTTACTGGTTTTTGATCTGACGCTTTTGTTCTCACCAAACTTACAAATCCTTTGCATAGCCTTAGCTACGGAAATGATTTTTAAGTTTGGTGGGGGCAAAATAA